>NZ_JAVBXD010000070.1 GCF_030756675.1 Bacillus multifaciens
AAAGAGAGTTGTTACAGGTTTAGAAAAGGGACTTTTTTATAGTAAGGGTTATAAAGAAGACGGCTCGTTAGCAAATTCTATAGACATTGCTTCATGGGGTTTGATTCTTAATAATGGTAATGATCATGCAACATACGGAGCGCAAAGTTTTATTGTAAGGGATAACGGTCAATCAAAATCTGTCACAGCAAAGTCTTATGATTCAACTCAAGGATGGAAACCATCGTTAACCCTTGATAACCCTCAAAATGCAGAATTTACAAAGATAACGTCAAATGCACTTTATTTTTATAACATGCATAAAAACTATAAAAATGAATGGATTACTGAGGATATCGGTTCTCATATAACGTTATATAAATCAATGGTTTGTTGTGACGATCATTGGAATGGGTATTTGCAAGTAAAATCTAGCGATGGTTCACGTCACAGCGGTCTCGTAGCAACCGAATATAAAACTACATCCCAACGAAGGTTGAAAACATTCATAAAAGATTTACAGTTTGATGCACTACAAGATGTTTTAGATTTAAAAATAAAAGAGTACTATTTCAAAAGTGATGTAGCTAGTTTGTATGAAATGCGGGAAAACAAAGAAGGTGGACAAGCTCCATACACGTTGAAAGATATTCCGAAGCATTACGGTTTTATGGTTGATGATTGTCCGCTTTCATTCACAGATGATGAACGAAAAGGGGTTAATTTATATGCCTCTTTATCAGTTACAATAAGAGGTTTTCAACAGTATGTACAAAAAACAGACGATAGGCTGAATCAAATAGAAAAGGTGATTAATAATGAAAATAACAGCAGACCAAGAACTTTACGTAAAAGTGGTAGAAGAACAGCTAAACGTAGCCACCCAAGAGAAAAACATTTATTTGGCTCGTGTAATCGAACTAGAAGCGAAAAATCAAAAGTTAAGAGAAGAAAATGAGAAATTGAAACCAAAGTCTACTAATAAGTAAGGCTTTTTATTTTGATAATCACTCAAAATATTAAATTGATATATATGGTTAATATGTTATTATTTTAAATGTTATGTCTCACAAATTATTACATAGGAGGAAAACTATGAAAAAGAAATTTATGTTAATGCTGCTACTGTTCGCTTTGATGGTAGGATTAAACCCTCAGGCAATAACACAAGCACAAACTACTAACACACAAGGTGATCAATTTGAACAAGGGAATTATGATCTACAAGCCGAATTTCCTTTTGGACAAATTTGGAACAAGAACTCACCATATGCTGGAACAGATGTTAATAAAGTGAAATGGGAATACAAACTTTACTTTAACGATGGTTCCAACGGAAATCTTGTACAGTCATTCTCTTCCCCGCCAGCAATTAGCCGAGATGGCACTGTATATGCAGCAAATCAAAATGGTAAGTTATATGCATTTAATAAAGACGGCTCTATTAAATGGGTTAAAGAGGATATGGTAACAGCACATACTACACCAGTTATTGCGAAAGATGGAACAATTTATGTTGCGGGTATTAAATTCACTGCTGTAAATCCAGATGGTTCAATAAAATGGCAAGTTAACAATGTTAATATCCAAGATACACCTATCATAGACAGTAAAGGTATCATTTATGTGCGTAATACAGAGACAAATAAATTAGAAGCGTACAATTCAAATGGGAAACAACAATGGGCATCAAACAAAATTTCTGAAGGAAAAGTCGGAACTAATTCTATGCTCATTTCAAAAGATGGAATTATTTACACTTTAATTACAGATGACAAGACTAATTATCTCTATGCTCATGATAAAAATGGTAATGAATTATGGAAAAAAACTTTTGAAGGTGCAGAGCGAGCACCTGGGTTTTCTTTAGGGTTAAAGAATGAGTTGTACATTAATGACGGAAATATTTTATATGTTTTAGATAAAGATGGTAATGAAATTAAAAAGTGGAGCACACAATCAGCAAACCATTCATCTTCAGCTCCTACAATTTACTCAAAAGATGGCACAATTTACGTTGGTGGTGCGGATGGTATCTTTGCTTATAATCCAGATTATACATTAAAGTGGAAATATTCTGCTGGAGTTGTTACGGAATCACCAGTAATTGACAAAAACGGTATAGTTTATTTTAAAGCCTCCAATGAAATACATGCCTTAAACCCAGATGGAACATTAAAATGGAAAATGCCACTTGCATTAACTAACACGAATACAAATAATTCTATAACAATCGATGCGGATGGTACGCTATATACTGTAGGAGCTGGTGGATCACTTATAGACGATTCTTATTATTATTCTCTAATCGCAATCGGAGACACGTATATAGATAAAGTATGTACAAAAGAAAGTACATCGATGGAAGTATTAAAATCACTTGAAGCGAAAAGTAAGAATGCGAAATTAACAGAAGAAGAAAAGAAAGAAGCGCGTGATATCTTAAATAAGCTTTCTAGTAACATACAAGGTGAACAATTTGAACAAGGAAAGAAAGAAGCGCGTGATATCTTAAATAAGCTTCCTAGTAACACACAAGGTGAACAATTTGAACAAGGAAAATATGATTTACAAGCCGAGTTTCCTTTCGGACAGAATTGGAACAGGAATTCACCTTATGCTGGAACGGAAGTCAATAAGATAAAGTGGGAATACAAGAATTTTAATAGCAAAGGTGGTATTCAACAATTCCTTGCTCAACCAACAATTGATCGTGACGGTACAATTTATGTAGGGAATCAAAATGGAAAGTTATATGCATTTAATAAAGATGGTTCAATCAAATGGATTAAAGATGGTATGGGAAGCATGGATGCTTCACCGATTATGGGGGAAGATGGAACAATTTATTTTTCAGGGGCTAAAGGTCAACTAATAGCTTTAAATCCAGATGGATCAATTAAATGGCAAATTAATAAAGAAGGCTTTTATGCCAGAGAAACACCGATTATAGGTAGCGACGGTACAATTTATGTACGTAATATCAAAGAATATCGATTAGAGGCATATAATCCAGATGGTTCAGTTAAATGGGTATCAAATAAAATGATCCAGCTATTTTATTCAACTAATACTATGCGTATATCAAAAGATGGAACCATTTATAATGTAGTTCAAAGAGAATCAGAAAGTGTTATCTATGCTCATGATAAAAACGGAAAGCAATTATGGACAAAAACTCTTAAAGGACACCACCGTGGTTTTAATTTGGGCTTAAATGGTGAACTACTTCTTAATGGACAATTAGGGAGTAGTCAGAATGATACGGTAATTATTTTAGATAAAGATGGAAATTTAATAAAACAATGGACTCAAGTTCCAAAATCAATGTATGGTACACATGCTACTCCAACAATCTATTCTAAAGATGGGACTATCTATATAGGTGGAAATGATGGCTTGTATGCATATAACTCGGATTACACATTAAAATGGAAATATTCTACCGAAAGAGGTGTTAGCTCAACAACAATAGATAAAAATGGTGTGATTTATTTCAAATCAAGTACTGAATTATATGCAGTCAATCCAGATGGAACACTAAAATGGAAACTTCCACATTCATACGCAAGCGGAGCAAATGATTCTATAACTATAGATAAAGATGGTAATTTATATACTGTGGGATGGGCGCATGTAAAAGGTAATAAAGGTGGTGGGTATACAGATACATACTATTCTATAATGGCAATTGGAGACTCTTATGCAGACAACGTATGTACAAAAGAAAGTACATTCATGGAAGTACTAAAATCACTTGAAGCGAAAATTAAGAATGCGAAATTCACAGAAGAAGAAAAGAAAGAAGCACTTGAGATTTTAAATAAAATTTCTAATAATCTTGATAAGAAAGATAACTAAATTCGATTTTAAAAGAATTAAATAACTTGTAAAAAGAGGGACAAACGTCTCTCTTTTTTATTTTGGAAGGAGGTGAGGACTTGGAACGAATCGGCGATCTTGTAAACGCAATAAATATTACAGATGTTATCTGCAGCACGCAATTTAAAGTAGGTGCTTTCATATCTGGCGGTATAGGGGCAATTATTAGTTTTCTATATGGAAAAGCAAATATGATTTGGATTATCACTCTAATTTGGATTGTAACCCTAGACTGGATTACAGGGATTAGAGCTGCCAAAAAAGATGGAACATATTCATCTCAATATGGAATTGAAGGCATTACACGTACAGTAGTGCTTTTTTTGTTGCCTTCTTTTGCGCATATGTTAGATATGATGTTGAAATTACCGGATCTATTCTTTTTCACAATCACAGGTGGGTTAATTTATCACATATTTAATAGCTTTGCAGCTAACTGCGCACGCATTGGCTGGGATAAATGGATTCCAGCACGCTTGTTACAAAGTGTTGCTTCTGAAATTGAAGCAAAAATTAGACGTTCAGAAAATCGAAAAAGGAGAGATTCATAGTGAAAGGAAAATTTAAAAACCGCGGTTTGTGGGTTGCTTTGTTTGCGCTACTAGGAATGGTTCTTATGGATACTGTTCCTCATTTTAACGCAGGTCGCTATCAAGAATATGTGGATACTATTCTAGTAATTCTAATTGCAGCAGGGGTGATTTCTAATCCTACTGCAGGAAGATGGTTTACTGATGAAGATAAGAAAGAACAATAAAAATGCTGTACGAAGCTAAGGGCGCTGTCAAAAGACATTGCTCTTTTTTATTTCTATTAAATTAAGAGGAGAGAATAAATAATGACTAAACATATTATCGATATTTCAAAATGGAATGAAAATATTAATTGGGATGTAGCTACTCCAAATATCGCCTTGGCGATCTGTCGTGTGCAATACGGCTCAAATAAAGCAGACCATCTATATAAACAGCACGTAGAAAATTTAGAAGAACGAGGCATTCCGCATGCTGCATATGCATATGGCTGCTATGTATCTGTGGAAGATGCAATTGTAGAAGCAAAAGATTTTATGGATCGTGTGAGTCCTAACGCTAAATTTTTAGTGCTAGACGTTGAAGATGATACATTATCTAGCTGTGGTGGTACCAACCTAGCGAGGGCGTCACAGGCATTCATCGATACTTGTAAAGCTGCAGGGTGGAAAGTAGGCTTCTATCTATGTATCTCATCATATGTACAGCTCATATGGATTACAAAATGTACAAGCTGATTTCCTTTGGATTCCTCGTTACGGAGCAAAACCGAAATATCCATGTGATTTATGGCAATATGCAGACAATGCAACAGGCGGTTATATAGAAAGCGTTGGAAATTGTGATGTAAACTACTTGAATGGCGATAAATCACTTGAATGGTTTTTCGTAGGAGATAGCAACTTTGCAGGAGAAAATGACGATGTTGTTTTACCTCATGATTGGCAAACAAATAATTTAGGTAGTATTACTGTAACAGTAGATGTTGCAAATGTACGAGAAATTCCATCTACTGATGCAGCAGTTAAACGTCAAGTACAAAAAGGAAGCGGACATATTTACCTTGCTTGGCATCATGACGGATCTCATTTCTGGTATAAAATTGCGGAAAATAACTGGGTTCGTGACGATGTAGCGAAAATCAATAAAGATGGCAAATCTCAAGGTGTCGTTTGGGTAAACGGTACTGACATCAATTTACGTAAAGGTGCATCCACTGGTGACCCTGTTATGAATAAAATTACAAAGCGTTCTGCTTATGACGTTCATTATCGATATGAGAACTGGATTTATGTAACAGGTGAAGGCGTTGAAGGTTGGATGTATTTTGATGAGTCTTATGTACATTGGCTTAGATAATGTAGAGGCCGGCTCTTAATTGAGTCGGCTTTTTTATTTTTATGTACAGATTACAGAGGTTGTGTTATATTATTCCAGTAATGTTAGTTAAAAGAGTGAGATCGTCAACCTACCTCTGGTAAGTTAACTAAAATCAAGCAACCATAGAATGCTGTTGATTATTAGTTCTTATTAGAAGGAGGTGATGCATGTGGAAGAATGGATTTTAACTTTCTTGTTAGGATTATTCGCTGAAAGGTACTTAATTGAACCTTTCGTTGAGTATATAGAACAAAAAAGTTTGAGTTTATCTATTTTTACCTATGTAAAAACCACTCAAGCTATGGACGTAGCAGTAGAGTGGCTAAGAGTGCTAAAAATAGTTGCTTTTAGTTATGTGCCGTTCACTCACTGATAAGTGGGTATTACATAGGAAACAGGGTGTCTCTACCACTCTGTTTCTTTGCTATTTTACCTCTGTTTAGTGTACATTATACATTCATTAGAAGAATTTTGCATCCTTTAATAGAATGCGGAGGAGGAATTGCTATGAAAATTGATTTTCTTAAAATGTTTATAAAATCTACATTATTATTTGTTTTAGTTTTATTTTTAACGGATAAATTTTTAGATTATACAGGTATAAGAACAATGGTTTATGCGTTAAGTTTAGCGATAAGTATTCCGTTAGCTAGCTTAGGGATAGATTATATAAAATATTACCTTACAGAAAAACACGTTTAAAAGTTAATTTGACGTTTTTTTAATGTGTAATAAGCATTTCACACAGGTTTAGGATTCACTATTATCGTTAAAACTTCTGTGGATGGATCATCGCAATATAAAGTAAAAAATTCTCGTGGAAACGTGTACTATATTACAGCTAGTCCAACATACGTGAAAGTAAGCTAAAAGCAGGCTCCTATAAACGGGAGCCTGCTTTTAGTTACATATTATTTTCTTGAGCTTGTCTGATTATATTTAGAATCTGTTTGATATTTTCATTGTTGAGTTCTATTGTGTGTTTCGACAAATATCGTTGGAAATCTTGATCATTTACAATATCTATAGGTTCTCGCATGTCTTTATTTTCTTTTATATAGCTTTGAACCGAAAGCATTTCAGACAGCGATAACTGTTGCCAATGATTAAATGTTCGCTGTTTTAAAGGTTCTTTTGATGCAGCAATTTCCCTCTTTACATTATTCATGTCCGTTCTAATATTAGATAACTCATCTAAGATTATTTGGTTAACATCTGAAATAGTTTCTTGATTAAGAGTTGGAACTTTAAACTCACCAAAATTGCCTAAAAACGTTGAATAAGTTGTATCATTTTGAGATTTCTCATAAGTTATTTTAATTCTTGATGCTAATAGTTTTTGAAACTCTACTATCTTTTTAAATCTTAAATCTTTTGGGTAGATTAAATGTTCGATAACTCCTGTATCAAATATAAAATCAGTTACGTCATCTTTAATAATAATAGTAGGCTTATCAAAAGTTAATCGCATGCCTAATTCAAACATAACATTGGGGTTTCTACCACTAATATCACAAATTACAATATCTGCATTATATAGATTTTGAATTATTCTTTTATGAATAATATCAATTTCACCATCAGAATTACTTACTATCTCGGTTTTGAATTTTATTCCATCAACTTGTTTAGTTGCTTCTGTAATAATGCTTTTTACTTCAGACCAATGATCAGCGGTATAACCATCCATTGGAGCAATAGGCATGATTATACCACAATGTTTTTCATCCCCTTGATTCACTGCACTTTTAACATTTTGTTTTTTCGTTTCCATATAGTTATCTTCTTTTATTATAAATCAGATATACTTCTAACTTCTTTTTCCTTCGATTTGAATGCCTTCTTGTATTGCTTAAATTCCTTTTTATCAACTCTAAACTTTTCTCCTGTAGCAACGTTTTGTACTAAGTATGTTTTGGTTAAAGATTCTTTTATTACATAAACAATTGCAAATAATATAAGAGATAATCCCAGTGTAAGGATGCCTGTAAGAATTGCAGACATAATAAATATTGCATCGAAAGTTGTAGTTACTTTTTTTAGGATTAATCTGTTTCCAGCAGCAGCTTCCGCTTGTTGTAGTTGTTGCATACGTTGCACCGATGCGACTGTATCAAAACTTATGAAAATTTACCTCCAATGATATAATAAATTAATTATATCAAACTTTGGATATAGTGGTATTATTTATCAATATTAGGTTCAAAATTATGCTTTTGTTCCACATGAATTTCATAAACTAGTTTGATACAAAAGTCTACAGCCTCTTTATCACTATGCATAATAGTAACACCTTCTACTTGGTTATTCTGAAAGTCTTTTATTTCTTGTAACATTTCATTTGTAGTTTTCATATTCATCAATCGCCTTTTTGAAAATACAATTTTACTCATGGAAAAATGAGTTTTTGGCTATTTGCACTAATTTATTTCACCTCATATACTCAAGTTGCGTACCTTTCGATTTATCAGTCATTTTGAAATAGAAGAGTATCATGCGCCCTTCTATCTTTTTTATGCACACATAAAATCGTTGTCGAATATATCCCATCATTAAAACTAATTGTAAATATATCCCACTATTTGGTGTGACAAAGAAAAAGTAAGTGAATAAGTTTGATTAAGTCAGGAACATTAGTGCCAATTAAAGAGATGGTGAGGGATAGATTGTTTTTTAGAGAGAATATTTTGAAAAGAGGAGAACAAATGAAAAGAAAAACCGACTCTAAATAAGAGGCGGTTTTATTTATATAAATGCTTCTTTTGAAATGTCATTTACAGTCATTTTCTACAAGTTCTTTTTAACACAATAATCACTTTATGATCATTTAACATTTTTAAAATATCTTGATAGATTTAAAAGTTCTTGTGAAATAACTACAAGAATATTTAATATTTCTTTCTTTTTTACATCAATATCATCGTTTTCATTAATGAAATAAGTATTAGGTTTGGTATATGAATATATTTTACTTGAAGCAATTTGTAAATTTGTTTCTAACTCTGTAAGTGATACTCTTATTTCAATTGGAATTATAAAATTGTATTTATCATAAAATTCTTGATTTTTCTTTTTATAAAATTTGAGACAAGCATTGAATGAATCAGAAATATTTACATTTAATAAATTTTCATCTATTGGTGTATCAGTCCACACTGTATCCATAAATAATGCTTTAATTTCCTCATATTCAGTCATCTTCATTTTATATTCATCTGAATTTTTGTCTAATTGTTTTAATTTGAATTCTAGTTTTCCTTTTTTGATAAACAATTCATCGGTTTCTTCAAGAAGTTTCCAAACTAGTTTATCCCATGTATCAATTTTGGGAATCATTATAATAAAATTATCGTGTATTAGACTACCTTTTGAGACATCCCATACTTTATAGTTATTGATTAATAAAGAAAAATCAAAAGCTAGATCTTTTTTCTTTGTTATTTCTTTTAGGTCATTATTAATTTGATTATCATTAATTAAAGATAAATAAAGATCATCTTTTTTTAATAAATATAAGTAGTTTCTACTTAAAAGATTAATTAGTTTTTCGAAGTCTTTTCCTAAAATACCATATATTCTTTTTTCCTCTGCTTTTTTGTTATTTCGAGCGAATAAGCCCGCTATAATAAAAGAAGTAAAAATTATTCCTATCATGTCAGCTATTATATTTGGCAACAGACTATCCAACCAGAAAACTTTATCAAAAAACCCCTTAGCTTTGTTATTACTTATTTCTAAATTAAATGCATAAAAAAAGATTGCTAACACTACTAAAATGACAAAAATATGCACTTTATATTCCATTATTTTTGTAATGAAATATCTTGCGATAGTTTTCAACCATAAAATAATCGCTTCATAAATCCTCATAATATAGAAATTCTCCCTCTGAAATTTAAACTAACTAAAAATAGAACACTAATTATTATAACATTTATTATATGGAAATTATTACTCATTCCCTATAAATTCTCTATCAAAGAAATACTTGTCCATCAAGTTATTTACAATGCCGTTGAAGTATGCAAACATACTAAGCTTCATTTTCATTCCAGCTTTTACTTTCATAACAAATTCTTTGATAGCCTTCACACCAATTTCAAGTTCTTGGTCCTTATTGAATGCTGTAGCACCTGTTGTATAGTTAACAACTCTATTACACTGTTTTACGACCTTCCACAGTTCTTGAATTGTTTTAGATTCAGTGTAAAAACAGCTTGCTAAGTTAATAAAACGATCTGGAACCCAATGAGCAATAAAATTAGCTTCTTGGATATTATCTTCAGGAGTATTGCTATTATCATTATTATTACGTTTGTTTATATCTTTTATATTTTGTTTTAAAGAAGGAGTAGTTGTTTTTGTAGGACACTTTTCCTCCTTTTTAGCAGGTTGCTTGTCGGACATATCATTTTTAATAGATTGAATTACAATAGCGTTTGCTGTTTGATTCATGTCTGTATGACGTTTCATTGCAAACTGCTTGATTATGCCTAAGTCCACAAGTTTCTTCATTAAACGTTGCACAGTTTTATAAGATACTTCCATCATATCGGCAATTGTATTTTTGCATAGGAAACTAACACCTACATATTTACAGCTGTGGCGCTTTAAAATTTCAAGTAATGCAATAAGTCTAGATTGTACATCGGCACGTTTAACAGACATGCGGATAAGGTCTCTATATGTGCGTACAGTTTGGTTTAATTCTTCCACAGTTGTGAATGATGATAATTTCTTGTAATTACCTGTACAGGCAATTAAGTCAATACGTTTTCTTTCCATATTATATGTCCCCTTTGTGGAAACAAAAAAGCAACGTCACCAATTTGGTAAACGTTGCTTAAGAAACTCTACATGATGTAAAATAACTCATGAGAGTATAGCAAGTGTTTACCTGGCGTAATCAGGTGGACGGTATATATAGTGTTGGCGCACGATATATACACGCTGTGCTCTTTTGTTTTTTTATTAATAGGTGCCCACAAAAGTACCCACAAAACGCCCACAAAATAATGAAACGATATTATTTATTTTGAGTTCCTAATTTTGAAGGTTATTGATAAATATAGGTTTCATAGTTATTTTGATTTGATTTTATGGTATGAAGTTTGTTCAGAACGCAAGTTCACCAATGGGAACGCGATCAATATATGACTCTTTACTAAGAGAGAAAAGCCTTGATACTACTAAAATGTACCCTATAGAGTAGACACTAAAAAAGTCTCTCTCTGTATGGTACATTTTTGTATAATTAAGAAATACAAAACTTGAAAATAAAACATGG
>NZ_JAVBXD010000071.1 GCF_030756675.1 Bacillus multifaciens
CTACCATTATACAAGAATTTGGGGAGGTACTCCTTTTTTGTGTGCTCAAAACCATTGGTATATCAGGGCTGAAAATTATGAAATTGATTCACATAATAATAAAATATAAATATTGTAATTCATTCTTCCATACTTACAGTATAAAGCTAACTCATAACAGAAAATCCCGTATACAATTATTAGTATTGGATTTGTTACTAATGATAAAAGTATCCTTTTCGCATTTTCCCTAAATATAGAAATCACTCCCAATTAAATGTAGTGCTGATATTAAGTATACTTTGTTTTACCAAATATTTGTATAATCCTTGAATCGGCATTAATTATAGTAATGAAAAGTAACTAAAAAAGACAAGCTCACTTAAGTAAGCCTGTCCTTGTATATGAATAGAAGATATATTGTTTATTCAAAACTTAACTTCAATTCTTTAATATGAAATGGAATCCTCTGTATGTGGTTTATTATTACTTGCTTATACAGTTTCCAGTACCTTTTCAATCATTGTCCCATTTTGAGCAAAATTCGTATGCCAAGAAAAAGCTTTTTCTAAAACATGAGGAGTTTGTCCACCTCTTGTTTGCGCTTCTTCGTAATAAGCACGTAGTTGGTCACGATACATTGGATGTGCGCAATTCTCAATAATTAGTTCCACTCTTTCTCTTGGCGCCAGTCCTCTTAAGTCAGCATATCCCTGTTCAGTGACGATCACATCGACATCGTGTTCCGTATGGTCTACGTGAGAGACGAAAGGAACGATGCTTGAAATGTTACCACCTTTCGCAATCGATTTCGTAACAAAGATAGCTAGGCGTGCATTTCTTGCAAAATCACCAGAACCACCGATACCGTTCATCATTTTTGTACCTAAAACGTGAGTAGAGTTGACATTTCCGTATATATCTAATTCTAAAGCAGTATTAATCGAGATTAATCCAAGGCGGCGAATGATTTCAGGATGATTGGAAATCTCTTGCGGGCGCATCATTAATTTGTCGCGATACTTTTCAAAGTTGGAAAATACCTGTTGCATTTTCTCTTCAGAAAGCGTGATGGAGCAGCAAGAAGCAAAATGTACTTTTCCAGCATCCATAAGATCAAAGACCGCATCCTGTAATACCTCGGAATACACTTCTAAATCTTCAAACTCCGAATCTAACATTCCATGCAGCACTGCATTAGCTACTGAACCAATTCCCGATTGTAACGGCGCTAAACTATTCGTTAATCGGCCTACTTTTACTTCTTTTCGAAGGAACTCTATTAAATGCTGTGCCATAATAACAGTTTCTTCATCTGGAGGAACAATCGTCGATGGCGAATCAAGTTGGTTCGTAAACACAATACCCTTCACTTTTTCAACATCAATCGGAATTCCAATCGTTCCAATTCGATCATCTGATTTCACGAGCGGAATTGGAGATCTTTCTCCTTGTTTTCCAGGTTCATATAAATCATGTAGCCCCTCTAGTTGTGTAGATTGAGCCATATTCATTTCAATAATAATGGACTTAGCATTTAGGGCAAACGCTAAAGAATTTCCAATTGAAGTGGTTGGAATAATCATTCCATCCTCAGTAATTGCAACCGCTTCCAAAATAGCAACATCTATATCCATAACGTCCGCACGAAGTAGCTCTGCTGTATGAGATAAGTGCTGATCCACAAATAAAAAGTCTCCATTATTAATTCCTTTTCGCATAGTTGGATCGGCTTGGAAAGGCAATCTTTTTCCTAAAATTCCTGCTTCAGCAAATAATTTATCTACATCCGAGCCTAAGGAAGCTCCAGTATAAACATTTACTTTAAAAGATTTATCATGCTTAACTCGGTTCACCAGCGCAAATGGGACTGCTTTCACATCACCTGCACGTGTAAACCCACTTAAGCCTAAAGTCATTCCACTTTCAATCCAGGAAGCCGCTTCTTCAGGTGTAACTACTCGGCCCTTCAGACGATGATCCCTGATTCTATCCAAATTATTCTCCATATGTAATCCCTCTCTTAATGAATATTCATAATTATTTTACACATTAACACTATTAAAATAGGGATTTTGGTATACGATACCGAAAATTCAGATAAAATAGCGAATCTAGGTTCTAAAGCAGAAAAATCTAGAAGCCTAGAAGCTTACGAAAATAACTAGCATATGATTGACTAACTGGTACCCTCTCATCATTATCCATCGAAAGTAAAAAAGTAGAATGGGTATCAGGATAAATCGCTTTAATATGATTCACATTTACAATAAATGAGCGGTGGCATCTAATAAACGAATCCTTCGGAAGCAAATATTCGAATTCTTGCAGAGAGTATTTATGTGTTCCTGATAACTCTTCTGAATTCACATACGTCTTTTTATCTTTTGCCTCTAAATACATGACCTTTGAAAAAGGAACAGGAACCCAGCCGTCCGTTGTTTTCAAAGTAACGACCGATTTCCCATCCGTTAAAGCTGGATAAATTGCCGTCACGCATCCCTCAAGCTTTCCGTTATTTAAAAATGGTACGGCCATTCCGTGATAAGGAACACCAAAAACATCTCGGTTAATAAACTCAGAGGCCTTTTGCTTCGTCACCATTGCTTTATGGGCAATCGTCCCTTCCTTTATTGGATCCCCGACGCTAATCTTTAAATCAATTCGTTTACTTGGTCGATAGTAGATATATTCTTCTGTATTCGAAACGGCAATTGAAATTTCATCTGAAAATAATTCACCAATAACATCTAGTAGTAAACCTAAGGTTATATCTTTCATACTATTAACACCCCATTCACTATTATACTACTATTATTAATACCAAACTGTACGAAAAGTAATAAATTCCCTAATCAAGAAGAAGTTCAATAGCGGTGAAGCAGACAGTACGAAAAAGAAGGAGAGGCTGTCCTAAAAACCCCTTTAAATGATTAAAACCCACGGAGAAAATTTATTTTCTCCGTGGGTTTTGTTGTTTTTTAGGCTTTCTTCTTCAAATAAGCGATTCTTTTTCGCTTAATACTGGACTCATTCCAAAGAAGTTACCTTTTTAATATTTATTAAAAGAATCGTACCAACGATGGTTGAAACAAATTGAACTACCCCCACCTACCGTTTCGTTTGAGGTGGGGGTCTTCTCGCCAAATATGATAAATTATTTACACTCACAATTACACTTGTGCTGTTTAAAATCAATTACCATACGACCTTGAATCTTACCTTGTTCCATTTCTTCGAATACATCTTGTACGTCATCTAGTGGGCAAGTTTGAACAACCGGCACTACTTTGCCTTCTGCACCGAACATAAATGCCTCCTCTAGGTCCTTACGAGTACCAACTAGAGAACCAACTACTTCAATTCCGTCTAGTACAAGTCGTGGAATGTTTAAATCCATAGTTTCTACTGGTAAACCTACCGCAACTACTTTACCGCAAGCGCGTACTGAATCAACCGCTGAGTTGAAGGCTACTTTAGAAACTGCTGTTACTACAGCGGCATAAGCGCCACCAAACACCTCTTGAATAATCTTGTCAGCAGGACCTTGAGTAATTGGATTGATAGTCATATCAGCACCAACCTCTTTAGCTAATGCTAATTTGTCGTCATTGATATCTACTGCAATTACCTTCGCACCAAATACATTCTTAGCATATTGGATAGCTAGGTTACCTAATCCACCACAACCGTAGATTACGATAGGTTGACTAGGTTTAATGTCTGATACTTTAATAGCTTTGTATGTAGTTACGCCTGCGCATGTGATTGATGATGCTTGAATAGGATCTAATCCTTCTGGAACTTTTACCGCATAATCAGCAGTAACGATACATTGTTCAGCCATACCACCATCTACTGTATAACCAGCATTCTTAACTTCACGACAGAATGTTTCTCTACCAGTTACGCAATACTCACAACGTCCACAAGATTGGAACATCCATGCGATACTTACACGGTCACCAATCTTAAGTGAAGTAACATCATCAGCAATTTTAGTAACAATACCTACACCCTCGTGACCAAGGATGCGGCCATCTGTGTTACCAAAATCATGATTCGCAACGTGTAAGTCAGTGTGGCAAACCCCACAATACTCTACATCTACTAATGCTTCGCCTGAACGTAACGGACGTAATTCTTTTTCGATAACTTCAATGTTTGCTTTGCTGTTTTTATTAACCACTACTGCTTTCATATGCGATTTCCCCTTTAGTGTTTCAGAATTTTAATAAGTTAATCTTTACCAATTAATCATAACATGGAATTCGAAACACAAATTGTAAAATATCGAACAAATTTTGAAATATTATACAAAAGCAACTAACCAAGCTCAAATTTATTTTGGTTTTAACTAGCACTCTTTATGGGCAGAATAAGCATACTCTCTCTTGTAAACCTTCTAATACCTCTTGTGGCACTTCCCTGACCTTGATATCCCCACCTAGGAAAAGTAGCCAATTTGTTATTTCGGTCAATTCTTCGGGATTATTAACATTGATAAACGTCTTTAGAATGGCCGTGGCTTGGTAAGGATGCGTATAGGAAATTGAAACTTTTAAAGGATGATATTTTTTGAACTGGGCAATCGCCTTTGGACCAAGCTCAAGGACAAGGTTAATTACTTCTTCCTGCTTACTTAGTTTTTCTAAAATCTTTTTCTTACTTAATCTTTTTTTCGCAGGGTATGCTTTGACATTGGTGAGATTGTCGACAGGGAAAATTTGCCTCTTTTCATCCTTTAAGTCAAAACCTTCAATCAGCCAAAGGCCTTTTTCATGATAAAGGTGCAAGAGATAAATGGGATAAGACTTTATTACCTTCTCTTCTTTGATAGTAATCAATAAATAGCTATCCAAAAGAAGGATTTGGATAAGTTTTTCTAACATAGGATGGGGTAGGTCTGACAGATCAAGTAGGTCGGGATTATTGGGGTTGGTCCCTTCAAAAAGCAAAGTTTGATTTAAAAGAACCAGTTCATCTTGCTGGTTTTCTGAGATGAGGCCTAGTAATTTTTCAGCTAAAGACTGACGACTCTTTAGATAAGGGAGTTGTTTATTTCTTGTGGCCATAAAGGCAATAAAAAGAGCTTTAATCTCATTATCGGTAAAACGAACAGTGGGCAGGACAGAGTTGTTCATGACAAAATAACCCCCATCCCTTCCAACTTCAGCGACAAGCGGCATCCCCATGGCTTCAATTTCTCTGATATCTCTAATAGCTGTCGAACGAGAGATGTTAAATTCTCGCATGATTTCAGAAATTGTAAAGTGGGCGCGGTTGTTGATATACCGCATGATGATATTAATCCGTTCAACTTTTTTCATCGGAGCCTCCTAAACAGTATCATTTTTTGACATGATTTAAAGCTATTATAAACTCATCAAATGAAAAGACAAATCATTTGATTACTAAAAAAAGAGGTAGGTTTTGAATATGGCCGATTATACCCTAGAAGAAAAAGACAGCTTTACCGTTTTAGGTATTGGAACTGAACTTAAGAGCGATTACACAGACTATGCTGGCATAAACAAGGAAAAGGAAGACTTTTGGTGGGCCATCAAACAAGATGGAAGACTTGACACTTTAAAAGCCATAGCCACAAATGACTACATTTTCGTCGTGAACGAAGCGGTGAATAACAAGATGATGCATTATGCTGGCGTCATGACAGAGGCATCGGTACCAGAAGAATCCAGAGTTATCCAATTTCCTAAGGGAGAATACCTAGTTGTTAAAGGGGAAGGAAAGACGACTGATGAGTTGAGTAATAAACTTACCGGCATTACCTTTGGTCAAGTCTTGCCAGAAGCAAAGAATTTTGCCTATGTTGGTGGGCCAAATGCAACGGTTAAGATGGGGCAACGAAACGGCTTAGTATTTGGTGAAATGTGGATTCCTGTTGTTAGGAAATAAGGAGATAAAAGGAGGAATAGAATTGTCCTATATCGTTGATTTTAAAAATGTGTCTACGGTTGGTTTAGAGTCTTCACCTGTAGCAGAAGCGCTTGCTGGTTTACGTGCTAATGAAGCCCGTTACTTTATGAACAAATACAAGCATGAATTTACGGTTGTACCAGCTAGCGAAAGCCAGGAGACCCTTGATTATGTGAACCGAATTTTGAAAGAAGAACGTGATATTGAGTTTGCGGCCAAACCTTTAGAAACGTCGCGTTTTCAAGTGGAAAATATTAAATTTACTTACGTCATTTATGAGGATGGGCTTGTGATCAACGTCATGTATACAGTTGATAACCCTAAGAAGCGGGCGGTTGGTTTTAAGCTTTCTGAGGGGATGGAAGTACCAAAAGAGTTAGAAGGGAAGTTTAAGTTTGCTAGGCAGAAATCTAAACTAGCTGGAACAATTCGAGGCTCGTTTTTTGTAATTAAAGGAGAATATTAAAGTACACAAAAGTGCAATTGGAGGAATTCAGCCGTTTTTTGTATTTGGTCATTCTTTTTCTTCATTTGGATAAGAAAATCCTGATTGAGCAAAACACCTATTCATATAACAAATGTTTATCTAGGCACTCAAATAACAAAACAGCACCTCTCCATCAAATTAGAGGGGGCTGTTACTTTTTTGCTTCCAATCACAATTTTTACTACACAACATACTTTTATCCCGCTATTCGTGAGCAGTAATACTCCCACCTCAAAATTCGGCGAAAGCAATGTCCAGCTCCAGTGGCTAGAATGTTCGGTGGCTTCGCTTCTTCCTACGAGGTAAAAAGCACCTCTACGTCAGAAGCTCCATCCCCCTCACATTCTGAACGAGCCACTTCCGCTTTTCTTAAGAAGTTAGGTGAGCGATGAAGAAAACCCCCACTGATTAAAGTTTCACTTTATCTAAATGGTTACTTATTCTTCAACATCTCTGCAAGTTCATATAAAGAATGATACTGTTTAACTTGATAATATCGCCCTTCCTTTTGCAAATATCCTTTATCGCAAAATTGTGTTAGTACGTGCAATAAGTGACGGTAGGATACACCTAGATAATCACAAACCGTTACGTGTTTCTCCTTATAAACCCCTTCATAAGCTGTTTGCAAAATAAAATCTGCAAGCCGGTTTTCAAGTGGGAAGGCAAGGCTTTGTGAATACTTTGCAGCCATAAGTGTTGCCTTTATACTTAAAAACTTAGTTAATTCACGTAGAAATTTTGCATCTTCCATCAATTGTGTGCGACAACGATGAATAGGAAGAGCAAAACAAATGGTCTTCATTGATGCTTGAATTCCTTTTGTATAGTACACCTCATTAAATAATTCCATTTCTCCAATGTACTCATTTGTGTTAATAAAATTAATTAAGGAAACTTTTCCATTTTGATGTGTTACATATATCTTTGCTTTCCCTTCAATAACATAAAATAGAAAATCCGTTCTCATACCTTCTTGAATAATCCATTCATCCCGTTGATACTCGTGCACTTCCATAAACTCTTCAACTGGAAAAGAAAATAAATGCGCAATAGAGCTCTTCTTCAACTGCAGTCGCTTTTTCTCGCCTTTGTAGATTTCCATAATCCACCTCAAAAATATGAGATATCTCATATTATTTTTACGTATTTACATGATAACATGCAAACTATGGGAGGGGATACAGCATGAACACACATCGCTGGATGAGTATACAGTTTTTTAGTTTTTTTATGACATGGGGAATTTTCCTACCCTATTGGACAGGGTGGATGATTCATACAAAAGGAATTACGGTTCCTCAAGCTAGTTTGATTATGAGCTTAGGTTTAGTTGCAAGAGGCCTTTCTACATTATTTGCATTTCCTTATTTATCAGGGAAATGTAGTAGTAAAACCTTATTAAATGGGGCGGGAATCGGCACGCTGATTGCTATTCTGTGTTATATTCCGGCAAGTTCCTTTACTAGCTTACTTATAGTCACATTAGCATTCCATTTCTTTTATCCAACATTGATGCCTGCTTTAGATAGCGCTGCTGGCGTACTCGTACAAAGTAACCAATTAAAAGATTACGGGAGAAGCCGTCAATGGGGATCCATCGGATTCGTCCTAGCCGGCATGATTTTATCTATCTTTACAGGGATGCTTGGAGATGAAGTGATTTTATGGGCCCTGTTACTTGGCACAGGGATATTCGTGTGTCTTGGTTTTATGCGTGCACCTGTCATTTTATCTAAAAAGCCGCAATCAGACCAAACACAAAAAGAAGGCATGTTAAAATTATTTCATATCAAGCACTTTAGTTTGGTACTCATTATAGTAATTTTACTGCAAGCGGCACACGCTTCTTATTACAATTATGGCTATCTCTTTTTACAAGAAATCCATGCACCCAAATATTTAATAGGTGTAATTATTAACATTGCCGTAATCGCGGAAATCATTTTTTTCTCAATCGCAGACCGGAAGTTTCAAAACTTTTCAGTAGGCTCCTTACTTGCACTAGCAGCACTTGGTTCTTCCGTACGTTGGATATTAGTATTTGCCTTTCCTAATGTAATTGTTTTTTGTATCGCACAAACCTTGCATGCATGCTCATTTGCTATGGGGCATTATGCTTTTATGAAATACCTAGTCAAAAACATTTCACCTACACAGATTCCGAAAGCACAAGGCATATATTCAGCACTGGCTCTTAGCTGGAGCACTGCCGTATTTACAATTTTCGGTGCCTATTTATACGAAATTGAGCCAAGGTACGCCTTTATCGGGATGATTGTTTGTACCATACCGTCGATGCTGCTTGCACTTGTTTATCGGAATTTGGAACATAAAAAGAAAGCAGCAGTTTTTATTTAGTTTGTTTATTTAAAACTATACGAAGCTAAACCGATCTTATATGCCGCACAAATCCCTGGATATTCAAGCGCGGCATATTTTCGTTTTTCTTAATGCTTAAGATCATCATAGAGCATTAGGTAATACTGGATTATTATAAAGCAGGCTTGTCCATTTTGGACAAGCCTATTAACTTACCATCAATTTTATCCCCCACTGATGGAAGTTTCACCTTATTTAAGGTTAACTTATTTTCTTTTATTTCTGCTTTTCTATATCATGTATTTTTTCATATTTGCTATACATTAACCATGCAACAACTGAGAAAATAATGGGTCCAGCCACACTCCAAATGGTTGTTTGCATATCCCCTTCTAAAGCCGGCTGTACGATACTAAAGAAATTTGCAAGTCCAACTGTTAGAACAACAATCCATGTCCAAAGATTTGCGCTCAATTGCGTTTTATATACGATAAACGGCTTATTGATTTCCACTTTTTTCTTAAAATACGGGAATGCAAGTGCTATAAATATATACGGTATTGTCATAGCCACATTAGTCATCGAAACGAGTATGTTAAAGAATGCGGCCATTGTGCTTCCACCGAAAGCAATTAGTGCAATCATTACACAAACAATAGCAGCTTGAATCCACATAGCATTAACAGGCAGCCCATTCTTTGTTTCACCGATTTTTCCCGGCCACAATCTCTTAGGTGTTCCTTCAATCATCTGCTTTAACGGTGAAAACATCAAGGTAAAGAACGCACCGGACAGTGCTAGGAACATTGAAAGTCCAATGAATCTTGCAACCCCAAATCCCAAAGCCGTAGCTGTAGCATGGCTTGCTCCAAAAGCGGTACCTAGTGAGTAGCCTAAATTGGCCATAACTATATAACTTGCGTTTCCTAGGTTAACATTCGCAATACCCATTACAGATGCCCAGTTTGTGAATATTCCAATTAATAGTATTCCTAATGAATACCCTACAGAGATTATGGCTGCAGATAAAAGAATTCCTTTCGGAAACGTTTTTTCTGGATTTTCTGTTACATCCACTAAACCGCCTACTGCTTCAAGTCCACCATAAGCGAAGAGAGCATATACTACAAATGCTAACGAAGCAATAATATCTCCTGCATATTGAGGATTTGGTGTTTGAGTAAATGAATGTAACCCTGTAATCGGCTGCGCCAAATGTCCATGATTACCTATAAGTACTACTATTGCACCAATCCAAAGAAATACATTCAATAACAAGACTGCAGTACCACCTAAAGAGGTTACTTTTTTAATTTTATCCAGACCCTTAGTTGATGTATAGGTTACTATAAGAATCCATACAATCCCTAAAACCCCCAGAACCTGAGGTCCTCGAAGATTAAATAAAGTCCAGCTTTGTGTTGTATCTTGTCCAAAGATAGCATTTGACACCGGAACCCACATACCGGATGCGACATTGACCATCCAAGTTATATAAGAAAAATACCACATGAACGTTCCTATAAATGCAAATTTTGGACCGATGGATTTTTCCATCCATGAGTAGATACCACCCTTTTCCTCTTTAAAGGCGGAACCAAATTCAGCTACCATTAATGCAAAAGGAACAAAGAAGGTTATGGCTGAAAATATGTACCAAGGAATAGCGGCATAACCCATCTTATAAAATGATCTTGGAATGTTGTTGAATCCATAAACAGAAGTAAAAATCATTAATACTAGGGATACTAAAGTCAACTTTTTGGTTATGTTTGTGTTTGACACACATTTTCCTCCCTAATTATAGTTATCATATAACTTCAACACGGAATGTTTACTTCGTATAATCATACTTAGTCCTACATTTAAAAATAGGGAAGTATTTCCAGACAACGTAAGTAAACGATAAAATCGCTTTCTTTGCTTTTTTATTATATCCAAATTGCACTATAGCTACTATAATCCACTGTTAACCTGGTTTAAAAAACTTATAAAAATCTATCAAAACGTTGGCGAACCAAGACAAAAGCCAACTACCGAAAAAGAATCTCACCTTTTTCCTGTCCGCAAGGCTATCACCTTCTCATTCACCTACTGTGAAAGAATAACGGCAGGTTCCTGTTAGGAACGGTCTTG
>NZ_JAVBXD010000072.1 GCF_030756675.1 Bacillus multifaciens
CTTCCGTTTTTCCTTATTATACCATTAGGGGGAGTAATACATTGTGTGATTTTTGTTGTATATTATATTCATAGAGAGTTAACATAACGTAACATTATCGGTAGCAAGGATAAAGGCGAATCCCTTGTAAGATTAGGGATTCGCCTTTTTTCTTTTCTATGACTCTATGCATGATTTTATACATTTCTATTCTGGCGCGGTTTTAGAGTTCTCGGTTGTTACTGGATTAGCCAAAAAACTGTATAAAATCATGCATAATTATTTGTTCCTTTAAAATTTCATGTACAATAATTGAAATTCATTTATCTACTGAACAAGTTAGAGAAGAATCCTTTCTTTTTTCTTTCTTCTTCTTTGGCTGCTGCGAGTTGTTGAATGCTCCGTATATTTTCCATCAACATTTTATCTCTTTCATTTGTTCGTTCTTCTTGTCTTTTTAATTGCTGTCCCACTTGTTTAAGAAGCTCACGATCTGCTTTACGTTCATCCTCAATTTTTTCTAACAGGGCGTGATAAGAGTTCCGTTCTTGCTCCATTTCTTGGATTTTCTCTATAAGACTTTTGTTAAGTTGTTCTTGATCTTTTACATAATTCATTAATGATTGTATAGCTTCTTCTGTTAAAACAGATGGTTCAGTTGATATAGGATTTAAAGAGCGGGTATCAGAATGGGTTTCGTTTGGGGATTCCTTTTTATTTTCTTGAAGAGCGCCCCCCGCTCTTTCTAAAGAGCGTCCACCTTGACGCCTTGATACAATAACCTTTGCAGCTTGTTCCAAATTAAACTTTTGTTCTTTTACTAAAGTTTTAAACAAAATAAGTGTATCTTCATCATAGCGGGTATAGTAGCGGGTTCCATCCTCATTCTTTTCCCAGCCATACCCGTTCTTTTCTAGCGAGGCAGCCCATTTTCTTAAAGTGCTTATTCCGATACCTAGCCGCTCGCTCATCTCCTTATTTAGCAAGACATATTCGTATCTTTCCACGCTATCACCTCGCTCTTTAGAATAGCATAAAACGCTCTTGATCTTTCTTCTCAATGGTTATTCGAGGATTGAAAGGGATCTCCTTTGTATGTTTGGGTATTTGCTTAAATATTTAAGAATACCTATAGCAACTACTGTTATTTTGAACGAATAATATATACAAGAATTTATGCGGGGATTGTGAGGATACGGAAATTCCAATAATGGGGTGGATGGCACGAGTGGCTATCAGGGTATCTGGCGTAGGTGGGGCCAATACTACGGACAGAGTAGAAATATTGTTTTTTTACTATTATGAAATTCTACATATATTATAAAAAAGAGTGAAAAAGGAACTGACTTATAAGATTATGAGTCAGTTCCTTTTTTATTTTGTTATCGATATGAGATTATGTTAACCTTGTATGAATGTAGTATTCAACAATAGAATTTTACCATAATTGTAAAATCTAAAAAAAATAAAGAACATTACAAAAGAATCACGGCTAAAATTGAGTTTATTGGAAGATATTTTTTAAACGTACGATTTTCTTTTTTATGTCGTGTTAGTTCAATCAGAGGAAATTTAAAGAAACACAGAGGTGACAAATCTCTGTGTTTTTACTTTGTGGTCTATGATGGCAAGCTTTTCACTATCTCTTTTTTTATTTTTAAGTGTCACTTTGCAATTGGTTTATTTAAATATTAAAGATTGAATCTATTTTTTTGTTTTTGTCCAAAAAATAGAAAAAATGATTTTTAAGGAAAACAACACCGCAATTAATCCTAATATTAAACCAATTATAATATGAGTTTTAGTTTGATTAAAAGATGAGAAAAAAGTTTTGGAAATAAAATTAAGAAGAAATAAAATAACAAATGTTGTCAATGCAATAATAAAATCTCTTTTTTTACTATTTAGTTTCATAAGATAAATTATAGCATTTTATCTAAATAATAACAATCGAGTAAGTCAAATTTTTACAGTAAAATTACAATATATGTAGATTTTAAACAAATTTTGGAATAAATGGTTGTATTTTTAAATATAAGTAGTGTAATATATTAACGGGAGAATTAATTCTACTAAACATCATTATAAAAAGGGGTTTAATTAAATGGAAAAGCAAAAAAAAATTAAGAATTATGCTGCAACATTAACGTTTGGTTCCGCGGGATTGTTAATGCTTTCTAGTGCGCCACATATCGCAGGTACTCTTGGTGTTAGCACTGGTACTGCAAACCAAGTGGTAACACTTATTGATCAATACCAAACTGCCACAGCTATTGTTTCAATCGTTGGAGCTATAACTGGCGTTGGAGGTATTACTGCAGGAATAGTTTCAACAGTACTTTTTCTACTTAAGAAAAAAGGAAAAGCTAAAGCAGCTGCGTGGTAAGGTGTTATGCTTAAATTGAAATATTATTTCAAATTGTATGATAAAAGTTTAATGGGTCATCTCAATTATTTTGGGATGATTTTTTTCTCTTTGTTGGTAGTATTAGTATTCTTGTTTTATCCTAAACTAATTTCAGGGAAAATGATAATCGTATTTGCTTTTTTTGTTGTACATAGTTTAGCAACAGCAAATATCAACCGTTGTATTTTACCTTATGGTAAACAAACACCGAGTTTGTTGTATGTTTCACGATTAAAGCTACTAAAACATCTCTTTTTTTCTGTTAAACAAGGGTACACATTACAATTAATTCTAGCATTATTTATGTCATTTTTTTTCGGTCTAGTGTTAGGGCAATTTTTAATTGTTATATTGGCAATAGCAACAGTTATAGTCAGTTTCCTTTCTAAATTAACGTTTGGACTATTGAGTATATTGATACGAGTTCTTTTTTTATTAGAATGTCTATTTGTGATTTCTTCATTTTTGGAATGGACTTTATTAATAATTTTTGTACAATTGATTTTAATTTATGTATGTATAACTTTTAACTTTAGTATTTACCGAACTAAAACCACCTTGTTTTCAAACGACTTAGGTTCTTTATTCCGTCCCAAAGGTATTTTAGGATTATTGAAAATATATTTATTAAACAATATTTGGGTATTATTATTTATTGGTGGAGTATCAACTGTTATTGGATACTTTGGACAACTTTTTGCTGCTCGAATTGAGTCTTTGCCTGTATTAATGTTTTTCCAAGTGAGTTACATAACTGTTGTAGAAATTTTAATAGGTTCAAAGTCTGAAGAGATTATGATTGATAAATCAAGAACAGAAATGATGCAATCAGCTAACCAAATTTCATTATTTAAAAGGTTTGAATCAAGTACTATTTATCTATTTTCACTTATTTTAATTATTATTTGTATTTTCGGACTGTTCGGAGCAATGATGAGTATATCTAGCATCACTATAATATTTAAAAATATTATAGCTATTCCAATGAGTCTATTGGCTGGGATTGTGTATTTTAGAAAGTCAGAAATGTTATTAAACGGTAATGAATCAAAAATGCTTAAGATGACCTTACCAATAATATTTTTAATAATAACAACTATACTTACTTTTGTTTAACGGGAGGAGGGACAGACAGTGGTTAGGATACATAAGTTTTTATTGTACTATTTTGTATTTTGCTCTATATGTATTCTTTTAGGAGTGTTTTTTGGCATTGTAGTAGACAAAAACATAATTGAATCTAGTCCTCCAAGTCTAGGGACTGATTTTATGATAACAGTTCTGACTTCAAATTTTAAAAATTTTCTTTGTTATTTATTGCTCCCCATTTTTTCTCCAATACTTCAAGCAACTGATTTAATAGGATCTTCTTTTCAAATAACCATGGGATTTAGGTTATTAGGAAAAGATGAAGCTATGAGCCATTTATTTCCTCATGCTTTATTAGAATTTCCTAATATGTTGTTTTATCAAGGGGTTAGCCAGTATATACTTTATGTTTTGATTTCTAGTAAATCTTTAACAGAAGTATTTCGCCAAGAGAAAAGATTGTTAGTTATGTATCTATTATCGTTACTGGTATTGTTAGTTGCTGCCCTATTAGAGGGTTATGTAGGATAAAGAGGAAAGGGAAAAGATAATGAGTATAGAACTAAAAAAATGCACAAAAAAATTTAATGAAAAAGTTATTTTAAATGAAGTGACAACAACAATCCCGAACGGTTTATTTAGACTTATCGGAAAAAATGGGGTAGGAAAAAGTACTTTCCTTCGAATGATCTCTGGTCTTGATAAAAAGTATTTGGGTGAATTAACTCTAGGGAATGGTCAAACTCTTTATTTAAATGTTGAACCAGTGGGGATTCATCCGTTTACTCTCAAAGAGAATTTAGAGATTTTGTGGAAAACCTTTGATCTTAATCCTTCTGAGGAACAGCTTGCAAAAGTAACCGAATTTTTTGATGGGAACTTGAATGTTTCATACAGCAAATCCTCAACAGGGATGAAAGCTAAAATTGGTTTGTCACTTATTTTTGTGAAAGATTGGGATACTATATTAATTGATGAAACCATGTCCACTTTAGATTCGGACAGTATTTCAATGATAGCAGATACTCTTATAAATAGTGCAAAAAAAAATAAATCTACTATAATATATGTTTCTCACAGTTTGATAAATGAAAAGTTGGATAAACACTCAAATAATATCATGTTAAAAGGAGGGAATATTTTATGGGGAAATACCCTGGATTAATATCTTTATTTTGGTTTGTTATTTATACAATGTTGACTTGCTTTTTTGTATCATTATTCATTGAAGTGGGAGGGAAATTTGATGAAGAAATAAAAGGTCTATCCCAATTTATTGACAGGGTATCTCCAAAAACGATTATACTAATTATTTCAGTATTAATGACATTGTTAGGTACCGTTGTTGCGTACATTATTGCCAAGTTTTTATTACTGTTTTTTGTTACAGATACTAAATCTAATATGTCAGATATGCTCATTCCTAAAAGTTTGGTAATGATTGTGAATATTTTAATCATTACTTTGCTTAATCTTTATAATCCAAGTGTTTTTATACTCACATCCTTTATAGGTTCCATAGGAATACTTTTGTTATTTCAAGCGAAGAAAAAAAATTGGAAGGTATCAATTGTTTTTTCACTTCCTTTTATTGTGGATGCTTCGTTATCTTTAGCTAAAACAGTAGCTTCTCTTTTTTAATGTATTATCCGAAAGAATTTTCTTTTTTTAAGCGTGTGAAGGATGTTAATTTAACGATAGGTGGTGGAAGATGGAAGGTTGCTTTCATCATCGAACTGATAAGTCCCTACTTTTAAAATTCGTTAGAATTTTAAGTGGTGTGTAGTTCACTAATAATAGAATAGAAAGTAGTATAAAACTGATATTAGATAACTAAACCTTAACATTCTTCTTTATAAGATCGCTCTTCCGTACAAAAAAGATTTAAAAGTGATATAAAAAACGACTTTAAAATCTAGAAATGTGAACTGTACCTTGAATCGTGGACATTTGAAAAAATTTATGATTCGGGGTTTTTCTGTATTCTTATAAGAAATATTTGTTGGTCCAATATCAACATAGCTGTGATTAAGAGAAAAGTAATTTGTTTTGTAACAAAATACCGTATCAAAAATAATTCGTAACATTATTATTTGAAATCATTTTTGTTACTGAAAAACACGTATATATTTAAACGAATTTGCTACTTTGCCCCTGGTTACAGCAACGCTGGTACTGGATCATATAGTGGAATGGATTTGGATAGACGCATTCTTTTGTTTAATTGATATGGAGGAAGAAGAGGATGATTTTGACGAAGACGATGTATTGTATAAAAATTAAATGGCAATTCATCTAAATGGAAAACAATTTATATTGGATAAAACAAGTGTTGCAGAGTTGTTTTTTCTCATGGATCAAGAGAGAATTGAATGTTTTTTTAGGAACATACGGACAAAATCTACAGGATTTTGTGAAAGAATTAAAAAGGGATAGTGCTGAAATAGATAAGAAGTAGTAGCATGGCGTGTGTCAACGGTACCGGACCGAACCCGAAAGGGTACGGGAGGATAAGGAGTTGACACACTCACTATGCGACCCTCTTGGATTGTCAAAACGTTAACCGTTTTGGCCTGCCAACCGGCGAGGGAGCCCCTCAAAGAATGAGGGGTTGGGGAGTTGGATGAAGGGGGTCTGGGGAAGAGTTCCCCAGTGGGTTTGGGCAACGCCCAAGGTTTGGTTTTTCCATGCTAGGCATGGCTCGGCAAAGCCGACAAGCGTCGCAGACCCCTATCGATTTTGATGCGTAAGTGTCAAAATACGTATAGGGTTACGTTAATTGACTCCATTTCGTCGCTTTGCTAGACTTATGGTATCAATTAATCTAGGGGAAGTGGTGGCACTTTATGTTGGCGTCTATCTCATTTAATCAATCTCATCAAAGTTCATTGAGCCATAATAACAGGGAAAACATTCATGGGAATCCTGGCATTGATCCATCCAGGTTAGACGAGAATATCTACTTTGTTCAAAAGGACATCCGAAGTGTATACAAGGATGTCTTTCAAGAAGCGGTGGACAAGTATAACAAGAAACAAAAACGGAATGACCGTAAGATTGATGACTACTATGGAAAAATACATAAAGACGATAAGACACATGAGCAACGAGAATTGGTCGTAGCGATTGGGGAAGGCAAAGACGACCCAAAGTATAGGGAAGCCAAAAAAGAAGCACTGAAGCGCTATGCTGGAGCGTTTCAAGAGCGGAATCCAAATCTAGCAGTCTATAACATGGTTTTACATGATGATGAAGCGAATCCACATTTACATATTAACTATGTACCGAATTTCGAAAGTAGTCGAGGCTTAACGAGGCGTGTCGGAATGGATAGAGCCTTGCAACAACAAGGCATAAAAGGAAAAGGAACGGAACTCATTGCGAATTGGAGAACATTAGAGACGGCTTATATCGAGGAATTAGCAAAAGAACATATTCCTGATTTTGAAAGGGCAAATGTAGGGTCTCACAAGTACATGAAAGTCCGTCAGTATAAGGAATATGCAGAAACAAAATCATTTGTTGAAAATCAAGTACAAGAAAAAGAAACGCAATTACAAGTTGTTGATCATCATTTGAAAGATGCTGAAGAAAAAGCAAAAGAATTACAGATGGTGAAAAAGCGTTTGGAAAGTGATGTCGTTGATAAGTACAAAGAATTAGAGACAGTGAAGCAACAAGTGGAAAGTGGAAGTGAAAAGCTGCAGCTGATTGGCCAGCGTTATGTAGAGTTAGAAAAAAGAGTAAAACAAAAGCAAGAAGAATTAGATCGTGTTGCCGATCAAGTACCAAATGAACCTGTTAAAATTCCATTTTTGCGTAAAGAAGTAATAACAGAAGTACAGGATAAGATGTTTGGAAAAGCTGAAATCACGAAGAAACAGACAAGAAATTATGTGTTATCACCAGAACAATATCAAGAATTAACAAAACAAGTGAATGCAGCGGTGACTATCAAAAAGGATTATGAGCGTTTGAGAAAAACAGATTTTGTGAAAGAGTATCAAAGTTTACGAATGACTGCAGAAGGTTGGATGGAAGAGAATAGGACATTGAAACAAGAAAAAGGTCAGTTGCAAAAAGAAGTGGGGACGTTAAAGACTGAAATAAGTTCTTTAAAAGCTCATATAAGAGATTTACAGACAAATATAAAGGTTTTATATCAAGAAACAAAAAAAGTCTTTAAAGAGCAATTTAAGACGTTTAGAGCGATTATTAAAAATGAATTGGATAATAAGGGAATAGATAATCAATTTGAACGTGAGTATAAGAGGGAAATGAGCAATAAACATCGAGGATTTGATATGGAAAGATAAAAAAAATGGGGAAACTTTGTTTCCATCTTTCAGGTTATTGAAAACGTGATAGAATGAAAAAAGAGCCATGCGGGAACATGACTCTTTTAAAAGGGTATTCTACGAAAATACCTAAAAGAAAATTATCTGGTTATAGATTATCATAATTTGATTTATAATCAAATAGCAAAAAATAGGTGTTTTTGTTGATTCCCTCAATTTAAGGAGGAATTAACTAGATATGACAAAGAAAATTATTGATTTTGGACAAGCTGAAAAAAAAGCAAAAGAAAGAGATAGCAAAATTAATAGTATTTATGAAAAACTTGAAGGCACTGGTGGACTTTCTGAAGAAGAAAGAGCCATGATGCTACAAGTATTAAGTAAAATGTCTGGTGGAGAAGAATATTTTATTGGTAAAAAGAAAAAACCTACGGATCGGGTGAGATTTGTGCAAATGATTACAGAGAATATTGATTATTTATGTGAAATTGGCTATTTAACTCAACCGGAAAAGGCATTTTTATTTGATATTTCAAGATTTCTAGAATTTAAATCAAATGTTGTTGTTGAAAAAAATAAAGATGATGATATAAAACCGAATGCAGCGTCTCCTAGTTATTTAGCTAAGAAATTAGGGAAAACAAGGACTTCTATTTCAAAAATGATGAATGAATTGCTTGAAAAAGGAGTTTTAGGAGTGGCAGAAACTGGTGTAATAACTGAAGATGGAAGAACTTGTTCAGCAAGGACTTGGTTTGTTAATCCTAATATATTATGTAATTCACCTAAAGATGATATTGATAGAGCGACTCAACAAATTTTTTCAAAAGCTTTACGTAATATCAAAATTGAAGGTAATAGAAAAAAACATAAACTACCAATTTATTTATTTTAGATGTCAATTTATATTGACATCTTTTTTTATTTATCATTTCCCATTTTATAGGTGTTAAAATTTTTTAACACAGGTGTTAAAAAATTTTAACACCTTATGTCTTATAAACCCTTGCTATTACTGACTTTCTTCATTTTGCTCTTCTCACTCTTATATATAGGGCTAAAAGTTCCGCAAGGAACGGGTCGTATTTTTGAGAAAACCACTCAAAAATCTCCACCCTTTTCGCTTTGCTCCATCCTTGCAAAACTTTTTTCGGCTCGTGTGCTTTTCTCGCCAAGCCGAAGGACAAAAAGCAATGCAATGGTTCTCGACTTGGACTAGCAAGTATACGAGCCGAACCGCCAAGATCATTCGTTCTGGATTCGTTCTTATCCGTTATGACGTTACGTTTCAAACCGTGGGGTCTCGCCCCCACACGACGAGCCAGCACTCCAAACAAAAAGCAATGGAAGACCAAAGGGCAAGATCCAAACAAAGGGAGTGGGCAAGCTACGGGATTACCATGATAATCCCCAAAAACATCGTTTTTGACTTGCTAGGAAGTTTCCTAGAACCTTTACCGTTCTTTCGTTCTCGAAATTTCATTTGCTTGTCCGAAAACGATTGTCGCTTTGCTCGATTTGCAATATATAAAAAGACAAGATTAAAACAAAAAAACTAACCCTGACAGAGGTACTAGTAGAGGTTTATTTCTTAAACAGTTGCTTGATTTGGATCAGTAATTGTACCCGACGAACCGCCAGCACTCATACTGAAAAATAAGGGGAAAATAGCATGATAAAACATTTTTACACTGTAAAATCATGCTATTATAAAGAAATTTGGTAGTCTTTAATTAACCTTTAACTTAATCTCAAACTTAAGGGAGATGTATAGATGAACATTAGTAAACAGATACAATATTTTCGTAAACGGGATAATATGTCCCAAGAGGAGTTAGCAGCAAAAATTCATGTTTCCAGACAATCTATTTCTAACTGGGAAAATGAAAGAAACTACCCAGATATTCATAATTTATTAATGATGAGTATTCTTTTTAATGTCTCCCTGGATGATTTAGTTAAAGGAGATGTAAAGATCATGAAAGAAGAACTTCAAAAATCAACTTTTCTTAAGTGGAGTTACATCATGTTAGGATTGATGATTCTACTTCCTATTTCTATTGCACCCGTATTTTACTTTTTTGGTTATTATGGTCTTATAATACCTGGGGTACTCACAATTTTGTTTATGTTTTCATCATTGAAAGTTGAAAACATAAAAAAAGAGCATAATTTAAAAACTTATCGTCAAATAGTTGATTTTATAGAGGGAAAACCTGTAAGTGAAGTAAAGCCTAATATAAAAGACAAATTATTAAAAATAAGTTTGATGCTTGCAAGTGCTTTAATTAGTTATAGTTTGATTTATTTAGGATTGAGTGTATTTGGAAGATAACTTAGAAAACTATTAAAAGTCCTCCGGATTGTTTAACTGGAGGACTTTCGTGTTCACATAATTCTCGAAAGCGGAAGTTAAATCGTTGGGTCCGTTAGGTATCAGAATTTGTATTAAGTTTCAAATGCTTATCACCTAAAATAGTAATGTTTATATTCCATCTTGGGTGTAGTATCAAGTGATTGTTTTAGAATTTGATGAAAACAATCACTTGAT
>NZ_JAVBXD010000073.1 GCF_030756675.1 Bacillus multifaciens
ATGGGGCGCTGTATGCGGTGAAAGTCGCACGTACAGTGCTAAGCGGGGGAAAAGATGGAGATAACTTCAAAGTATTACCTATCGCAACGAATAGAAAGTTGTATTTGGTGAGCAAACAGGGAAAACCCTAGCTTTCATACGGCTAGAGCTTTTTAGAGGATACTCTTTGAATAGACAAGTGTTTTGCATAAAGAATTTTAACATATATCACCGTTTAACTTTAATAGGAAATAATTAGGACCTGCGATGCGCTACAGGTCCTGATAAAAAAATATGGAAACGTTAGGGTTATCTTTACATTATCAAAAATAGCAATTTAATTCCATGTGTTGGTTGTTGAGAAAGAAATTATAAGGTATTAATAAAAAATTTCACTTTAATAAAAAAGACCCCATATTATTAATGGGGCAAAAATTTGCAATGGTGACATGGATAAAGTCACGCCATTTAATCTAACATAAAATATCGAAAAATAATATTGGTAAATGTATGTAAATAAAAAAAGAACCTAAGGAAGTTAGGTTCAATGGAAGAACCTTTAATTGGATGTATTTTGATGAGTCTTATGTAAGTTGACTTAGATAACTTACAAAAAGCCCTGATGAAGTAGGCATCAGGGCTTTTTGTTGCTGTTTGATAAGATAACGGTTTTCTGATCAAACATTTGTTATGACATTACAAATACAAAAGTAGAAAATCTTATTACTATATTAAGATAACACAATATTACTGTTGTTGGAAGTGTTTTGCTAATAAAAGTAAAAAAATTAGATGATAAAAAATGCGATTCGTAGAGTTGGCATATTTTTATAGAATGCATTGATTGCTGTAACCCATAAATTTTAATCAAAATTTATGGGTTCGTCGTGCGGAGAAGGAGAAGAAAGGGAAATATTAAAGAAGAAAAGTGCTTGCTTTTATTTGAAAGGTAGGCACTTTTCTTCTTTACATAAAATGAAACTCCTATGATAAATCCATGTTCACGGTTGAAAATGATGGGTTCTATCTGTAATATTAAAAGGTGCTAATAATTTATGATATAGAAACAAGAATAGGAAAAACTACATGTAAGGGTCTTATTACAACATTATATATCATAGTAGGGGGTTTCGCAGTTTGCGACGTACGTTATATCGATTATTGATTGAACTTACAAACGGTCGTTTTACGTCTTATATATTGCGTAAATTTGCACAGTCTCGTTTAAGCTCAATGATTATTCCATCTTATGCGAAGGTATTTCAAATTAACCAAGATGAGATGGAGAATGGATTAAAAGAGTATCAAACGCTTCATGAATTATTTACGCGTAAATTAAAAGAGGGCAAACGATCAATTGATACAGAAGAGTCTGCTATTGTGAGTCCGGTTGATGGCGTTTTTGCAGATCATGGTCCCATTGATGAGGCAAAAATGTTTGAAATCAAAGGGAAACAGTATTCTATTGTAGACATGCTTGGTACGGATGAAAGGGCAACGCGTTACGCAGGTGGTACATACATGGTGATTTATTTAAGCCCAAGCCATTATCATCGTATTCATAGTCCACTTTCTGGTACAGTGACAGAGCGTTTTGTACTTGGAAGAAAGTCATACCCTGTTAATGCAGCAGGTATGAAATATGGAAGAGATACGTTGTCTAAAAACTATCGCTCTGTAACAGAGATAGAGAGCGAAGGCGAGCGGATGGCGCTTGTTAAGGTAGGTGCAATGTTTGTGAATAGTATTGAACTGTTGCATGAGAGAGAAACTATGCAAAAAGGTGAAGAGATGGCCTATTTTACATTTGGCTCCACAGTCGTGTTATTATTTGAAAAAGGTATGGTTGAAGTTGTTCAATCATTAGCTAGTGGACGAGAGGTTCGTGTTGGTGAGAAAGTGGCAACTCGATTATAAAAGAGCCGTCTTATAAGATGGCTCTTTTTACAGGTGAAGCAGTATCTATTTCTCACGTAATAGGTAGTATGTCTTTAGGGGATCTCATTTAACTAATCATAAGTGGTTAACTGCCACCTATGGAAGTTTTACTGTATATATACTTAAGACGATTTTAAAAGCTTGTCCTCTAATGAACGTCTAATGATTTCTTGTTTAATAAGTAAAATGAAGTCAGGATTTAAATTTAGTTCTTTTGCTTTATAATAAGACTCAGTGAGTAATTCAGTAGATAACTGTTCCATATGTTTCGCCGTCAAGGCGGTTCACCTCCTGCGAAAAAGGAAATTTGTCTCATTTAATGTACCAAAAATTGTCTTATGTCACAATCTGTTGGTTATCCACATTCTGTCGTGGATAAGATGTGGGGAATTGTTGATAATTTTTGAATTGACTGAATTTAACAAGAGGGAAATTGTGTACAAGTTTATCCACAGATGCATAATCGAAAAATGCTGTCGAAAAATTTTATTCAATTTTAACAGACAGTAGCTGTTAGATGATTTATCCCGCTTTTACAGAAAATCACAAGAAGAATGTCCTGTAAGAGCCCGATAAGTTCAGCTAACCATTTTGAGAGAAAGACGCTCTCAAAATGGAAGTTGAACCATATAAAACTCCTCAAAGAGGTGAAAGAAAGTGAGTTTATTTTTACCGAATGAATACGTGAAAAACGTGTATCATATTCAACCTGAAGAATTGAAAAACCGAGGTATAAAAGGAATTATTACTGATTTAGATAATACCTTAATCGAATGGGATCGTCCGAATGCGACACCGCAATTGGAAGAATGGTTTGCAAAAATGAAGGAACACGGCATTCAAGTGACAGTTGTTTCAAATAATAATGAACAACGTGTAAAAGATTTTGCTGATCCACTTGGTATTCCGTTTATTCATAGTGCACGTAAGCCACTTGTTCGTGCTTTTAAACAAGCGCTGACGAAAATGAATCTGCGTGCGGAAGAAGCAGTTGTAATTGGAGATCAAGTATTAACAGATGTGCTTGGTGGGAATCGTGTTGGGCTACATACGATTTTAGTTGTTCCAGTTGCAAAAACAGATGGATTTATGACTCGTTTTAATCGAAAAATTGAGCGTAGAATTATGCGTAACATGAAGAAAAAAGGTTTAATTAATTGGGAGGAATAAAGTTTGACTGAGACGTTTAAATGTATTGGATGCGGCGTTGCAATCCAAACAGAAAATAAAAATGAAGTTGGTTATGCACCAGCTTCTTCGTTAGAGAAAGAACATATCATTTGTCAGCGTTGTTTCCGTTTAAAGCATTACAATGAAATTCAAGATGTATCATTAACAGATGATGATTTTTTACGCATTTTAAATGGAATTGGACAATCTGATGCCTTAGTTGTTAAGATTGTTGATATTTTCGACTTTAGTGGAAGCTGGCTTCCTGGTCTGCATCGCTTTGTTGGAAATAATAAAGTACTTCTTGTCGGGAACAAAGCAGATTTAATTCCAAAATCAGTAAAGAAGGAAAAGCTTACACATTGGATGCGCTATAGTGCAAAACAACTTGGTTTAAAGCCAGAAGAGGTTTTCTTAATTAGTGCAGCAAAAGGTCAAGGTATTGATGAGCTTGCAAGCGCAATTGAACATTATCGTAATGGAAAAGATGTGTATGTTGTTGGATGTACAAATGTTGGGAAATCAACGTTTATTAACCGTATTATTAAAACGTTTAGCGAGGAAACGGAAAATGTCATTACGACATCACATTTCCCTGGTACAACGCTAGACTTAATTGATATTCCGCTTGATGAAAATTCATCTTTATATGATACGCCAGGTATTATTAATCATCATCAAATGGCGCATTACGTTGGAAAGCAAAGTTTAAAAATAATTACGCCAACAAAAGAAATTAAGCCGATGGTCTTTCAACTGAATGAAGAACAAACGTTATTCTTCGGTGGACTAGCACGATTTGATTATATAAGTGGCGGTCGTCGTTCGTTTACTTGTCATTTATCTAATCGTCTTACGATTCATCGTACGAAGCTTGAAAAAGCAGATGCATTGTATGAAAATCATGCCGGAGAATTATTAAATCCGCCAACACCAGAAGAACTTGAAAACATGCCTGAGCTTGTAAAGTATGAGTTTACTATTCATGAGCCGAAAACAGATGTTGTATTTTCAGGTTTAGGATGGGTAACAGTGAATGAAGCTGGGGCAAAAATTGCAGCGCATGTACCAAAAGGAGTTAGTGTTTCATTACGTAAATCTTTAATTTAAAGTGGTGAGGACTTGTGAAACAATTATATGGTGTAATTGGAAATCCAATTGGACATTCTTTATCACCGTTTATGCATAATGATGCATTTGCTCATTTAGAGATGGATGCACATTATCATGCTTTTCTCGTTCAAGAGAGTGAGTTAGGTGAAGCGGTGAAAGGATTGAAGGCACTTGGAGTTGTTGGATTTAATGTGACAACGCCGCACAAGGTTGCGATTATGCAGTATTTAGACGAAATTGATCCTTTGGCAGAACAAATTGGTGCGGTAAATACAGTGCTGCATAAAGAAGGAAAATTAGTTGGCTATAATACAGATGGAATAGGGTATGTTCGTTCATTGGAATCTATTAGTAAAGGACCATTGACGAACAAACGTATTTTACTGCTCGGAGCCGGCGGTGCGTGTCGTGCGATTTATTATTCACTTGCAGGTGCTGGTGTGAAAGAGATTGACATTGCAAATCGTACGGTAGAGAAAGCGGAGCAGCTTATTGCAGAATGCAGAAGTGAAGTCGTGTCTTTGGCGCTTTCCTTAGAAGAAGCAACAGAGAAACAAACATTATATGATATTATCATCCATACAACGACAGTAGGAATGCATCCTCATGTAGAAGATACACCGCTACGAATTCAAGATTTGAAAAAAGGAAGCATTGTATCTGATATTATTTATAATCCGTTTGAAACGAAGTTGTTGCGAGACGCGAAGGCGCACGGGGCGATTGTGCAAAATGGCATTGATATGTTTGTTTTTCAAGGTGCACTTGCATTTGAAATTTGGACGGGACGTTTGCCGAATATAGAACGAATGAAACAAATAGTAATGAAAAAGCTTGGAGGCTAAATACATGTTAACAGGAAAACAAAAACGATTTTTACGTGCAGAGGCGCATCATTTAACGCCAATTTTTCAAGTTGGTAAAGGCGGCGTAAATGGAAATATGGTAAAACAAATTGCAGAAGCGCTAGAAGTACGCGAGTTAATCAAGGTTAGTGTACTGCAAAACTGCGAATTTGATCGCCATGAAGTAGCAGAAGAGGTTGCACAAGGTGCAAAAGCTGAACTTGTACAGGTTATCGGAAGTACAATCGTTTTATATAAAGAATCAAAAGAAAATAAACGCATTGTGTTACCAAAAACAAAGTAACGATTTCTAAAAGTTAGTTGAACCAATCGAGTTCGTATAGGTGCCTCGTTTTGTCATAGATGAGAACTATCGCCTATAAGGACAAGGTAAAGGGGCGTTTTCTTTGAAGAGAATCGGAATTATTGGCGGGACATTTGACCCGCCTCATAATGGACATTTGTTAATTGCAAATGAAGTGTACGATACATTGGAACTTGATGAGGTTTGGTTTCTACCAAATCAAATCCCCCCTCATAAACGAGACAAGAACGTTACAAGTGTACGTAATCGTTTAGAAATGATTCATTTAGCAATTGAACAAGACATGCATTTCTCTATTTGTATAGCGGAACTAGAACGAGAAGGTCCGTCTTACACATATGACACTATGTTACAATTGACAAAGGAGCATCCAGACGTTCAATTTTATTTTATTATTGGCGGGGATATGGTGGAGTATTTACCAAAATGGTATAACATCGATGAATTGTTAAAGCTTGTTACGTTTGTCGGCGTTGCTCGTCCTGGTTATACACTTTCTACACCTTATGACATTGTAACGGTAGAAATTCCGGAATTTGCTGTCTCTTCTTCGCTTCTTCGCGAACGTTTAACAAAGAAGAAGACATGCAAGTATTTGCTTTCCAAAGGGGTACAGGAATACATTGAGAGGAATGGGCTATATGGATCGTAAACGAGCACTTGAAATTGTGAAACAACAAATGCATGAAAAGCGTTATATTCATACAATTGGTGTTATGGAAACGGCTATCGAACTTGCAAAGCAATATGGTGTTGATGAAAAAAAGGCGGAAATGGCAGCGATTTTTCACGATTATGCAAAGTGTAGACCGATTTCAGAAATGGAAGAGATTATTAAGCAAGAACATTTGCCAAAAGATTTATTGCTTTATAATAAAGAATTATGGCATGCGCCGGTTGGGGCATATTTAGTAGAACGAGAAGTTGGTATTACAGATGCAGACATACTACAAGCTATTACGTATCATACGAGTGGACATGAGCAGATGACGATGCTTGATAAAGTGATTTACGTGGCGGATTATATTGAACCTGGTCGTAAGTTTCCAGGTGTTGAAGAGGCACGAAAGTTAGCACGAGAAGATCTTAATCAAGCGTTATTATATACTTTAAAGCATACGATCCAATTTTTAATGGAAAAGAATCAAACGATTTATCCATTAACATTTCAAACGTATAATGCAGTCATTAAGGAGGACCTTACGAAATGAAGGACAGAGAATTATTAGTATTGGCAGCGAGAGCAGCTGATGATAAAAGAGCAGAAGATATTGTTGTGTTAAATATGCAAGGAATTTCCCCGCTTGCTGATTATTTTGTAATTTGTCATGGTAACTCAGATAAACAAGTGCAAGCAATTGCTCGTGAAGTGAAAGAACAAGCACATGAAGTACAAGTTGATGTAAAACGTATGGAAGGCTTTGAAGAAGCACGTTGGGTATTAGTTGATCTTGGTGATGTTGTTGTACACGTATTCCATAAAGATGAGCGTGATTATTATAATTTAGAACGTCTTTGGGGCGATGTACCGCGCGAAGATGTTACAGAAGAGTTAGGTCAATGAGATACGAACAATTTGCATTGTTATACGATGAGCTAATGAATGATGTCCCATATGAAAAATGGGTGGAATTTACGGAACAAAGCTTGGAGCAAGTCGGTAAGACAGATGCAAAAATTCTTGATGTTGCTTGCGGGACAGGGAATGTTACGTTACCCCTTGTACAAAGAGGATACGATGTAACCGGAGTAGATTTATCAGAAGAAATGTTAACAATTGCTCAGCAAAAGTTAGGTGAAGAAGGTCAATTTATTCCTTTTTATCAACAAGATATGCGTGAGTTAGATGTTCCCGGCGAGTTCGATTGTGTAACAATTTTTTGTGATTCTTTAAATTATGTACTAGAAGAAGAGGGCATCCAAGAGACATTCCGACGTGTATATCATCATTTGCGCCCAGATGGCTTGTTCTTATTTGATGTGCACTCTCTTTATAAAATTCATCACGTATTTCAAAATGAAACGTATACAGTGAATGGAGATGAAATCTCTCTCATTTGGAACTGCTTCCCAGGTGAAGAACCAAACAGTGTGGAGCATGATTTAACATTTTTTGTACGAGATGAAGAAGAGGATGTGTATCATCGATTTGATGAATTGCATATGCAACGTACATATCCTGTTGAAGAACTGACGAAGTGGCTTGAAAAAGCTGGTTTTACGGTTCTTCGTGTAACAGGAGACTTCGAAAGAATGGAAGTCACAGAACAAACAGAGAGAATCTTCTTTGTCGCTACAAAAAATGCATAATAAAAAAGCAACCATTCGCGGTTGCTTTTTTATTAGATAGCAAAAAATAAAAAAATATATGAAGGAATAAAGTTGTTTTTGTCGTAAAAGATATATTAATGCTTATTAAATTGCTGTTCTATGTGCTCTACATCCTCTTCGTACTTTTCGTGTGTTCGTTTTAACACCTTATTAAACAAATCTCCGATATGTTCGTCTAAAACGCGAATCCCTTCTCCTGTTATACCTCCTTTTACACAAACTTTCTCCTGTAAAGTTGGCAAGGTGAAAATTTGCTTTTCTAGCAGTTTTCCCATTCCAATAATCATTTCACTTGTTAAAATAGTAGCTTCTTCACGTGTGATATTTGTTTCCTCGACAGATGCGTCAATAAAACGTTGTAATAAGTAGCTGAAAAATGCAGGGCCACAGCTTGCGATATCGGATGCTACTCTTGTGATATGCTCTTCAATGATGATAGGTTTAGAGATTTTTTGGAATAAGTTTAATATATGTCTTTGCCATTCTTGCGAGCAGTTTTTTCCGAATGTGCATAGAGAGTCCCCGGCTAAGGCGCGATTTGTAATACTTGGAATAACACGAGCAACATTACAAGATACGATTGTTTCTAATTGCCCGGTAGATATGGGACTTGTAATAGAGATTAGACATTTATCGTTGGTAAGAATTGAAGCATGCTTTGTCAAAATAGGGTGTATGTCTAATGGTTTTACACAAATAAAAATGAGCTCAGAGCGTTCGATTACTTCTTGGATTGTTTTTGCTATATGAATGGAAGGATACTTCTCTTTTATATGATATGCTTTTGCGAAAGTACGATTAATGATAGTAAGACACGAAGGTTTGACAGTGCGGGCTTCGATACATGCATCAATAAGTATATTCCCCATATTTCCTGTTCCTATTATTCCTATGTTCAATGTTTCATCCCCTCCTTCGTAACATCTTTCTCCTAAACAATATGAAGTTTATTTCGAATTTATGAATTAGAGGTGCAAAATGATGATGATGAATTTGTCAAGAAAGTGGCTAGTTTTGTTTGCAGCAATTGTTGTTGTCATTGTTTTATTTGTATGGCAAACAAAAGGTAGACAAGAACAAGCGGTAATGAAAGTGGAAGCGAATGCGAAGATGGAAGGGAAAAAGGAGAAAACAAAGGTAACGGAATCTAAATTGCAATTGAAAATGATTATTGTTGATACGAAAGGGGCTGTACATCGTGAAGGAGTATATGAATTGCAAAGCGGAGCCAGGGTGAAAGATGCTGTTGAAAAGGCAGGAGGTTTTTTACCGGAAGCAGATGTAACAAAAGTAAATTTAGCACAGTTTGTACAAGATCAAATGGTGATTTATGTGCCGAAAAAAGGGGAGCAAATTACCACTGTGAATGGAGCACCCGTGTCAGAAGGGAAAATACAAATAAACACAGCAACAAAGGACCAGCTTGAAAAAATATCGGGAATCGGTCCTAGAAAAGCAGAAAATATTATTAAGTATCGTGAGCAGCACGGTCCCTTTCAAAAAGCAGAAGATTTATTAGAGGTGGATGGAATTGGTGAAAAATCGCTGGAAAAAATGAAAGATGAGATAATTGTTCCTTAAATAAACATTGACGACTTTTTTCTTATTTCGCTACACTATAAAGTGAAACTTTAATCAGTGGGGGTTTTCTTCATCCCCCACTGATTATTAGTTGAACCAATCGGGCTTTTACGGGCAGTTTCTCTCCCACCTAACTTCTTCAGAAAAGCGGAATCGGCTCGCTCAGAATCGCAGGACGCCCACGCCAAAGGCAGAGAGGCGCTTTTTGCCTCGTCCGAGGGGGCGAAACGGCCGGAGATTCTAGCCGCTAGAGCTGGACAACAAAGAAATGCGGAAGTGGCTCGTTCAGAATGTGAGGGGGATGGAGCTTCTGACGTAGAGGTGTTTTTTACCTCGTAGGAAGAAGCGAAGCCACCGAACATTCTAGCCACT
>NZ_JAVBXD010000074.1 GCF_030756675.1 Bacillus multifaciens
GAAAAATAATGATGTAAGAGAAGTATTTTAATGGAAGAAAAAGCATGGCAATCTTATGCCATGCTTTTGTATATACATAGTAATATATTAGTTTTGATTTATTTTGGAAAAGAAATTTGATTCTTTACTCAGTAAAAGATTCTGTAATAAGTTGGGGTTAAATGTGGGGACAATGAAAAACAACATTAAATCGCATCCTGCCGTATCCCTACATCCATCAACTTAAGATATATTTATATATAAAAGTTAAGGTTTTCCAAGTAGTTTTTTATTACCTTTTACAGATGTTTTAAAAGTACGCATACCAAATAAACCCGAATAGGTTTATTTTATAAACTTGCCAAACAGTATGAGGAAAATTAAAATGTATATGTTTTGACATATTCATTTTAAAATGTGGATGGGACCCCTTTTAACAAAAACGGAGTGGAAATGATGAGTATAAATAGTTTTGTGGGATTGATAAAGGACGAATTATTAAAAGAGGTAAGCATAAGAAGTGAGGATGAATTCGAGCCTGTAGTAGTTAAAGATATTCCTAGACTTTGGAAGTGTTTAGGGACAGGTAATTATGCCGCAGTATTTATGCACAAAGAATACAAAGATTGGGTAGTGAAAGTTTACGCGCGAGAAGGAGAAGGAATTGAAAAAGAGTCAGAAGTATACCGAAGAATCGGAAATCATCCTTCTTATTCGAAGCTTATATATAAAGGAGAAAATTTCATAGTATTGAAACGTTTAAAAGAAATTACCTTATACGATGCTATTCATAAGGGGATTAAAATTCCTAAGCAGGTAATCCTTGATATCAATGAAGCTTTAGAGTATGCAAGGGAACAAGGATTAACTCCTTGTGATGTTCACGGGAAAAATGTGATGATGGAAAACGGAAGGGGATATGTAGTCGATGTATCTGATTTCTTAAAAACAAAAGAAGATAGTAAGTGGATAGACCTAGAAAAGGCATATTTTACATTTTACTTGCCTTTCATTTATAAATTGCCTTTCCCTGTTAAAATACCGTATTTCATGTTAAACATTGTTAGACGTTCATATAGAAAATATAAGAAGCTTAAAAAGAAATTCAAATTGTAAAAGGACCACATACTTATCTTTAGGTTAGATAAGTGAACCACTAGTAAACAAAAGGACCTTACATTTTAGATATGTCTAATATGTAAGGTCCTAATTTTATAACTTCATGAAGTAATCAGTAAGCTTTTCATTTTCTTTTTCACGAAATTGCTTATTTTCTTCTTCAAGCTCTTTATTCTTTTTCTCTAACTTTTCAATTCTTCTTTTAGGGGTAACATTACATACCCATCAAGCTAAGAAATGCATTGTTCTCCAAAACGAAAAAAATGAACTAAATTCCCATGGATAACTATAAAGGGGTCCCGCCAACCAAATGACATAGAACCCACTCTAATACATTTTATGGAAAATAAAAAGCCGATTTTCCTACGTTAAGGAATTTCGGCATGTATGTTTTATCTTCGGAGTGGTCGTAATGATTCTAAAGTAGTTGATTGTTTAAAATTTATACTAGGTGTTTTTGCCCATCCCCCCGAAAAAGGGGGGGATAAGACAAAACATCATAGAATCATTCAGTATCCATATCTTCTTCAGATGAACATAAGAGGTTCGAAGTTAATTCTTACTTAAATACAGGCTTTATATTCTGTCATGATATTATTGATAATTGTTTTGACTGGTAGTATTTCCTTAATTTCATGCACTCTTGCTCCAGCAAAAACAAGACCATTCTCACAATCACCATCCATTGATGTTATCAAAGAATCTAGCGTACAAAAACGATAAGAACAATTTTTTAGGCAATTAATGCACTTCTTTATTTTTATCTTTTTATCATCAGCTATCAGTTCAGTGAAGTTATTCTTAATTGCACGACCTTGAAGACCTACAGTTGTTTTCAGCAGCATAGTATCTTTCGTTCGAGCATGTACATATTTTTCTTTAAATGATAAGGGTGCGTCACACTCATCACTTGCAACAAATCTCGTCCCCATTTGTACTCCAGAGGCCCCCATACTTAAGGCACGAGCAAGATCTTTTCCAGTCATAATTCCTCCAGCAGCAATTACGGGAATTTTAACCGCTGCAACTACTTCAGGTAATATATCGAATAAAGGTCTTTCGGTTCCGAGGTGTCCCCCGGCTTCATGACCTTCTACAACAACTGCAGCTGCACCCAGGCGTTCAGATAATTTAGCAAGCTTCGCTGAAGAAACAATTGAAATAACTGGTATACCGGCCTTTTTGCCCCAAGTATACATATCTCTTGAAATCCCAGCACCTGATATGATGAAATCAACTTTTTCTTCAATGGCCGCTTTCATTTTTTCAGCAAAATCATTCATCGCGAAAAGAACGTTTACTCCAATATAGCCGGCATTCTGTACCTTTTCCTTCGCCGTCCTTATATGTAGTCTCATTTCGTCGATGGAAATTCCAGTTCCTGATATAATTCCAATTCCTCCAGCATTTGCAACAGCAGATGCAAGTTTGCTTAATGAAATCCCTACGCCCATACCTCCCTGCATAATTGGAACCTTTGGCATCATATGACCGATTTTTAACTGTGGAAAGTTCAAGTAAATACCCCATTTCATTACTGTTTTTAGAATGGACCGTTAAAGCTCCCTTAGTGTAACATAGCGTTTCGAATGGACACCAGGAAATTAATACCTACTCCTAGTAGTTTGTGGTGTTTTTTGTTGTTTTTCACAAAATGTTCGAATAATATTCTATAAATCTTGAACTTTAAAATTATGACCTAGTTTTACGCGTATCTCGGCTGAATCTCCTATAACTTCCAAAAAATGTCTTAGCGTGGGTTTTATGTCATTTGGTTGGCGGGGCCCTATCGCTATCAAGCTAAGATTTTGCACTATCCATAAAGCAAAAAAACGTTATCCTTTCTGTAAAATCATAGGAAAGGATGGCGTTTTTTATGGATCTTTCGATTCTTGACGAACTTCAACCGATTGTTGAAGAATTACAACGACATATGTCTCCTCATGTTCTAGAACACTTAGCTAAAGAAAAAGGATTCGTTCATCGAAAGAGTTAAGTGAATACAAATCCATCTATATGATAAAGAATTATTATCTTTTGTTTTATGAGGGACTACAGAAGGGCATCCATGAATTATTAAAAATTTTATTGCGTTTGTTTTACCTGTTAGAAAAAAACGGACGAAAATCTCACCGTTACGAAAAGAAAACAGTCTTTGATATCTTAGGTGTTGTGTATGATTGTACGTTGTCACAAAGTTTCCAAGTTGCATAATATTTTTAAAAACACCTATTTAATAGGTTTATTTGTTATACACATCTTTAGTGTAGTCGTAGAAATTCCAAAAAACACATTCACATATACCCTCTTGTCCCCCTTAGCTTGATGGGTATGGGGTAACATTAGGGAAATGCGGATTTACAACGCTAAGACTTTTGAGACAAGTCTTATGAGACGCTATGAAAACTATTTTTTGTGAAACAAAACTTCGTCTCAATAGCCTTACTGTATTGAGATTATGAAGGTTTCTACTTACACTAACGGAAGAAGATTGGTTGAATAAACAAATTCTATAAAAATAAAATATTAAAAATTTTAGTTATTATATAATAGTATAAAATAAATAATTTAGAGGTGTAACCATGAGTGAAAAAGTAGAGATTGATAAAACCTTAATAAAACTAAAGGAAAATAATTATGACCTAACTGAATGAACCTTGGCAGAACTTGAAACTTTACAAAAATATTCTCCTGAAATCATAGAAGTAATTAACAATATGGGAGAAGTAGGTTCGAAATCTCAAGAAAAAGTATATAGTACAATTGACAGAGCAATAGATATTTTTTCTGACCAACTAAAAGACCCAAGTTTAAGTGAAGAAGCTAGAGACAAACTCAATAATCGTATTGAGGATATGGTTGAAAAATCTTATCAAAAAGATTCTGAATTCAAAAGATGGATGTTTGCCTCAGTCTGGCTTGGAGTAGGTGGAGCAGCTTTAGCTTTAAAAAACCCTGAAATGAGAAAGGCGGCATTAAAGTTACTAACCAAAGGTAAACCAATCTAATATTAAAACCTTTTGTACCTGTTTGTTGAATCTTCTTCTTTATTTACTCAACTAAAAAAGTGCATTAATGCAACAGTCGATTCCTGAAATCGGCTTTTTTTATGGATAACAATTTGGGGTACAGCCGAGATACGTGTATATCTCGGCTGTACCCCAGATAGATGCTTATGGTAAGTACTTGCATCAAGGAACAACATTCCAAGTTTCTCCGTCTATATCGTTTTCACCTCTTACATTTGGAGTTTCAGCTAGTCAATCTGATAAATTTACAGAAACTACTACACATGCACAAGTGAAATTCTAAAAACTTTTAAAAAGAGTAGCATTTGTTATCAAGACCTAATTGAAAAAATGTATAGAGATAATAAAGTTGTTTTAAATTTTATCAAGACCTAAATTGTAAAAAGTCATAAAAAATAAAGAGCAATACATATTAGACATGACTAATATGTATTGCCCTTTTACTTCATGTTCCACAATAGCGCCCGATTGTGGAATATAATAAGCACATCGCTTCTTCATTCTATCCTCTTAAATCCCCAATAATTTTTCGGGAAAATAATTATTTCGTCTATATAATTAAATATATGATTGGACTTTGTAATAATTCAATATCATGAACTTTTCCTGTCTCGAGCTTTTCTCGATATATGTAAATATGAGGAAGTTTATTACTAATAGGGGTAGAACCACGTGTATTTTTAGTCAATTCCAATTAAGTAATTGAAACTAAAGCTCTATTTTATATTTTTTTCAGCTGCGTAATCACCATAATAGTAAGTTCTATAAAAATCATCATACTTAGGAGTAGCAATTATTGTATATTCACCATTTCCATCGACTTCAAACAAAGCTACATTACTATATTCCCATCCCACAAAGTGATCAGGATTTGAATCATCTACGTTCATTTCAATACTGTATATTCCTTTTGTTAATACTCCACTTTTTTGAAAGTCCTCAATTAGATCTTTGGCCTTTGGAATAGGATGTTTATTTTTATTCATGTCAAATTTAAATAGAAAATTCACCACACCTAAATACTTGCCATTACGCTTTTCATTTCGGCGGTCACTTGGTATTAATTTAGGTAAAAGTTCAGTAGTATCTATCTTTTTGGTCTTTTTAAAATCATCAAGTCGCTCTTGATAATTATTTACATTTACCCCAATGTTATCGTAAGGAAACATATAAATAGGACCATTTTCTTCTGGGGCAGCTTTATTAGGATGTTTTACTAACCCATATTTTTTTATGATTTGTTTCATTACTTGAACTACTTCTGGGTGTTGCTCAATATATGCACCCTTGAATTGTTCGAGATAGATATCGTCACTATGATCTTCTAATATTTTAAAAGTATCTTTTTCAATCATTAGGAATGGATAAGTTCGATATGGCTTTTTCATTTCTACATAAGTTTGATGGCCAATCCCATTAAAATTATTATCTGTCCGAATAACAGAAAACTCACCTTGTATTCCATAGTTTGTTTTTAAATATTCTTGTATGGGTTGATTCAGTTTATCTTTAGGGAAATAACATCCACTAAGAATTAGGAATGATGTACTTACTAAGATGAATTGAATCAATCTTTTAATACTCTTCATTTTTTACCCTACATTTCTTAAATTTTAATAATATTATAACATTTTTTATTCAACTAAACTGCCACATTGGCTTACTTCATTGCTTCTATTAAGTTCTCCGCAAAAATACGTGGTGAATTAGCGTCATAATGGCCTTTTACAATATCAATAATTACTTTTCCTGTTGAATCCAGTGTAAGGATCGAAATATAATCATGTTTCCCAGAAGCAGACTTATACCAATACTCCAATTTGTCACCATTAATTACTGCTTTCAAACCTCTAGATGTATTTGAAACTACCTCATCTATCGCACTTTGCTTGAGTCCACCAAACGTCTTTTCTGCAGCATTAACTGTTGCTTTAACTACCTTTCAGCAATTTTCTTATCAATCTTTTTTATAAATGAACGAAGGAATAATAATGAAAATAAAAAAGAAGGATTATGGCTTCTGTTCCATTAATCCTTCCATTGGAACATTTGGGTAATCAACTAAGTAGTCCTTTAAGTCGTGATGAACTCTTATTTTTATCCAAGTTAGCTTTAGCTTATCCTTAACCTCAATAACATCACCTATTGATACTTTGGATCAAACCTTTTTATAAAACTACAGCTTTAATTGTTTGTAGGGAATTAATTATAAAAATGAAAGGGGTGATAGCTTATGTAAGAATAGAAAAATTTTAAATAGCAGCGTACATTAATTTTTTACAATAAGAGGAGAAAAAGAATTGGTCAATCTAATCCTATTGATCTGAACGCAGTTAGAGAAACTGTGAATGGTTCAGAAAGACAGGAAAAGGTTGGCCATCTTTCATCTAAAGAAGTTGGAAAAAATGAAGATGCAGCTGTTTGTGATAATCAGGAAGCAAAAAGAAGAATGGCACGCATGGCATATATGCAACAGTTAGAACGATAAATCAGTGGTAAAATTTGTTGCTGAACCCTACGAATACTCTTCAGAAAAGGAAGTTTCACGCTTTGACAGAGCAAGACATTATTTAGTCCAGGACAGAAAAATAGATCCTGAAGTTGTAGATGCTTTGCACAAAAAAGAACTTATAAAACAAGATAAGTACAATAATGTTTTATTTCTTTGGAAAGATCGTGAAAATGGTACAATAATGGGATGTTCAGAACAAGGCGTTGTGCAGTCTGATAAATACAAGCGTGGAACATGGAAAATGATTCAGAAAAATTCTACTCTGAACTATGGTTTCAATGCTTTGAAGGGTGAGCCAAGGAATTTGAAGTTTTTTGAATCATCTATAGATCTTTTGAGTTATGCTTCTTTGCATAAACATAATCTAAAGGATACATATTTAATTAGTATGGAAGGCCTAAAGCCGCAAGTTGTATTTAATTATTACATGAAGAGTAGTGAAAGGATTGGTGATGTGCCTGACAGCCTTTCGCTCTGTGTAGATAATGATCAGGCAGGGAGAAACTTTGTGGAAAAGTTAAAGTATTTTAGATACGCAAAGAATGATGGAAGTATTGTTTCCTTTAAACCTGAATTTCCTAAAGCGCCTTCTGAAGCACAAAAATGGGATTGGAATGATGAGTGTAAACGTGTGGCTAAACAGCGAGAACAAGGGAGACAGGCTGCTTATTTACAGCAGATGAGCAGAGAAAGATGAGAAGTATAAAAAGAAAAAGATACCAAAAGTATTATTGATAATTAAACAAGAATAGTATATAATAAATATAGAAATTGAGCGAAGTTCTTTTCTGATTCACCTTCGCAATGATATAAATTAAAAGAACAGGCACATATTCAGCGGAGTTTTTACTCGTTCACCTCCGCAATGATATAAATTAAAAGAACGATGATTAAATTTTATGCATTAAAGTTTAAAGGCAACCATATTGGTTGCCTTTTTTTGTTGAAGGGGAAATCATAGTGACTAAAAGAATAGAGGTTATACATTTAAACAGAGAATACTTTGAAGAAAATAGTCATTTCATAAATATGTTGGATGAAGATAACGTTCCAAAACAAGTGAAAAGACCTTATGTATATGTGAAAGTACGGGTGAAAGACAAAGATTTTTTATTACCATTAAGATCAAATCTGAATCATCCAAATAGTTTTCATGCACCCTCCAGTAAATCAGCTAATGCAGGAATTGATTATTCTCATGCGCTGATACTTCCTGATCAGTCTTATATAAAAAATTGGACGAATTTAGATAGAGACCAATATAATTACTTAAAGAGAGTTATGAAACGATTTAAAATGAATTCGGTTTATATTTAAAGGATTATATTCTTGACACTCCCACCCCTAAAGGGGCAAGCTGACTAACGTCAGTGGGATTCTTGCTACCAAAGGCGAAATTCATTTCTGATATCGCTGACAAGATTGCGGTGTGCCATCACCACTCCCACGACAGACCGTATAGGTTCGTGGGCTACGGTACTGTTACCATACCGTACAGCTTTTTGGGTTCTCCACCATGTTTTAACGTCTTGTTCTTGACGACACATATTGTTTTACACACGAAATGAAATTGATTCATGCAACCTCATACAATATTCGTTTTTCAGAGAGCATAATTGTTTTAGAGTCTTTTGCATGACTATGGCTTTATGATAACAGAACAAATGTTTTTATTCAAAAAGCAATACTTTCATCCCATGCCTAAAGGCGGACTAAAGTCCTACATGGGCTTTCTCGTATCGCAAATTCTGTAATGCCTTTATATATCGTTGTTGTATTTACTGGTTTTATGAGTTCGATGATAGAAAAGAGTACCGATTTTAAATTATCAATTGTTCCTATAATAAGTAATGTACTATCAATTAAAAGTATATTGACAGATAAAGTATCTATAACTTTTATATCATTGTCTTGTTTATCAACAATTATTTATACGATAATTATAATGTTTGTATGTGAAAGAATTCTTTTAGATATGCGTTCACTCGTTCGACTGCACTTCTTTGATTGTAAAGCTTTTTCCATGCTTCTGTTCCACGACCTGGAGC
>NZ_JAVBXD010000075.1 GCF_030756675.1 Bacillus multifaciens
TTCCCATACCGAACACGGAAGTTAAGCTCTCTAGCGCCGATGGTAGTTGGGACTTTGTCCCTGTGAGAGTAGGACGTTGCCAGGCAAAAACCTAAGTCGTTTCGACTTAGGTTTTTTTGTGTTTGAAACGTTCTTTTTCTGTGTAACTGTAATAACTTTTTATATAAAAACATAAAAAAAGTATCCTTAGATTCATAAAGGATACTTTTTAGTCTAGCTATGTAAAATTTTTAATGGGTTCTATATTGCCCCACTAATTTCTCTTCACCAATTCGAACAAGGCGTTTTGTGATTTCTCCTCCGACAGAACCGTTGGCACGTGCAGACGTCTCTGGACCAAGTGTGACCCCAAGCTCACGAGCAATTTCATATTTCATTTGCTCAATTGCACTTGCTGCACCTGCAATAAGAATTTCGTTTGTATTATAACCATGTCTTTGAATATTCATAATTACACCTCCATTATATTTGTATATAATGTGCTCTTAATTGTGATGAATATACATATATACTCAATATTTATATCTTCGTCTCGAATTCTCCTTAGATGGAAAGTTTAAGTTGATGGATATGTGGGAGCGCCACGTTGCCATCACCCTAAGATAAATCTTTACCCTAAAAATACAAAAAACACTATTCTTTTTATATTATGATGGAACGCGCTGGTTGATAATAGTGTTGTATGTGAATGAAAAGGTCCTTCAGACTTTGAAGGACCTTTTCATACTTCTTGATGATTAGCTAAATCAATGAATATCAACTTTTTTAAAATAGAATAGTATTGCGAGAAAACCGATAATAGCTGTAGCGGCGATGGCAACATAAGAATATTCTGGAGGATATGTTGGTTGCAATTCATTATTTACTATATCTAGTGCAGCCGTCCAAGGAAACAAATCTTTGTGTTCCGAACTTGCAGTTAGAACATTTACCATTGCTACAACAATTGTTAATATAATAGGCGGAACATAAGTCTTCATTACAAGAGTTAGCAGTACAATAGGAGAAGATAAGATAAAAAGGAATCCACCGCCTAGTAAAAATCTCACTAAAAATTGAAAAGATAAAGGGATGCTTAATCCAGGAAAACCTCCTAATAGCCCTAATAGTAAAGTTAGTCCCCATGCAACTATAGTTAGGATCATAATCCAAATAAACAAAAGGATAAATTTGCTCATAATAAAGTTAAAACGTGATACAGGAATGGTTAATAAATTTTTCAATGTATTTTCTGTGTATTCACGATTAAAGAGATAAGCGGTAACGACCCCGTATAGAAGGACTCCCATAAATAATATAGTATACATATTTACATTAAGAAAAAGGGCATCGAAACTCGCGGGTGTAGCAGATGGTTTTGTTTTCATTTCTATATAAAAGGCCAAAACGATCATAAACGGTGCTACCGCTGCCCCAATAATACTAATTAAGAACATATTAGAACGTTTCAGTTTTAATAATTCTGTATATAGTAGATTAACCAATGGTCCCACCCCCAACCAATTTGGTGAAATAATCCTCTAATCTGTCTTCGTTCATCATAATTTTTAATACTTCAATATCGTTTTGAACAAACATTTTATTAATCTGTCCTTGTTGTCCGAAATGAGAATACACGCGAATATTTCCTTCATCATGAACTTCGTAATCAAAAATATGAAATTGTTTTTCTAAAAGCATTGCAGCTTTATTATCGTCATTTACTTGGAATTCTAAGTATTTACGATTTGTTTTTCGAAGTGTATCAAGAGCGATTTCTTCTAATAATTTCCCTTCATGAATGATTCCCATATGATCGACTAGCTGTTCCACTTCCGCTAAAATATGGCTGGAAATTAATATCGTTATATTTCTTTCTTGTGCTAAAGATTTAATAAGTTTGCGCATTTCTTTAATACCAATTGGATCTAAACCGTTTGTTGGCTCATCTAGTATTAATAGTTCGGGATAATGGAGAAGGGCCCTTGCGATTCCTAATCGTTGTTTCATCCCCAAAGAATATTTCCCGACTATTTTTTTCGTTTCATGCTGCAGCCCTACAATTTCTAGTGCTTCTTCAATGGCATTCTTTTTATGGACTCCGATTATCTTTGCGTTAATTAATAGGTTCTCTCTTGCAGTAAGGTTTTCGTAAAACCCTGGAACTTCAACGATAGAACCAATTCTTCTTAAAATTTCTTTTTGATTTTTGAAGAAATCCTCCCCGAATATTTCGATTTTTCCGCTTGTAGGTTTTATGAGACCTAGCAGCATTCGAATTGTCGTTGTTTTACCTGCACCGTTTCGCCCGATAAAGCCGTAAATCTCTCCTTGATTTACATTTATATTTAGATTATCTACTGATTTTTGATTGCCGTAAATTTTAGTAAGGTTTGTTGTTTTTATAATTGCACTCATTTTGGAACACCTACTTTCTATGAACTCTTACTTACATAATAAAAAGGAGGATTTAACAGCTGCTTAATCATTTCTTAACTGTTTCTTAAAAGTAGTGTAACTACTCAGTTACTCTGTAAAAAAAGAAAGAAAAGCATTTTTTTAAATGGTCTGGGAGGAACTGGCGATGCATAGGAGCGGTCAGGGCCTTTTCCTGCCACGCGCAAAGTTTTAAAACAAAGAAAGGAAACGAGGCGAGGCGCATGTCTATCTTTACCTTCTTGGCAGCAATTATAGGTAAGTGTATTTTCGATGGGAGTATCCCCCTTACTAAACTTCTACATGCAATGTATGGCTGAGTAGTTACAAAGTAGTTTGTTTAGGCATGGAAAAGCTGAATGTGGTTCGTTCCCATGGAATACTTTCTGCCCATATTTTTCCGCCGTTTTTTTCTACGAGAGCTTTTGCAATAGCGAGTCCTAGACCACTCCCGCCATGCGAAGCATTCCTTGATTGGTCACTTCTATACATTCTCTCAAATACGTTTTCTAAATCATTATTTGAAATTCCAGGTCCTTTGTCCCAAATGAGTAGTTGGTATTCAGAAGTGGTTTCTAGTAGTTCTATTCCCACTACCTTTCCCACTTTTCCGTAATGTATCGCATTTTTCGTGAGGTTACCTATAATTCGGACAAGACTAAGGTGGTCTGCTGTAATAGGGCAAGGTGTTTCTGGAATATAAACTTGCAATTCTATGTTATGTTTTGAGAGTTCAGGTAAAAATTCAATTAGCGACTCTCTAGTAATCTCAGCAAAATCGAGAGACTCTTTTTGCATGTGGAATTCATCTGCATCTAGCTTAGCCATATTAAATATTTGATCAACTAATTGTTTTAAGCTGCTTGATTTCTTTGAGAGTATTTCGAGATATTCTCGCCTTTCATCTTCTGAAGAAGCGATCCCATCTTTTAAAGCATCAACATATCCAATAATGGAAGTAAGAGGTGTTCGAATATCGTGTGAAATACTAGATAAGAGTTGTTTTCTAGCCTCTTGCGACTTTCTAGCGTCAACTTGTACCTTTTCTAGTTCTGTAATTAATTCATTTATAGAAAAAATGACATCATCCAACGAGTTATCATTGGTCGTGTATAACCTTGTCTGTAAATTTCCATCAATTGCTCGTCGTAAGCTAGCAACGATAGATTTCCGACTCTGAATAAAATGGATTCTTATAAAGAAAAGACTTACCGTTATAAGAAATAATACAGTAAATAAAATGAGTTTAAATGTATGACTCATTTCAATAAGCAGAAGTATCGGAATGATAATAAGCTGAAATGAGATAAGATAAAGAACTTTATCGTTTTTCATCTTTTTCACCTACAAATTTATAGCCGATTCCCCACACAGTTTGGATGAACTTTGGGTTTGAAGGATCAGTTTCGATCTTCTTTCTAAGTTTTCTAATATGTACCATAACTGTATTATCATCTTCTATATAATTACTGTCCCAAACATTGCGAAAGAGTTGTGTTTTCGTAAATACTTGTTCAGGGTTGGAAGCAAAAAATTTTAGTAGCTCTAGTTCTTTCGCAGTTAAAGCTATTCCTTCTTCACCTACGGTAACTGTGTATTTTTTTAAATCAATGGTTAACCCTTTAAACTGAAGGATTATTTGTTCATGAGAGATAGCGTCGCTTCCTAATACTAAAAAACGTCTCATAAGAGCTTTCACCCGTGCTACTACTTCATGGATACTGAAGGGCTTTGTAATATAATCATCTGCACCAATACTTAATCCTAAAATTTTATCTACCTCATGATCTTTAGCAGTAAGCATTAATATAGGAATGTTTGTTTGCTCTCTAAGCTTTTTGCATACTTCGATACCGTCTATTTTCGGCATCATCAGATCTAATATGACGAGGTTATATTTATTTTGCTTAAATAAATGAAGGGCTTCTTCGCCATCGACTGCTACATCTACTGTATAGAATTCTCTCTCAAGATATTTTTTTAATAAATCTCTTATTTCTTTTTCATCATCAGCTATAAGTACGCGAACGGTTCCCATCTTTTCACCTGCTTCTAAATTGTAATTTGGTTGTATGAACTAATTATATACTATGAATTGTAAAAATAAGGAGACGTTTTATACTTTAGAGTATTGGCTAACTACTTCCAGCGCTTTTCCTCTCACAAACTGTATTAATTCAACAGGCTCCTCTATTAATATTTCCGCCCCAAGACTAAGGAAAAGTCCTCCGATAAAAGGTATATCTGATTCTCTAAACTTTTCTTCAATTATTCCCTTACCATTAGAGGTAACTTGAATCCATTCTCCAATAGGATGAGGATCAATCATTTTACATCCTTTTTTAGTTAGCGTTGCTCGTAAAGTAAGTTCTTTTGATGAAGTTTCTGTTTGATTTAGCCATTGTGTAACCGGCATATCTCTTGGGATTGGCCCTGAGAAATTGTGCTGTATTTTGAGGGAAATAATTCGATCGACTCGAAATGGGACATTCCTTTTTCGTTTATAACAAAATGCAGGAGAGTACCATAAGCCATTAGATAGAACTAGTCCATAAGGAAAGATTGTTCGGACTGAATATCCGGAACGGGACTCGTATTCTATTTGAAGATGCTTTTTGTCTAATGATGCTTGTAAAAGTTCTTTGAGGTAATGATTTTTAAAGCTTCTTTTGGGGGAATCGATAGCTAGTCTATCTTGTAATGTCTCGATTTTTTGAAGCATCTCTATAGACATACTGGAACGGATTTTAGTAATGGTTGATATATTTTCTTGTTCAAAAGGTCCGTCCTCTAAAAGTTTATAGGACAGCAGTAATCCTGTAGCTTCTTCTGGTGTTAATGAGATAGTAGGGAGTTTTTGTTCCCTTATAAGCGTGTAGCCACCATTTGGCCCGGGGGAAGAAAAAAGAGGGACACCCATTTCGCTTAATAGATGTAAATCCCTAAGTATCGTTCTTTTGGATACTGAAAATTCGTTTGCTAACTCTTGAGCAGTAAATCGATGTTTTGTATTTAGTGTAATTAATAGTTCAAATAATCTCCCTGTTCTAGACATAAAAATATCTCCTAGCATTAGTGACATTGTTTGTCACCAATATACGATAAAATAAATGTGAAGTCACGAAGTTCGCTTCATGTACGAGGGGAAACTAAAGGGGGATTAGGAAATGAGAGAATATACGGTAAATAGAGAGGGAATAAAAATTAAAGCTTATGAGTACAGCCAGAACGGTGAGCCGATTTTATTTCTGCATTATATGGGAGGAAGTGCAGCTATTTGGCGAAGCATTATTCCAAAGTTTATAGAAGAATATCGCGTGATTGCTATTGATATAAGGGGACATGGCAATTCGGATCATCCTCAAAACGGATATCAACTTGAAACTTTAGTTGAAGATGTTCGAGATCTGCTAGATGTTCTCGGTATTTATAAAACTCATATAGTAGGGAGTTCGCTTGGTTGTTATATTGGAACAATGTTCGCATCGATGTATGCAGATAGAGTTATGTCATTAGTGAATTCTGAAGGAGCTTTAGTCAATCATTCAGGCGATGGTGGCTTGTATACAGAATCGAAAGAAGAGCATGTAAATAAATACTTTTCTAATCCGGAGCAGGAGTTTGATTCAAGAGAAGATTTGATACAGTATATGAAAAAGAACTGGCTACCATGGAATAAGAACAGAGCTTTAGTTATGGAAGATTATAACCCTCGAAAACTTCAAAATGGAAAAGTGGCGTTTGTGTCTAAACAGGAGAATATGAGACAGATTGCGGAAGATCTTTATAATAGAAGGATAGAAGAGTTGTATGATAATGTCCAATGTAGAGTATTATTCCTTCCAGCAGAAAAGGAAGGTGATCTTAATAAGAAATTAGCGTTCATAAAAAGTGTTGAATGTAAGTTAAGGGAAAGCAAAACAGTTGTAATTCCTGGGTCCTCTCATGCTATGATGTTTGATCATGCGCAGGAGTTTGTTCATGAGATTAAGGGGTTTTTGAATTCTTCTTATAAGTTAACGTAATTACACAGTAGTTTAGTAATAATCCTCACCATATCATTTCGGGAATTTTGTACGATTTTCCCGAAATGGTGTTGTGACCACATAGCCATCAACCGAGCGAAAATAAAATACCTAAAACAAAAAAGGTGAACTTAATTGTCATAAATAAATGTAGCGAGAAAAAATTCGTTTTGGGTGCATTTCAAAATCTTAAGTTGATGGCGATGGGATGATCCCTCTATCAATTCTTGTTTACATATATAAATCCAACTTGATTTCCCAACACACAAGTCGCAGCCATATTGAAAAATAACCTGCTACTTTCTCCTTCTCTCTGTTTGAACATCGCATGTGGCAGGAAAAGGCACTGACCGCTTCTACTCACGGCCAGACGCTCTCGCCTCCCTAAAAAGAAAAGGGTTTTTATGTCGGTTTTTCAATTTGCATATATATAGTAAGCTCTGATGACCATTGAGATTCATTTTGATATTTATATTGAAAATATAAAAAAGATTGCTATAAACTAGAGTCACCATAATTATCAAATTTTTTGTTTGTTATTATTTTATATCCAAACTCACACACGATTGTGAGTGGCGGGATTTTGTAGAGTTTTCACTCTGTTTCGTTCGCCTGTTGTCCTGAACTGGACAGCGGGCGTTTTTTATTTATAAAGGAGGATTTTGTATGAAGAAATTTAAGTTTTCATTATTAGTTTTATTCGGTGCCTGCAGCTATGGCGTACTTTCAACAATTTTCAAGCTCGGCTTTATGAATGGTTTTTCTGCGCATGAGCTATTAGGCGGACAATATGTATTTGGTTGGATTGGACTTTTACTACTCGTTCTTCTTATCTCACGTCATAAAGTTTCAACAAAACAAGTACTTTCATTATTAGCTGTCGGAACAACAATGAGCATGACCGGCATTTTCTATGCAATCTCTGTAGAAGAATTACCAGCTTCGATTGCTGTTGTTTTACTCTTTCAATTTACATGGATTGGAGTAGTCATTGAAGCAATTGCGAATCGAACATTTCCAAGCCGTGAAAAGATAATATCGATTATCATTTTATTTGCTGGAACGTTATTTGCAGGTGGTGTGTTTGAAGGAATTGGACAAAACTTCTCTACAAAAGGCATTATTTTTGGACTATTAGCCGCTGTTTCTTTTTCCTTTTATATTTTTGCAAGCGGACGTGTTGCTACAAATGTACCGCCATATACAAAAAGCTTTCTGATGACAACAAGTGCTACGCTTATCGTTTGCTTAATCTTTCCTCCAAACTTCTTAACTGATGGTGCCTTACAGGCTGGATTATGGAAATATGCATTCTTCCTAGGCTTCTTCGGTGTTGTTGTACCAGTCATATGCTTCTCCATTGGTGTCCCAAAAGTAGGAACAGGACTTGGAACGATTCTAGGAGCTGCCGAACTACCGACAGCAATTATCGCTTCTATTACACTTATTCATGAAGTCGTATCGCTATTACAGTGGCTTGGCATTGTTTGCATATTGCTTGGTATTTTCACACCGCAAATCCTTACTGCACGGAAAGAAAGGAAACGTAATATAGAACAAAGCGCCTAAAAAAGAGCACATGATGTGCTCTTTTTACTTTAATGCGACGTATAGCTTTTCTTTTCTTAAGTTGATGGGCATGTGTTGTAATCCCTAATAGGGGAATGTTATTAGGGTAAAAAGGCTTTTCGCTATTGAATTAACGTTGTTTTTATATGGAGTCTCTATAGATATGTTTCATAAGCCAGATATTAAGGAGAATTAGGCTTACGCGCCTGAAATTCTATATAAAGTATATTAAATAACAGTTCTATTTGGTATATCTAAATCCATTTTGAGTTTTTGCATATAAGTTGCATGGGTGCAAAATAATGAAGTAATAAGAGATAATATTTTATTTTAAAAAAGTTATTGACTATTATTATAAAGAGGAGTAATATTATACGAGTCGCCGGTGAAATAAAGTAACCAAGACAAACGAAAAAAAACTTAGTTGACATCGAATAACTGAAATGTTAACATAAGGGAGTCGCAATTGAGCGACGGATAAGTTCTTTGAAAACTGAACGAAACAAACAACGTGAAACGTCAATTTTTATTTATGATGCTAGACAAACTTTATTGGAGAGTTTGATCCTGGCTCAGGATGAACGCTGGCGGCGTGCCTAATACATGCAAGTCGAGCGAACCGATTAAGAGCTTGCTCTTAAGAAG
>NZ_JAVBXD010000076.1 GCF_030756675.1 Bacillus multifaciens
ACTAACTTCTTTCCTACAATCAATTTGATATCGTTCATTGTATATCGTTAGAAACCCTTACAAAATACAGAAATCCAAGTACAGAAAAGGTACACATATTATTGTTAGCGTGAGGTAGAGAATAAAATAATTCTGTTGTTCATCTTGGCCAAGTGTCTTTAAAACCAAAGAAAGACTTTTGTAACACTTATGAAAGACTTTTGTAATATTTACGAAAGTGATTTGAAAGACATTTAAAGTAAGATAAGTTTATCCCTAATATATATATATGTAAAAAACTCTATATTTTATTTTTCTAATACAATAAGAATGTCATTTGATATGAAATCATTTCTTGAATTTTAAGCAATTTATGAGTTCCAAAGTACATTTGGTACAAGCAGCGCACTAAGTGAAGAATAGATCGTTCAGATGTGTTAGAAAAATAAAATTGATCAAACCGAGCTTCCCCAAAGCTTCTTTGAAATAAACAAAACCCACAGAAAACATTCTTGTTCTCTGTGGGTTTTGTTGTGTTTTTATTTTCAGATCTATAACAGGAACCATGCCACTATCCCTATTGAAGTTTAAAATGCCTATTTTCCCCCTAAGTAGGCATTTATTTAAATTTGAATTAACAGTATCCTTATTAAACTCTATCCATTTAGTTTAATAAGGATACTGTTATAAGTTCCTATTATGATGTTAATAATATATTCGTTCTAAAAAAACCCCAATAGGAGGGGGATTGGGGAAGTGTTTTATTCACAACTTTGCTAGGAAAGTTAAATTATCTTTATAAAATATTTAGTTTAACCAATAAAGCTAATAAAATTTGAAGAAGGATTTGAATATTTACTGCTATATCAGTATCTGTAGTAGTTACTGAAACGTTTCGAGAATTTTTAATAATAGTGCGTTGTCTATTAACTTGTGTAATAGCTGATTTTTGAAAAAGTTCTTGTGCTATTCTATCAGCTTTTTCACTATCTGCAATAGATATACTTAAAATAGCAGTAATTGCTGCTTGTAATGCTGCTTGAATCGATAGTGCTACTTTTGTATCTGTTGTAGTAACTTGAACGTCAGCAGAGTCAACAATCGCAATATATTCTTCAGACAATTGATACATTTTATTTTTTTGCTTAGCTTCTTCTGAAATTGTTGGATCGTTGAAGGATGGATGAGGTTTTGAAGAATCTAATGCACTCCATTTTTTATCTTGATTTGGATACCAAACTCCAGACATAAACTCTCTCCTTTTAATCTAAAATGTTATTAATTTGATTTTGTAATCCAGAAAAGATTTTTTTGATTTGTGCTTTTTTCTCTGATGGTAATTTTTTTAGAGATGAATCTGTTATACCATTTCTATTTAAAATATCTGAAAGTACTATATTGATTATTTCGTCCTTTTGTTTTCCGTTAAGTGTTGAAGAAATCAATTCTTTTAAATCATCCATTCCAATATCCCTCCAAATTGGTTTTAAATTATTAGTTAGTATTATCTAACTAGAATCATTATATGAAAAAGAATAGATATGGTTTGGACAAGTATCATTTTTAAAAAAATTTTATAATATTTTTTAGTAAATAATAGATTACATTAGTCTTAATAGCCGACTCATCTCTTTAACTCCTAAGTCTTTTAAAGGCGGAGTGGCAGCTAATACAATTGAACCTTGTCTATTCACATGCTAGTTTCGTATGCAATGGATCGAGCCTCATTTTGACGCAGGATACACTATCGTCAAAACGTTGTAAGTCTAGACATAAGATGTAATTCCTCCTAAATTTGTTTTTTAGAAGTATTAATTTCATTTATTTTCCGCTAGCTGGTACATAAAGAGTATTAGTAATGAAAACTTTATACTAGGTATAGATTACTAATTGCTAATTTTGAGGAAGCTGCTGATTTTCGAATCTCTTCACAGCATATTAAGAGCTATCATTCATAATATTTTCGGTATTTTATGTAATTGTTTGTATTTATATGTAATAATTTTGTAACATTTATGCAAGAATTTTGAAAGGTTTTTAAGTTAACATAACTATGATGAACTCACTCGTGTTGTCTTTAGCATGTCGTTAGCAAAATACAAGGGGCAATATGGCATGCACATCAAGTTAAGATTTTGAAGAGTAACGTATTTCTTAACTTGATGGTAACGGGTTAACACTAACAAATCGTGGAAAATATATACTAAGAAAAAGATTATAAATGATTTGAATGAAAAACGTAATTAAGATGTTGTTTTGGCGATTTTTTATAGAATACTAGGGAAAATATGAGATGAAAATCACCATAAATCTTTGCTTTTCACAAAAAATTCTTAACGGATAAGAAATCATTTTTCCACTTCCAAGCTGTTTCTTAGTGTATGTTTTTTGCGAGAGGTTAGTGGGAAATATCTAGTAACTAAAATGTGGTTCTTATTATAGGAGAATGACAACTAAAGGGTATTCGTGATGTTTTGAGAAAAACAGATATAACAGTAACAGATAAAGATGATACATTTGAAGAACTAAAAAATATGCGCATAAAAAGAAAGAGCATATTTTTATTGTTTTTTGCTTGAACAGTATGATATGTATGTCCCATATTCCCTTCATGTATAGCACCCCAATCTGTTACAACAACATCGATGTCATGTTTTTCTTTTATATATTTTTTTACCTGATCTTCATTTTCATAATTACAACCACTTAAAAATAAGAAACATACCACTAACAACATTACATTTTTCATTTTTCTCATATAGCCCTTTATACCGTTCCTTACGTAAGAAATGATTCCTAGTTGTGCAGCAAATTCAAAATCATCTTTTCTGTATATTTTTTCAAAAAGAATATCGTTTTTAGCTCGTTATGGGTATAGATTTATCTTATCATTTTCGTTCATATGTAGTTCTGCTCACGAAAAATGTAATAGAACAAATAGCAGTCAGCCCCATATATGGCAGCATCTCAATAGTAAATATGTCCGTTGGAACTGCTCCTAGTAAAATCTCAAATACAAATACAATTCCTGTGCCTAGAAGGATATATAGTATTAAAGAAACGATAAATTGTAGTTTATTAGGTAAAATGACATACCTAAATAATAACTCCCCGAGAGCACACCCAAGTAAAACTAGAGGAGCTCCAATATATAAAACAACAACTGTTATTTGCATTGCATTAGTAATAATATGAAAATAACCGTCTCCTCCAAAAGTCTCCTTAGTATAGTACAGTTGAAGTATATTTATTGAAATTAATAGACTGAATACAGTAAATATGGACGACAGTAAAAATTTTTTCAATAATAATCACCTCTCTTTAAAAACTCAGTCACTTAACATTCTATCTTTACAAGAAATCACAATGTGCGATCCAATCATTTGTTTTCATATTTTTGGCAAAGTAAATTCCGCCGCCGTGAATAATCTTTAAATGCGCTTTTGGATCTTCTGTTATTTGAAAAACAAATTCATAATCCGGAGGCCATTGGATACCTGATTGTGCAAAGCAAGCATAACCGCCTAATTTGTGTATGTAACGATTTTCTTCAAAAATATCCTCGTAGTATTCCATTCCGGTCTTGTCTTCAAGTTCTAAAATCCTATCTTGGATTGTGTGAGGAAAATCATCCGTATCCCATAGGGGAAATTCATCGGTTACTAGTTTTGGTATTAACGGAAAAGATTTTAGATTTTGAAACGTAAGTGACATTTCATTCGGTACTAATTCCTCTAAAGAATCATATTCTCTAATACAAAAATTTCCTGATAAGTTGGATAGATCTTTATCAAAGTTTGGAGAAAGAAATACTGCGATGGCTTTCACATCTTTTAATACTTCTGGAACAAAAGGGATCTGAGTTAAATTAAGCATCATGATTGCATACATTTTGCCATTATAACGGTCGATTGGGTAAGTTTCATTTGGTAATGAATAGGAGACCTTTCCAATCCAACTTTCATTCATAGATAAATCGGGTCTTTTTCCACCTGTTTGAAATATAGTTGCTTTTTTTCTTAGGACATTCTTTATTTTGTCTATTTCCAACGTGTTTCTCCATCCCCTCTATTTAAAAAAATTTCATTAATGATTTGGATAAGTCTCTTCTAAAAAGCTTACAGATTGTTCGATTAGCGCTTTTAGAACAGTAATATCAATGTCTGCTACTTTATTAATATATACACATGATTTTCCAGACGTGTATTTTCCGAAGTTTTTCAATAGTTCTTCTCGCCTTGGATCACCAGTTGCAAAATATAAACTAATTTTGGCTTTTCTAGGGGAGAAGCTTACTAATGGGGCATCTCCTTCATGACCAGATTCATATTTATAGTGGTATGTACCAAATCCGATAATGCTCGGTCCCCACATCTTTGCTGTGTATCCTGTTGTTTCAGTAAAGATATCTAATAATTGATAGGCACTTTCTCGTTTTTTTGGACTTTCAACACTTTCGATAAATTCAATTACACTATTGGTGGTTTCTGTTGTTTTGAGTTTGTACATATTAGAGACACTCCTTTTTAGATATCAGTTTTGTCACATAGATAATTATAATATAGGGGTCACCATACATGTTTATCAAGTTAAGATACTATAACGAAAAAACGCCATCCCTTTTGTATAAACACACCAAAGGGATAGCGAGGTCATCTCTCTCAAGATTCTTTCATATCATGAAGTTTTTGAAAAAGGCTACCAGCTAAACGATGTTTACCACCTGACCGTAGTGTACCTGAAAGTTGTTTTATATCTTCCGATGCAAACGTAGGGATCGATATGTTTTATAAACCCTTCATAGATTTTAGAATTTCTAAATTTTTAAACCTTGCTATGTACCATCTCGTTGTATCGTGATAGATGAAATTTATTTTTAAGCGAGATCTACTCAAAAGAAATTTAATAATATCCCTTGAACTTCTACCTACGTCATCTTTTAGAATAAAAAAGAAGACAAAACGAAAGGGAGAGTTCCAATGAAGGGTACCACAAGAGAAAAAAGAAATATTGTTATCATGTTATGGCTATCAGCTATTGTAGGGATTTTTTCACCATTGTTTATGTACGTAACGTTGGCACGTAAACATGAAGTGTATAAATACCATTGTCGAAAAGCTTTTAACTTTCATTTGCTGATATTTCTTTTATTTAATATTAGTTCACGTATAAGTCTAGTTTTATCTTGGGTTGTATTTGCTTTAGAAGTCATTCAAGTAGGTATTATCGTATGGAAAGTAATCCGTAATGAGCCATACCATTATTTCATTCGTATTCCGTTATTCAAAGAAGACGAATACATTATGGAAGGAGAATAAGTGATGAATACAGAAGTGGAAACAATGAAAAAGAAAATTGTTATTGCGATAGTATCTTTTCTCGTTACGACCTATTTAGTCATAAGAAGAAGGAAAAGTAATTTGTATTATGACTATGAGAAATATGATAGTTATGGAAATCCAATTCGAAACAATTCCAACTTTTTATTGCTTGTAGTATGTTTGTTCCAGTTAGGTATGCAATTGAAGAATGAGAAAGGTGTGTCAGCAAGAGTTTCTAGTATGGTTCAGTATGTAGCTAAGAAAAACCATGTTATAAAGTGAAAAAACTAAAAAGCAGGTGAAGATATGTCCTGGACAATTAGCGAGTTTGCCGGTATAGGTGATGTAACGGTACGTACACTCCGTTATTATGACAAAATTAATCTATTAAAACCAAGTGATTATACAGAAGGTGGACACCGTTTATATACGAAGGATGATCTGTATATATTGCAACAAATACAAGCGTTGAAGCATCTTGGTTTTTCATTAGGTGAGGTTCAAAATATTATTTTACAGAATGATATGCCTAAGAGAAATTTTATGGAGCGAATGCATTTTCAAAAAGAGCTACTTATGGCAGAGCAAGAAAGAATTACAAAGGTACTTACGCATGTGGATGAAATAGTAGCAGTATTACAGAAAGAAGAAACGATAGATGTACCTTTATTTTGTTCTTTCTTACAAACATTCATATGGGAAAAGGAAAATAGAGAATGGTTAGAGGGACGGTTTCCAAAACAGGGGATTCGGAATGTTTATGATAATAAAAAACTAAAATTGAAACTGGATCAGCAGTTCATGCGTTTAATAAAGCAATTAAAGGCATATAAGGAAGAGAAAAAGAATCCGGCACATACGGATGTCCAAACTGTTGCTAAAAAGCTTTATAAGTTAATCGAAGAAATTATTGAAATTGTGGGTGTACCGCAAAATGACTTTGAAAATACTGTGAAGCAGTCTCAGAATGAGATTCCATTAGTTGAATTTCCTGCACTTTTGACGAGAGAAGAAGAGGAGTATTTGAAGGAAGCTATGAAGAATATTTCGTTATGAAAAGGCATTTTAACAAGCCATGGCGATTTTGTTAGAGTATCCTTATAGGAGTTTAGAATGCTGTGAGGATAGTATAATTGAGGGGAAATTAAAATATTGGAGGAATCACAATACCGACCTACAATAAACTAGTACGTGACCGTATACCTGAAATTATTGAAAATAACGGAAAGCATTTACTACAAGAATACTAGATGAACAAGTGTAACCGCTTTAGTTTAGTGGTTACAGATATTGGGGGTGATTGTGTACATGCCGCTAGAGACAGGTGGCGTGCAGCTTTTCGTAAAAACGGGACGTGCGAAATCCCGATGACTTTAGCGGATCAGTTCAATATTGTTTGTAACCGGAAGACCTCATTTTCCTATTAAAACACACACCTATCATACCGAGATTTTATGAAACAGAAGAGGACTTTGACATTTTACAAAAATTTATCGCAACGAACAAAACGGAAAAAGGGATTCGGACAAATTCAAAACGTTTTATGATAATTGCTAGTAAATCTTAATTCTTGTTTATCCCGCATTAACTGGCAGTAAGACCCCCACCTCAAGATTCGGTAAAAGCATTGTCCAGCTCCAGCGGCTAGAATCTCCGGTCGTTTCACCCCCTCGGACGAGGCAAAAAGCGCCTCTCTGTCGGGTGCGTGGGCGTCCTGCGATTCTGAGCGAGCCGCTTCCGCTTTTCTTAAGAAGAGAGGTGGGGGATAACTGCCAGTAAAAGCCCGATTGGTGAGGGCTGACCATCAGTGGGAGATGAAAAAACTCTCCATTGATGGAAGTTTCACTTTATTTGAAAAGTCGATTTCCATTGTTTTGGGAGAACGGCTTTTTTACGTGGTGGATCTATATAATGAAGAAACTCGTAATCTAAAGGCAAGAAAATGTAGATGTGATCAATGGAGGATTATATTAATAGAAAGGAAATTCGAAGATGGGAAAATCAATAAAGAGTGAATTGATTGGAGTATTTGCCTTTAATGAGACTTGTAAAGCATATCAGCAAAATAAGGGGAAAATACATTGGCAATTGGATATTAGCAATGAATATGTAGATGTTAACGAAATGATTAAAAGAGCAGAGAACCTTTTTTTATGCATAGAAGAATTTGATAAAAAGGCTAAAGTGGCCATTGCAGAGAAATTGATTGATTACAAAAATGATTTTTGGCCTGAGTATGATGAACATTTAAATTTGGATGCTGTAGATGCAGGCGAATATGATGTAACTAAAGAAGAATTTGAAAAAGAAATTACCCTCTATGACATCCAAATTAGAGCAAATGATATATATTGTGAATATCATGATGGAGATTTATTTGGTGGACACAGGATACATACTTATTTTGACAATGATTACAAGTTATTAAGTGCAGAGGTGTAGGCTTTAATTAGAGAAAAGTTACAGGAATAATGCGAGATTGTGTAGATTACCATATTTAACACAGTTAATTGATGTAAGGTCGTACAAATAAGAAAATTGAATATACGATAATGAAAGATTTTTCATAAAATTCTTGTTTTTAGTATGGTATAATTTTCATAGTTTACCATAAAGAAATCCACGAACTTTCGAACAACCTCTGAAAGACTGGACAGAAAAATAGAGAAAGGATTCAAGCGATGGGACAATTTCAAAGTAATTTTCAAACAGCAGGGCAAATCGCAACGCAAATGGGAACCGCTGCTGATACGATTCAAAGCGCCACAAACAGATCGATAACAAAATCGTCACGTACAACGTTATCCGTCAACTCCAAAGCACAAGAAGCAAATCAACAAGCTTTAGATTTAACCACACAATTTTATAACGCCTTTCAACAAGCTGTTAACAACATTCATTCTGTAGCCCAAGACTTTGAGCGTATGGATAACGAACTTCAAAACATTTTCAAGTGATATATATATCCAAATTAAAAAACCGACATAAAAATCTCTTTCTTTTTAGGGGAGGACGAGAGCATCTGGCCGTACATAGAAGCGGTCAGGGCCTCTTCCTGCTACATGCGATGTTTTAAAACAAAGGGAAAAAGCGAGTACAGGTGGTGTTGCAGTCTGCATAACAGCAACTTATATGTCGAAAAATTAAAATTGATT
>NZ_JAVBXD010000077.1 GCF_030756675.1 Bacillus multifaciens
ATTTTTTCTTTTGAAGAAAATTTAGCCATAAAAAAACTGCACCTCCAATTGTTAGACTGTGTCTAACAATTGGGGTGCACTTCAAGATAAGGATGGCTAAAAAAGAATATAGCACACAAATATAATAATCATAATGATTTGTAAAATCGCTTTAGCTATCGTACTGCTTAAAAATCCGATGACAGTAGCAATTCCAACCATAAAAGCTTCTTTTGGTGCTTTTTTATGCATTAATTCTGCTACGAAAACGGAGAGGAATGGGATAATAATCAGTCCAAATGGCGGGAAAAAGAAGGATCCAACAATGATCGAAACCATACCGACACGTTCGCTCCATTTTGTACTCCCATACTTTTTTAAGAAATAGCTATTCGTAATAAAATCAGCAATGAAAATAATAATTGTAAATATAATTTGAACAATCCAAAATGACGTTGTTAATTGCAAGTCGTTAATACCAAATTGATAAATGAAAAATCCAGCCCATAAAGCGAGTATACCTGGGATGATTGGATAGATGAATGCGATAAACGATATAATAAAACACGCGACAATACATATAGTTAACAAGAAATTCACGACATAACTCCTTTTTAGGTATCTATTTTACTTACCGCAATTTTCTTTATTTGATGTCCATCTAATTCTAATGCTTTAAACTGATAATTTTCATATTGAATAACATGACCAGGCTCAATATTTATGTCAATGACTTGTGACAAAAACCATCCTCCAATTGTATCTAAATCGCTATCATCAATATGAAGCCCAAACATATCATTAACATCAGAAATAAGTACTTTTCCATCAAGTACCGTTAATGTCGGATTGCGTTTCTCAATCATTGGTGTTTCATCAGTGTCAAACTCGTCTTGTATTTCTCCAATAATTTCTTCAATAATATCTTCCATTGTAAGAAGACCTGCAGTTCCACCGTATTCATCCATAATAATTGCAAGTTGGACGCGATTTTTTTGTAGATGAATGAGCGCCTTTTTTATTGGTACAGTTTCGAATACTGTTAAAACTGGATGTATGTATGATTGTAGCGGTTTGCATATACCTTTTGTTTGATCATGGAAGATTTCTTTTGTATTAATAATACCGACGATATCATCTTTGTCTTTTCCGATAACTGGATAACGTGTGTATTTTTCAGTAGAGATAATTTCCATATTTTCTGCTAATGAATTTTCGGTTGATAAACAGATCATTTCAGTACGCGGAACCATAATCTCTTTTGCAACTCGGTCATCGAATTCAAAAATATTGTTTACATATTTGTATTCGGATTGATTAATTTCTCCGCTCTTATAGCTTTCACTTAAAATAAGACGTAACTCTTCTTCAGAGTGAGAAAGTTCATTTTCTTTTACTGGTTGTAATCCAAATAGTTTCGTGAAAAAGAGTGCTGTACTATTTAATAACCAGATAAATGGATACATTATTTTATCAAATAGAATTAGAGGTCTTGCGAACTTCAATGTAATTTGTTCAGCTTTTTGAATAGCAAACGATTTTGGAACGAGCTCGCCTAGTACAACATGAAAGAACGTAATAATGCTAAAAGCCATAACAAAAGATAACGTGTGTGCCACCCTGCCTGTTATATTTATTTTTTCAAAAAGTGGCTTCAATAAATGTTCCACAGTAGGTTCACCAAGCCAACCGAGTCCTAATGATGTAATCGTAATGCCAAGCTGACAAGCAGATAAGTATACATCTAAATTCGAAATTACTTTTCTTGCTAGAACTGCTTGTTTGTTGCCTTCATTGGCAAGTTGGTCAATCCGAATTTTGCGTACTTTAACAACAGCAAACTCTGACGCAACGAAAAAGCCAGAAATAAGAATGAGTAAAGCAATGAGGAAAAGATTTAATATGTCCAAGGATATTCTTTATTCTAAATTTAGAATAAAGATGTCACCTCCTGTATAAAAGTTTTACTTTAATAATATATGGAAAAGGAAAGAATAGTCAAAGAAAGCAGGGGGAAAGTAATGTTTTAGTAAAAAAATAGCTATAAGAGGGAGAAGAGGGCTGATAAAAGTATTAATTTAATTGTCCATATTGACGATTAAAAAAAGGACACGCCAATATGGACCTCAATTGGTTAACCAATGATTAGTTGGAAGTAAAGATTCACTCTATTGTTGTGCGAGATAGGCTATGAATGTGTTCGGCATGACGATTTCCTTTCCATAATAATTGAAAAAGAGAAAGTAGTATATATGGGATATATAGTAATAAAAGGCCTATCGTAATAAGTATAGGGGAAGCAGCACAGTATTGTACAATAAATTGAAATAACCCATTTACATGAAAAATACATTCCATATATGTAAATGAAATTAATATGGATCCAATGATAGACTTATGATTGGCAAGTAGAGAAACAAACAGTGTATTACTATAAAAACCTGAATCATGAATATGTGTTGTATTTTGGACTGTATGCAAGAAAGGAATCCATTTTTTTATGGCTTGGATTATTATAACCATGGACGTACTACAAATAATTAAAAGGGAAGAAAAGTATGGAAAGGATATGTATGATGCTATGAATAGACAAAGAATAATGAAGCTACATTGTAGTAAAACAGTTCCAAATGAAAATGGAACCCAGCGTAACACTAAAAAATGTTTTTTATTTTTAGAAGATAATCTACTAAAAAATAGACCAATTCCAAGACTGATGAAAAACCCGACAGTAAATGAAAAAAAGAGCCGTATCATAGATAAAAAAAATAATTTCCATATGTATGGGAACAGTGCAGTTGAATGAAACGATTTTGTCATATTTTCTGGATGGTAAGAAAAGAAAAAGAATGATTCATGCGTCCAATCTGTTATCGGAATAGTAATGGAACGAAAATGAATGGACTCATTAATCATTGTATGTAGTACTTCAGGATAGGAATGTTCACTGTTAAGAAAAACAGAAGGAATTGGACTTATAAGGATAATGACTATAATCCCCAAAAGACAACGATATACATAAGAAATAATAGAAGTCGCCATACACCCCACCTTATCTTAGAATATTCTGAAAATTATTTCTATTATTGTAACGTTTTTTTATAGAATATACAATCTCTTTTAAGGAGGAAAGAAAATTTTTATAGAATATTTTCTTCGATATTTGTTGAAAAAATGAAAGGTTTAGGTAGAAATTGTGACGAATAACAATTAGAATTCAGAAAAATTAAATAAATTTATTTATTTTTTTCTAAAAATATTATATATTAATGTCACAGAAATTATTTTAACATAAGGGGGATTTTTATGAGAGTAAAGGGAAACTATGTTTTAAAAAGAGAAGTATTATTTTGTAAGGAAACATATACGTTACAAGAAGCATTAGATCATTTGAATAAAACGGGATATCGATGTGTTCCGGTTCTAGATGAAAAAGAAGAAATGTTTTTGGGGAATATTTACAAGGTAGATGTTTTAGAATACAAAGGTTCTTTAGACGATAATGTGAAAGAATTATTGCGCAATAAAGATGGCTATGTAAAAGAAGATTCCTCATTTTTTAAAGTTTTCTTTACAATTAAGGAGTTACCATATATCTCTGTTGTGAATGAAAATGGAATCTTTCTTGGAATTTTAACGCATAAAAAAGTGTTTGAATTACTAGAAGATGCATGGGGTCTTCATTCTAGTGAATATTCAGTTATGATCGGAACACAAGATTATAATGGTGCTATTCAAAAACTATCAACTGTATTAAAAAAATATAGCGGGATCCAAAGTTTAATGACTTTTGATAACAAAGCACTATATGTACGTAGAATTATGTTCACATTAGGAGAAGAGTTTGCGACAGAAGAGTTACAAACGCTTTTAACAGATTTAGAAGATCATGGATTCCGCGTTATTCATGTAGAAGAAATGAAAAATTCACGTGAAGTAGAAATTGTAGAGTAAGAGGAAAATCCATCCCTAAAAAATAGGGGATGGATTTTTTTATATACAAGCTAAAAAACGACATAAAAACGTATTATCTTTTTAGGGAGGACAAGAGCAGCTGGTCGCGTATAGAAACGGCCAGGGGCTAAAATAATATTTATAGATCGGAAGTATTGCAGGAAATATAAAAGATAGGTATGTAAGTATTTTTCTTTTACGAAGGAAAATGCAGAAGGTTATCTAATAAATAGATTGAATAAAGCTAACATGGCCCTTTCGTTTTAGTTGGAAACATAGAAACGTTGGAGTCTTATCCAGACGCATGCAAGGGATAAGACAAATACAGGTTATATTTTGTTCTATATAGCAACGTTAACTGTAGATAACTCAAAATAAATTTATATATTAATAGTAAGGAGGGGGATAGAAATGGCTACTTTTGAAGATTTCATGAAATTAGATATTCGTATTGGAACAATTCGCCAAGCCGAACTATTTCCAGAAGCCAGGGTGCCTGCAATTAAGCTTGAGATTGATTTTGGTGAACTTGGAATGAAACAGTCAAGCGCACAAATCACGAAACGATATACACCGGAAGAACTTATTGGAAAGCAAGTTGTTGCGATTGTTAATTTTCCGCCAAAAAGAGTGGCAGGATTCAAATCTGAAGTTCTTGTACTTGGTGGTGTTCCTGAAAAAGGAGATGTCATTTTACTAGAACCTGGTATGGAAGTGCCGAATGGGACAGCGATTAGTTAAAAATAGGAGGAGAAAAAATGGACATAGCAAAAGCTTATTTACAGTGTGCATTTGAAAATTTTCAAGCTATAAAAAGGCAAGGGGATCGAGCGTTATCGCAGCTTACTTATGAGGAAATGTGTTGGATTCCTCATGAAGAAGCAAATAGTATTGCGATCCTTGTGAAACACTTATCTGGAAATATGCGTTCAAGGTGGACAAATTTTTTAACGACAGATGGAGAAAAGAAAGATCGAAATCGTGACAATGAATTTGAAGGTAGATATGCTTCAAAAGAAGAATTGTTACATGCTTGGGAAGAAGGCTGGTTATTTGTATATCAGGCGCTTGAATCTATTACAATTAACGATATTCTAAAAACTGTATATATACGCCGAGAGCCGCATACCGTAATGCAAGCGATTGAAAGACAAATTGCCCATTATGCTTCGCACGTTGGGCAAATAATTTATATTGGAAAACTATTGAAGGGAAAAGATTGGACATGTTTAAGTATTCCGAGAGGAAAGTCTAATCAGTTTCTGTAAAAATAACGTTGGATGTACCGCAAGTAAAACAAAGAAATATGATAGTACAATCGGAAATAATCCAATCAACAGCTTCAATTCTTTTCACCCAAGTAGCAATATTGCCAAATTCCATTTGGTCTATTCTCTATAGCTTGTACATATGTTTAGGGAGAGAGGGTGATTTAATGAATCGAAGTTATTTTTATGTGAAACGGACAAGTCTTCCGAAATTTATTTTTCTACTTTTATTAGGTATTATGGCAGCTTTTTTATTTGTTAGTATGATTGTAACCTCATTAAAGGAGACAAAGTCAGCGTATTTATATAAATGGCTAAATGAACTGTCTATGAATGGTTATATGTATGTACTTGGTTCAGAAAATCGTTATTTTACACAAGAATATCGCCATTTGAATACAGATTTTTCGATTTCTTCTTTTGTCTTATCTGCTGCGACCAATATTCGATTTGATGATGTTCGTAGTTTAATTGGAATAGAGCTTCCTGGATTTTCAAAATATGACACGGAAATTGTAATTGCTGGGGAAGGAACAAATTATACAAATTTACCCATTGAATCGAGTGTACCTTTAGAAGAGCTTGTAAAAGAACGGACGGGAGAACAAGAAAAATCTCAAAAAAACGAATCACATGAAGAGAAAAAAAAGCCAGCCCAAACGACCGGGAATCGAAAAGTAGCATTTATTTATCATACGCATAGTTGGGAGTCATATTTACCATTGTTAAATTTAACGAATAATCCAAATCCCAATAAAGCAACTAGCTCAGTAAAGAATATTTCTATATTTGGGGATAGATTTCGCGAAAAGCTAGAGAATTATGGGATAGGTGCAACGGATGATAAAACAGATGTTGGAAAAATGTTAGTGAGCCGAGGATTAAATGATCGCAGTTCATATAAAATGTCTCGAGAGATTGTGCAAGAAGCAATGACAAGTAACAGAGAGCTGCAATACTTTTTTGATTTGCATAGAGATAGTGCTAGGAAAGAAGTAACGACGAAAACAATTGGTGATAAATCATATGCAAAGTTGGCATTTGTTATTGGCAAGGGAAATAAAAATTATGCGAAAAACCTGCAATTGGCAACAGCGCTACATGAGTCATTAAAGGAAAAATATCCCGGAGTAAGCCGAGGAGTTATTCAAAAAGATTTTAGCTCAGGAAACGGTGTATACAATCAAGATTTATCCGGTCAAGCTATTCTCATTGAAGTAGGCGGTGTTGATAATACAGAAGAGGAACTCGATCGTAGTATAGACGTACTTGCAGAAGCATTTAGTGAGTATTACTGGCAAGCTGAAAAGGTGAATGGTTAAGCGTAAGCAAGTGTTGCTTGCGCTATTTATTTTGTACAAAAGTTGTTTCTTTATCTTCTGAAAAGGGATTTGGAAGAATGATAGCGAATTTTCATTTATAAAACATCATTACCGATAATTTTATTATGTAAACAGTCAATTGAAGTATAAGCATTCTTAGAATTAGATAAGTAATTGTCATCAATTTGTTTAAAGAAGTAAAAAAATGGGCAAAAATACATGATATGTGATGGGAATAATTAATTGTTATGAACTGTAGTGGAAGTTGATAAGTGTGTAGTGGAAAAATTATTAGAATAAAAGGATGTTATATGAAAAAAAAATGGATGCTGTTCAGTGTAGTCATTATTGTTGGTGTGATTATGATTGTAATGTCCCAATATGTAAGGCATAAAGAAAAACAAGCGATAGAAGCACAAGGAAGTATTGTGTTTCCAAAGATACAAGAAACCATTGCAAAAATAGAAGGAGGGCTTGCGGTTGTTAATAACCCAGATTCAATACTTGTTCTTGTAAATAAGAAAAGGCGATTGCCTGATTTGTATGAGCCGCAAGATTTAGTGATACCCAAAGTACGTTTTTTATATGAAGGCGATAATGAAAAAAAGAAAATGCGCAAAGAAGCAGCTCTATCATTGGAGCGTATGTTTCAACAAGCGAAGCGTGAAAATATCTTTTTATTTGCTGTTTCAGCATTTCGTTCATTTGAAAGGCAAAAGGCATTGAATACGATGTATAAAAAACAAGATGGAGAAGCAAAAACAGCGATGTCTAGTGCTGTTCCTGGTACAAGTGAACATCAAACAGGATTAGCAGTAGATATTACATCACAATCGGCAAAGTTTCAATTAGAGCCTTCATTTGGAGAAACGAGGGAAGGAAAGTGGCTTGCTGAGAATGCACATAAGTTTGGGTTTATTATCCGTTATGAAAAAGAAAAAGAAGAGGTAACAGGGTATATGTATGAACCATGGCATGTTCGCTATGTTGGACATCCATATGCTACGTATTTATATGAAAACCAACTTGCTTTAGAAGAAGCTATCAAGTGATGATCCGTTAGTGTTTTTCTTAATCCTTTACAAATGGGTGTTTTATATTAATGATGGTATTATGTAAGAAAAAAGTATAAGTATAAACAAAAAAGCAATGTTTCTTAGAGGGAACATTGCTTTTTCACTTTGTTGAAAAAAGATTATGTCAAAGAAAATGCCAAATTTTTTTGGCATTTTCTTTGATTTATATTTGTTTTATAAAGTAGTTTCTTCTATAATTTGATGTGTTAGGTGTAAACCAACTCGCTTAAGTGAGCGAAGTTTGGTCCACTTTTTTAAGTTTTGTATGATGGCCGTCATCAAAACTTGTGTTTTAACTTTTTGAACTCCACGGTATCGCGCGTAGCGCAAACCGTGGAGTTCTTTACTATGTGCGAAACTCAGTTCCACTGTAGATGGACGAACAGAACGGAGAATTTTCCCTCT
>NZ_JAVBXD010000078.1 GCF_030756675.1 Bacillus multifaciens
GACAACAAAGAAATGCGGAAGTGGCTCGTTCAGAATGTGAGGGGGATGGAGCTTCTGACGTAGAGGTGTTTTTTACCTCGTAGGAAGAAGCGAAGCCACTGAAGCTGGACAATGCTTTTGCCGAATTTTGAGGTGGGAGTATTACTGCCCGCGAATAGCAGGATAAAACGAAACGATGTAACATAGGAGGTTATTTTATGACTATTTCAGTAGAAGAACAATCAAATCAACGAAAATACGCCCTAACTGCAGGCATATCATTGATCATCATGGCACTTATTGCATTTTTTTCCTCTGGATTCGCCCATGCAAGCCTCGTTGTGAAAGGAGATGCTAGTGCCACCTATCACAATATCATGGCAGCACCTCTCCTTTTCAAGGCTGAAATCCTTGGCTGGTTCATCATCCTAATAACCGATATTGTGGTCGCCTGGGCTTTTTATATTTTCCTAAAGCCTATTCATAAAAACCTTTCATTGCTCGGTGCTTGGCTCCGTCTTATCTATGCGATGATATTAGGAATAGCCATACTCAATTTGCTATTTGTGCTGCTTCTTACAAAAAATACAACTTATCTATCATTCTTAAAAATCGATCAACTACAAGCACAAATCATGCTATATTTAGAAGCATTTGAGTCTATTTGGTCGATCGGTTTAATCATTTTTGGTGGACACCTCATGATTGTCGGCTACTTAACTTTCAAATCAGTCAGCGTACCAAAAATCATTAGCATCTTATTGCTGCTTGCCTCAATAGGCTATATTATTATTCACTTATGTAACACGTTTTCTCCAGAATATGATAGGTTTATTTCCATACTTCAAATTGCATTTAGCATCCCAATGATCGCCGGAGAACTGGGCTTTGGTATATGGCTCTTACTGAGAGGAGGAAAAATCAAGAAAAATTGATGACAGCTTCCTAAAAGTTTTCTTTATGGATTCGCTTCTTAATTCTACTTAACGACTCTGGGGTAATCCCAAGATAACTCGCTAACTGATGTTGAGGTACACGATCGACTAAATGAGGGCGCTTCCGTAATAGTGACTTGTAGCGTTTTTCAGGTGTAGATGCAATAAATGAAGCCAATTCATCTTGCATATCACCTAGTTTTTCCTCAATCATCTTACGTGTCATAGCTTCCAATTGTGTATATTTGCTATACATGTCTTTTTCAGTATCAAGGTCTCCAACGACTACTATACAGTCTTCTAGACAAATTAAAGAATACGGAGATGACTTATCTTGTTTATGATGATGAAAATTCGCAATCGCTTGTTCTTCTGTATAAAAGTTTGATGTGATTTCTTTTCCCGCTTCATCTATCGAATACTGCCGAACGCAGCCCTGCAATACGAAATAACATTTAGAAGAAACATCTCCTTGTCTAAGGAGCATCGTTCCTTTTTTATATTCTTCAATATGTATCTCTTTCACAATTTCCTGTTGCTGTGCTTCATTAAACGTTGTAAATTTACTTAAATACTTCAATAATATTTTTTCCATATTGATTTCCTTTCAGCTCTTGATTCACTTTTTTAAATTTATTTCGTGATAGAATCTGAATATCCTCTGTGACATGGTTCACCTTAACGTATCTAAATATCACCTTGTATTTTTTATAAATCCACAGCGTAACACATACACCGAATGCCAATTATAATGTTTTTTTGAAAGCGTATTAATTTCCACATAAAAGTAAGTTACAATAGAACAAAAAAGAAATGTTTGTCATGAATTGAAAAAGCTATAGGGGTATAAGAAAATGAAAAATAAACTTCATGAACTCAATAAGCAAAAAAAACCGCTATTCGTCACTGTGTATGACCAGTTGTATACATTAATTATGGATGGAACATTTCCTCCAGACAGTAAGCTTCCAACAGAACCTGAATTGGCCAAAATATTTGGTGTCAGCAGAATGACATTACGACATGCTTTAGCACTGCTTCAGGAAGATGGATTGGTGAAAAATATCCACGGAAAAGGAAATTTCATTACAAAATTTCATCATAATGAAAGTATGGATGGCTTAGAGAAGTTAGGGCATCCGTTATATAAATGCTATACGGAAAAAATAGACGATATCGAACTTACTTTCCGAATTGACCTAGTTACAGACTATGCCATGCAAGTATTAAATCAAGAAATGACTGCCGTGGTTGCATTGGAACGCTGGTATAAAAGTAACGATAAAATCGTAGCTTTCGCTTTTACAATGATGCCAATCGAAGCTGTTTCGAAGTTAAATCTTGACTTACAAAACGAAAAACAAGTATTGGAAATGTTAGAGGAGAAAATATATGAACTCGCTAATTCCTCTACCATCGAAATTAAACGCTCTAATTCCGTCAATACTCCATCATTAAAATATCAACTTTTCCACGGAGAAGAATGTGATTTAATTTTAGAAAGTATCTATATTAGCGATAAATATCCTATCGTTTATAATAAATATTATATACCAATCGAATTTAGTCAGATTAAGATTAAAACATCCAAGTAATTGGAGAAAGCTCTTAAAAATCCTTTTCTTTTAGGGGGGCGAAAGCATCTGGTTATGCATAGAAGCAGTCAGATCCTTTTCCTGCCACATGCAATGTTTCAAACAAAAATGAGAAAGCTAGTGCATGTCATGTTTTGCTCTGCATACTCACCATTAATACCCTTAGTAAATAAACAAATTAAAAGAGCAAGTTTTGAAAAAGATGAATCAAAACAAGAGAACCCCCTTTGAAAAAATAATTCAAAAGGGATTCTCTTATTAGATTACAAATTATTCCTCAATCCTTTGCTGCGCAAAACCCATTCTACACATTGACCAACGAAACGTTGTATTTTGGATTTCATCAAACATATCCCACAAGTTATTTACGAAACGCAGTTCAACATTACGTTTAAACAGCTCTTGAAATACATCAACGACTTCGAATTTCGCAATTGGAATTTGCGATGTTTCACTTACATAATAGCCTGCATTCTCATCTTGCAGTGTGAACTCATTTATATCAAATTCATACAAATATAACTTCGTATTTTTCATCGTTTCATACCATTTGTTTTCAATAACGACGACATGCGAACATGACTTTGATGATAGATACGTTTGCCTGTCGCTTTCAGATGTATTTGGACCAACACGATAGCAAACACGTGGACAATTTCTAGGCATCAAAAAATTAGGTAAACATTGATCATCGATTGCCCATACAAGCCCTTGCGTTGGATTTAGGTCCGTTCGAGTCGGTTTTCGGGGGTGAAACACTTGAATATCACTCTCTTCACTTACATGAAATATTCGCACACGCTTCCCTCCTTATCATGCATGGTCCCTTATTTTCTTAATTTAAATACAATAAAGTCCGCACAGTGTAAGTCCTCTTCAAATTGCGGATACTTTTTTAGCATCTCTACGGAAGGCATCGGTTCAATAACATCTACTAAAGTAAACCCTACTCGGTGAATCGTCTTAAAATAGCTCGTCAATGTGCGATGATAAAATACAACTTTTTCATCGGAATCTACCGGAAACCTTTGATCATATACTCCTTCATAGAAATAACGCTGAACCTTCCAATATTGTTGATCGACTTGTTCATGACGCATCCATCCACTATTTGGCGTGACAAAACAAGGATGAAGAATGGAGAAAATAAACGTACCACCTTGCTTTAAGAGCCTGTACATCTCACTTAATGCTGCCTCATAATTTTCTAAATCTTGAATAACCATATTTGAAACAATCATATCGTACTGTTCATCTGCTAAAAAATCGAGTTTCTCACAATTTCCCTGTTTATATTCGATTGCTTCACCGCTTTTCGTTCTTTGTTTAGCAATTTCAATCATCTTTTCCGCATAATCAACAGCTGTTACAGTAGCACCTTGTTTGGCAAGGATTCTACTTAAATAGCCTTCTCCACATCCAGCATCTAAAAGATTTTTTCCTTTAACATCTTCTATTAATGAAAAAAGTGCAGGATTTAACAATACCTCTCTATGAATACCACCATGCTCATCATAGCCTGCTGTAAAATATTCTGCATGTTTGTTCCAACGCTTAATTGCTTCATCGGTCGTCATTGTTCTTTTCATCGTACGCCCTCTTTTCTGTATTGGTCGTAACGTTACGTTTCTTGTGCACACTCTTATTTTTGCATTTTTATAAAAAAAGATATAGACTTATAATTCAGTTTTTTGTATCATGTAGATAGTGTCATGTCTTTTTTAATATGAAAGCAAGCCAGATATCCTTAGTTGGATGTCTGGCTTTTTTAATTCTTAAAATAGTAAGGCTTTCTCTTCAAATCAACAATTTAATTTACCACCGTTTTTTTTGTAACAAAACAGACAAATTCCAAAAGAAAGATGTATTGTGAGCAATGAAAAGGTATGGTATCCTTTTCATTATTAAGATGTATACAAGTTTTTAGACAACTGTACAATGTTTTGTATCACAAGGAGTTATCTTTCATAATCATGAAAGCGGAATCAAAGCATAAGATGCTTTTCATGCAACTACCTCCTTGTAAACATCATAAGAACAAGGTATGGTATCATTTTCACATTTTAGATGTATACAACTATACGATATTGTAAGGTGTTATCACACACGATTATGAAAGCGAAATCATTTTATTTTCAGCTATTCATGAAAACGTTTCCTTATAATCATCATAAAAAGGAAAAAAAGAATGGGTACAACTGTGCACAAGGAAATCCCACCTATGAAGCAAATGGCGTAGAAATTATTAAAGCCATCCGATTAATTAATAGTTAGATCATTATGATTTAGGAAGATCATTTCCTAGATCACAAAAGGAGAGGAATATCGCTATGTCTACAATAAATGCAGATGTAAGTATGAAGAAAACTCAGGAATATAGTGCTAAGAAAGCAGTACCTGTTACCTTACTGTTATTTCTATTATGTTTAGTAATTGACAATTCGTTTAAGATTATTTCTGTTGATATGGCAAAGGATTTTAACATTTCAGCAACAACAGTTAGCTGGCAAGCAACATTAGCTGGTCTTGTGATTGGAATTGGAGCAGTCGTTTACGCAGCTTTAGCGGATTCTATTAGTTTTAGAAAACTTTTTAGCGCTGGGATTCTTTTAATCTGCGCTGGTTCCATCATGGGATATATTTTTCAACATTCGTTTTTACTAGTTGTTATTTCACGTATTGTCCAAACTGCTGGTTTAGCATCAGCTGAAACGTTATATGTAATATTTGTTACAAAGCATTTACCTGCAGATGAACAAAAGAAATTTTTAGGATTAAGTACAAGTAGTTTTGCTCTTTCACAGCTTATCGGTGCATTAACTGGAGGTTATGTTTCAACATATTTCCATTGGACAACTCTATTTTTAATTTCTTTAGTAACACTTTTCACTCTTCCTTTTATTTTAAAATATCTTCCTAAGGAAGAAACAGAAAACAGTCATGTAGATATATTAGGATTATTTCTAGTTGGAGCCATTTCAGCGTCTCTACTACTATATATTACAGATTTCAATTGGCTTTACCTAATCTTGTTTATTGTTGCAATTGCCTTGTTCCTTACTTATATCAGTAAGAACTCAAAAGCGTTTATCGGAATCTCATTCTTCCAAAATAAGCAGTTTATCTCATTACTTGGCGTTGCGTTTATCATTTACTCTGTACAGCTAGCATATATTTTCCTATTCCCATTCTTGCTTGAAAAGATTTACGGTTTGCAGCTAGATACAATTTCACTATTATTAATTCCAGGCTATATCGCAGCGACTATCGTCGGAGCCCTTTCTGGAAAAGTTGCAAAGGTTATGGGAAGCAAGCAATGTATTACGCTCGCTATGTGCAGCATTATGATCAGCTTACTATTAGGCGGATTCTTTATCAAAACTTCTGTTGTTGTATTCGTAATCTCTATGGTTCTATTCTCTAGTTCATTTGCATTCATGTACGCACCTTTACTTGACTCTTGTATTTGTACAATTGATAAAGAGAAAACAGGAACAGCAATCGGATTTTATAACTTAACACTTAACGTTGCGATGTCAATCGGAATTGCCTACACAGCAGCGATGATGGACCATTCCGCAATGAAAAAAAGTTTCTTCGGAATGACAAACAATGTGGATGCTTCCATGTTTAGTAATATCCTATTCATTCTCGTACTAATTGCTCTATTCAGTTTATCTCTGTACTGGGTATTAGTAGGACGAAAAGCGACAAAATAGGTTTATAGATTAGAACCCTAAACTTAAAAGTTTAGGGTTCTTTTTTTATTAAAATAATGATTTCAAAGAAAAAACTATCCACCTATTAGGGGTCACCATACATATTAAATTTACCATGAAATAAAAAGAAACCAACCACCTGTAAATATTAAAAATTCTATAGAAAAGAATAAATTAGGAACCAATATTTTTTTTTGATTTTTCTCTTTATATAAGGCAATAATTGAAAATCCAATAGAGATAACTAATGGAATGATAAAAGCATAAAATATATACATAGAATCACGTGTGGTATTTACATAATTTTGGTCAGGATACATAAGTTCATTATAAAAAAACATATACACAAGTAAAGCGAAACAAAAAATTATATTTGCACCAATTGCAATACAAGTAATTTTACTCCGTAATATTTTCATATATTCTCCTTCTAAACATCTCATATGTTTTAAATAAACTACCAAAAACATTATATATTAATACAGAAATAATTAACATATAATGTAAAATAAAATTATATTGGGTATCACCACATCGCCATCGAGCTAAGAAAAGCAAATACCCCAAAACGATAAAATTGGCATCTCCCGGTGAAAATGTATAATTTTTTGTTTTAGGGGTATTATAAAATTCTTAAGTTGATGGGCATGGGGTCACCATATCAAAAAAAGAAAATTGTACGTTTAGACATAATTTAGACACATTTTAGCCAGTTCCCTGTACGTTAAAGAACTGGTTATTTAATTTAAAATACCTATGTAGTTTTTAAACAATCATTTTGACTATATTGGTATGCTGATATTCGTTCCAAATAGAAGGAATGGCCTTATCATGTCATTCAACTTAAGAGATTTTTATACCTTCAAATTAACCTTCTTGGTGAGAGTTCTTTATATAAAAATCCCTACAAATGTTGTAGGGATGAAGAACAGAGTAAGTTTGTTACATTGTATTATTTTTCACTAGAAGTAATACTTTATAAAAGATTGTTTTATCCATCTGTGTTCATGAGTACAACTCTCCAACCATCCGGATCTTCTATCGTAGTTCCCTTCTCTTTCCAATATGGATTTTCAGGTTCAACTTCATAATAATTCATTTTATTTAATCGATTCATTATTTTTTCAATTTCATCTTTATTAGGCATATAAAATACCAGTAAATTATCTTTTGTTGGTGCCGGACAGGGGCTTCCATTAACATGCCTCGTGAACTCAAGATGGTACTCTTCATCAGGCAATCCAAACATGACCCCGTCGTAACCTGCATGATTTTGAAACTCTCCTATGCGTTGTAAACCTAATCCTGTTTCATAAAAATTTATAACTTCTTCAAATTTATCTGTCGGTCTTGCAAATCTAAACTGAACCCAATTCTTCATGCAATTCCCTCCTTTAAAATTTTAAAAGCCCTTACAATAGTGTTTAATGCAAAATAAAAGTACAGAGTATTGCGAAGAATTCGCACATAGCATGAGTGCATAAAAAAAAGGCTTGCAAGCTCTTCCATTACCCT
>NZ_JAVBXD010000079.1 GCF_030756675.1 Bacillus multifaciens
GTTATCTTTTCGCCTTGTTTTAAGTTTCCGAGAATGCTACTACTTGTATTTGCGGCGCTTCTTACTCGCAGACTTGTTGCTGTGATTGTTCCTGCCTCTTGTGCGCCATTATTAATTGTTGGTTGCTGCGGCGGTGCCGGTTGCTGCGCTACTGGTTGGCCTGCTTTTTCTCCTATTTTTATAAACTCTAGTGAAACATAGCCTTCTTTTCCTTTATATTCGATTTTGGCCCAGCCATTTGCTTTTCCTATAACGGTAACAGTCTCTCCTTTTTGAACACTCCCAAGAAGAGTACTACCTACACCAGGGCTATTACGAACATTTAAACGTGTTGCTGTTACAACGCCTGTTTCACGTTGTCCATTATTAATACTTAGTTGTTGCTTCGATTCCGTTACAGGCTTTGTTCCTGCTATCTTTAAAAACTGCAGTGACACATAACCCTCTTTACCATTGTAAGAGATTTTTGCCCAATCTTTTTGTACTTCTAATACCTTTACAGTTGCTCCTTGCTTTACTTGTCCCACAATTGGACTTTGTGTTGTTGGTTGTTGGCGTATATTTAAATTTGTCGCGTTTACTGTAGCTGTGCTTTCTTCTTGTGCAAAAGCATTTGTAGAAATAAGAGATGCCGCCGTCGCTAAAAACGTACCTGCAATAATTTGTTTTGTTGTTTGTTTCATGTTTAATCAGAATATAAGGATGTTTATATTCTCAAGTCACTTCCTTTCCTTATTTCTTATCTCATATTATAACATAACTATCAGCGCGCCTTATGTTTGAAAATTGTTAAAAATCCATGAAATTATATGTCCACTGATATATCAGCGCTTTTCTCAATATATCGGCGACTTTTCCAATATATCGACCACTTTTTAGAAAATATCGGCGCTTCGACACAATATAAAGACACTTCGACGATGTTCGACACTCTAAATGTAGAAAAAGAAGCTGACATTAGTCAGCTCCTTCTCATTATTTAGTATGCCTTACCCCAATACACCATATGTTTTGCTTCTTTCTCACAGCACACACAATGCTTAGCTAATTCCTCTTGTTCAAATGGCATACAACGTGATGTAACGCCTGCTTCTTCTTTTAACCTTTCCTCACAATCAAGACTTCCACACCACATCGCTTTAATGAATCCTTGCTTTTCTGCTGCTTGCTTCATCTCTTCAAAAGTAACAGCTGTATATGTTTTTTCTTCACGCAGCGCTTTTGCTTTTTCAAATAAAGACTGATGAATATCTTCAAGTAATGTTGCAATCCGTTCTTCTAATTCGTTTATAGATACAAATTCTTTTTCTTTCGTGTCACGGCGTACAAGGACAACTTGATTTTTTTCAATATCTTTCGGCCCTACTTCTAAACGAACTGGTATACCCTTCATCTCATATTCATTAAACTTCCAGCCTGGTGTTTTGTTGCTTGCATCCATTTTCACGCGCGCAACTTTTTGAATACGAGCTTGAAGCTCAGCTGCTTTTTCTAACACACCTTCTTTATGCTGGGCAATTGGGACAATCATCACTTGTGTTGGCGCAATCTGTGGTGGTAATACAAGACCATTATTATCACTATGCACCATAATAAGACCACCGATCATTCTCGTTGATACGCCCCAAGATGTTTGGTGTGCATATTGCCACTTCCCATTTCGATCTAGAAACTTAATATCAAATGCTTCTGTGAAGTTCGTACCAAAATTATGCGACGTACCCGTTTGTAGTGCTTTGCCATCATGCATTAAACTTTCAATTGTGTAAGTCGCTTTCGCCCCTGCAAATTTTTCTTTGTCCGTCTTCTGCCCTTTAATAACCGGAATCGCTAAATACTCCTCACAAAACGAAGCATATATATTTAAAATATTAAGCGTTTCTTGCTGTGACTCTTCTGCTGTTTCATGAATTGTATGACCTTCTTGCCATAAAAATTCAGTTGTGCGTAAGAATGGACGTGTTGTTTTTTCCCAACGGACAACAGAGCACCATTGATTATATAGCTTTGGTAAATCATTGTACGATTGTACAATTTTCGAGAAATGCTCACAGAATAACGTTTCTGATGTTGGACGAATACAAAGACGCTCCGCTAATTCTTCATCCCCGCCGTGCGTTACCCACGCTACTTCTGGCGCAAAACCTTCTACATGGTCTTTCTCTTTTTGAAGTAAACTTTCTGGAATAAACATTGGCATATATACATTTTCATGACCTGTCTCTTTTAACTTTTCATCCATTACCTTTTGAATGTTTTCCCAAAGGGCGTACCCATATGGACGCAAAATCATACATCCTTTTACACTTGAATAGTCAACAAGTTCCGCTTTTTTTACGATATCCGTATACCACTGCGCGAAATCTTCTTCCATTTGTGTAATGGCTTGTACTTGTTCTTTTTTCATTTTCTTTCCCTCCTTCTCAAAATAAAAAAAGCCCGCATCCCTAAAATAGGGACCGAGCTTTTTGCCGGTGTTACCACCCTGATTCATATACAACATGTATATGCTCTCTTGTTTGATAACGGGAATTCCCGCTGCATATGCAGAACTCAAAGGTAGGTTCCATATTGTCTTTTAAGAATCTCTCAGCCACTGGATTCTCTCTCTGCAAAAAGATTGAATATGTACTAGTCCTCTTTCATCGTCATAACAATATAAATTTGTTGATTATCATAATACACCCCACATTATAACGCAATAGGGAATTTTTTGATTTTTATATATTCTTTTCAGTTTATTTTGTTTTATACTCGTATTACATATATTTCTTTCGGAAAAATTTCACGATTTGATGAAGTAGCATCCCAATAATTGTTCCAATTAATACAAAAAAACAGAGGAAACCATATCCCATACCTTCCCATCCATCAAGAAAAAATAACGTAAAGAAAAAACTAACCAAGCAAATAATAATCATAATAAGTCCGAACGTAATATCAAACGAACGATTGGGGAAGCTTTTGCGTAATATGAACGAAATCAAAAAAACAAGAACCATTGTGATTATGCTACTCATTAGAAAAAATTCCATTCTTTTCACTCCTTTAATTGTATTATACGTTTATAAGTCTCAAAATTCTAAAAAAACTTTCTTTTTAGCAGTAGTTTTTATAACCAAGTATTAATAGTAATATATATAAATAGGTTGTAGAACTTTTGGAGGTATTATTCTATGAACAACCCTGCAACAAAACATGTTATTATTTTATCTTTTGATTGTTTATCAGCTTTAGATTTTCCTATATTACAAAACCTTCCGCACTTCCGTTCTTTACTAAAACGTGGTGCATACGCTGAAAAAGTTGAAGGTATTTATCCATCTGTTACATATCCGAGTCATACAACAATTGTGACAGGAAATTATCCCGCGAAGCATGGGGTTGTTAACAATACACTACTGCAACCTGGGAAGGAATCACCGGACTGGCACTGGTACCGCCGCTCGATTCAAGGAACAACCCTTTATGATGAAGCACGAAAAGCAAACTTAAAAACAGCTGCACTTCTATGGCCTGTAACAGGAAGAGCAAAAATTGACTACAACATGCCAGAAATTTTTCCAAATCGCCCATGGCAAAATCAAATACTCGTCTCCTTATTCAGCGGAAGTCCATTGTATCAACTGGAGTTAAATCAGCGTTTTGGTCACATTCGGAATGGTTTGTCACAACCGGAACTAGACGATTTTGTGCTTGCTTCTGCAGTGCACACGATTCAAACGAAAAAACCAAATCTTATGTTTGTTCATTTCACTGACTTAGACTCGCAGCGCCATTATCACGGGTTTTCTTCTGAGGAAACAGTCGCAGCGATTCATCGCCATGACGAGCGACTCGGTGCAATTGTTAATGCACTCCGCGAAAGCGATATGTATGAAAGCGCGACGATTATTGCGCTTGGAGATCATAGCGCATTAGATGAAAATAAGGCGATCCAATTAAATGTCTTATTGCGTGAAAAAGGGCTCCTTACTGTGAATCAAAAAGGGGAGGTAACAAATTGGAAAGCTTATTGTCAAAGCTGTGACGGCTCAGCATATATATACGTAAAAGATAAAAATGATACAGAAACAATTGGAAGTTTACACCGTTTACTACAAGATCTCATACAAGATGAACAAAGCGGCATAGAATTTCTATTAACCGATGAGGAAGCAAAAGATTTAGGTGCCGACGGAAATTGCCTCTTTATGCTGGAAGCACGAGAAGGCTATTACTTTTTAGAAAATCATACCGGAGACCTTATAAGAGAGATTACAAGAAAAGATGTGACCTCTAATAAAAAGTATACGTTTGGTACCCATGGCTATTCCCCGTCAAAACCAAATTACGAAACGATTTTTATGGCAGCCGGTAAAGGAATTCGCCAAGGTGCGATTATTCCGCACATGCGACTAATTGATGAAGGTCCTACAATTGCAAGATTGCTTGGGTTACATCTTGGAGAAACAGACGGAAAGGTTATAGAGGATTTATTAGAATTGTAAAGTTTCGTAAATATTATGTAAATATTCAGTCAGTTTCTCTTTTTTACGTACGCATTTCTGTACAATAACATTACATTAGTTAAAGGAGGAACGTATATGAAAAAAATGTCCAGGCAAGAAAAAAGCTGGATATTATATGACTGGGCAAACTCAGTATATTCACTCGTTATTACAACTGCTATATTCCCAATCTACTTTAAAGCAGCTGCTAAAGAAGCTGGACTTGCAGGCACAACATCAACTGCATATTGGGGATATGCCAATTCCCTTGCAACACTTATGGTGTCTATACTCGCTCCAATTCTTGGAACAATTGCTGATTATAAAGGATTTAAGAAACGTTTCTTCACATTCTTTTTCCTATTAGGCATTATTTTTACAAGTATGTTGGCAGTCGTACCAACTTCGCAGTGGATTCTCTTACTTTGCTGTTATATGCTCGCTTTAATTGGATTTGCAGGAGCCAATATTTTTTACGATGCGTTTTTAATAGACGTGACGACAGAGGAACGGATGAACCGTATTTCAACACGCGGCTTTGCCCTTGGCTATATTGGGAGCACGATTCCATTTATCGGCTGCATGGCTCTTATTATTCTTTCACAAAAAAATATCATCCCATTATCAGTCGGTGTGACAAGCCAGATTTCATTCGCAATTACAGCGCTTTGGTGGGGACTCTTTACAATTCCTATGTTAAAAAATGTGGAACAACGCTATTTTATCGAACGTGATCCAAATCCTGTTGTGACAAGCTTTAAGCGTCTTATTCATACATTTAAAAATATCCGTCAATACAGAACAGTATTTTTCTTCCTCCTTGCCTATTTCTTTTATATTGATGGAGTCGACACAATCATTACAATGTCAACAGCATACGGAACAGACCTTGGAATTAGCGCAACAAGTTTAATAATTATTTTATTCGTCACGCAGATCGTCGCCGGTCCGTTTGCCTTGTTATATGGCAAGTTATCTGAAACGTTTACCGGAAAGAAGATGCTATATGTTGGAATTATTATGTATATTATTATTTGTACGTACGCTTATTTCCTAAAAACGACGTTAGATTTCTGGATTTTAGCGATGCTTGTTGCTACTTCACAAGGTGGTATTCAGGCGTTAAGCCGATCCTATTTTGCAAAGCTTATTCCGAAAGAATCCGCAAACGAATTCTTTGGATTTTATAACATATTTGGTAAATTCGCAGCCATTATGGGCCCGGTTCTCGTTGGTGTCACAACGCAGTTAACTGGTAAAACAAACGCTGGTGTGTTAAGTATTATCGTACTATTTATAATAGGAGGATTTCTATTAACACGTGTACCAGAGGGGTCTTCGACTTCTGTAACAGAACCTTCTCAAAAACCAGAAACATTATAATTAACCGCTCTCCCATATAGGGGTACTGACGGCAAAACGCGGATTTTATACGCTAAGAATATGCAAGATTTCATACAGGCTACGAGAACGGTTTGAATTTCCAAATGCTGTTGTGACAGGAATGTATGGAATCTCGTATACAGAGAAAGGAACGAAAAGCTATAAAACTCTTGGTATGAATGACTTTCTGAGATTTGGTTACTACTGATAATGTTACGTTATGTTAACTCTCTATGAATATAATATACAACAAAAATCACACAATGTATTACTCCCCCTAATGGTATAATAAGGAAAAACGGAAG
>NZ_JAVBXD010000007.1 GCF_030756675.1 Bacillus multifaciens
AACACGATAAACGCGGGCGATTTGCATATTTTGAACACCGGGTAGTAGATTCGCTTCATAATTTTATCATTGCCACAAATATCACCGCTGCGAATGTTCCAGGACATCGTAAATTAATTGAACAAATTGAGGGATTAAAGAAATTATTTGGGAAGTATGCGGGAGAAATCGCCCTTGATTCAGGCTACTACAACGCTTCCCTCGCACGCAGATTGTTTCAACGACAATTCTTTGTCTACATATCTTATCGACGATTCACGACAAAAGACCATCCGAATTGTCGTCGTTATCACTTTACACAAGTGAACAGCGATCTTTATGCCTGTCCTTGCGGTGTACCATTTAATTATAAAACAACAAATCGTCAAGGGTATCATGAGTTCAAACCACCTAAAGGAAGCTGTCAATTCTGTCCATTTGCAAAAAAAGAAAATCAAGATCGTGTGTTACGAATTTCGATTCATCAAGACATTTACGATCAATTAAGAGAACAGCGCCTATCCATGAGAGGGAAAATTCTCCGTTCTGTTCGTCCATCTACAGTGGAACTGAGTTTCGCACATAGTAAAGAACTCCACGGTTTGCGCTATGCGCGATACCGTGGAGTTCAAAAGGTTAAAGCACAAGTTTTGATGACGGCCATCATACAAAACTTAAAAAAGTGGACCAAACTTCGCTCACTTAAGCAAGTTGGTTTACACCTAACACATCAAATTATAGAAGAAACTACTTTATAAAACAAATAGAAATCAAAGAAAATGCCAAAGAAATTTGGCATTTTCTTTGACAGAATCTTTTTTCAACAAAGTGAAAAAAGCCCTGCAAATGCAGGGCTTTTTTACTTTTCTAATACAAGTGCTTTATTATTGCGATCAATCATGCGTTGTAAGTGATGCTCGTATAGCGGTACTTCATCTACTGTCAGCTGTGACGGCGTTAATTGCGGCGTAAAACGCTGTAATGTTTGTAAAAGGCGCATCATTAAATCTTGTACAGTAATTTCTTCACCAAGTAGTTCAGATAGTGAAGCCATTGTACCTGGGACAATTTCAGGATACGTAAATCTAGTTTCTTCACCTTGAATTGCTAGGTTGTAAAAATCACGAACAAGTGCTGCACGTGCAGAGCCACTTTCGGTAGCACATAAATAAATTTGTACTGCGACACCTCCGCGAATACGGCGCTGTGAAATACCAGCAAATTTTTTATCGTTAATACTTAAGTCATAGCTTCCAGGACAGTAGGAACCAACGATTTCTTTTGCCTCAATATGAACAGGATAATCTTTCAGCATTTCTTTAATTAAATGCCACATTGTATCATAGCCAAGGTCGATATCGATACCTTTATCTGTTTCCTGGAATAGAAGAGAAATGTTTAGAACTCCCTCATCTAATACAACAGCGAGTCCGCCTGAATTGCGGACAATAACATGGAAATCTTTCTTTTTTAAAAATTCAACTCCCTGCTTTAAATAAGGTAATCGTGTATCTTGAATGCCAAGAACAATTGTATTGTGATGAACCCAAGAGCGCATTGTTGCAGTGGACGTACCGTTCCCAACTGTTGTACATAACGTATCATCCATTGCGAAAGACTGCAGCGCATGAAATTGTGGACCTAAACTTGACTGATCAACAATGCGCCACTCTGGCTGAGATAAAATCGAACGAGAATCGCTCATGTAAATAACCCCTTATCTATAAAATGACAATATTTATTATAGCAAAAAAGAGTGAGTCTATATAAATACAAGTTGAAAACAGACATAAAAGCCCTTTTCTTTTGGGAGGGTGAGAGGAACTGGCCGTGCATAGGAGCGGTCAGTGCGCTTTTCTGCCACGTACTAGGATTAAAACGAAGAGAGAAAGCGAGTGGGGGCACTTTTTATTTTGGTTAGCAGCGGCTTATAGGTTGAAAAGTCAAAATAAAAAGGATGCTATGATAGCATCCTTTTTATTCTGCAATCTTTTCTAAGTTTCCGTTTCGATCCATGCGAAATGATGTTTGTGTACGCTCTTCATCGTCCATTAATGCTAATTTACGTGCACGGTTCATAATTTTCATGAGCGTCTCGTAATCTTCTTGAACGGTTGTTGATTGCTGTTCTAATTTTTCTACTTTCTTTTCTAGTTCAGCATTTCTTCGCATATACTCAGCGATGTCTTGTTTCAATCTCTCATTCTCTCTTTCGAGTGCGGATACTTTTACATTAGAAGTTCCGAGAGATTGTAGAAAATGAATAACGTCATGCATCGCAATGGAAGAATTTGTTGGCATTGCTTGCATTGTTTGCATAGATTGCGTAGTTTGCATAGATTGAATAGGTTGCTGGGTATCAATACTAATATTCTCATCCGCTGTTACAGTAGATGAAATCGGCGGTGTATATAAAAGGCGTTTTTTTGTTTGCTCGCCCCCATTTGCACGCATTTTATCTTTGCGATGTTTCTTCGCAAGTTGTAATGCTTGATCGTAACTATAGCGTACGACAGCATTCCAGCGGAAACCGCAAGCTGCTGAGGTGCGATTTAATTTATCACCAACTTCTTCAAAGGCATTTAATTGTGTACTTCCTTCGCGGACGTGACGTAAAACGGTTTCAGCAAGAAGTAAATCATCTTCTTCAGTCCAAGCATCTTGTCTTACTTTCATAGATTCATCTCCCTTTCTTTTTATCAATATCTTATTTTTAGAATGGACAAAATGAATTACTTTTATACAAAGCTGCCAAAATTATGGTAGATTTTGAGTGAAAATATGTTTATATGCCATTTGTTTCTTACAGGAAGAAAACTTGCATCACATCGAAAAGAAAGGTAAAATACCATTTAGTGTTTATTGTTATACGTACTTGAGAAAAGTTTCAAATAGAGGAAGTGTTATATACAATGGGAAACGAATTTCGTGTGTGTGATGATTGTCAGGCAACGAATATTAAGACGTTAGTACCGCGTTTAAAGAAAATAGATGGATGTGCAGATATTCAAATTGGTTGTCAATCATATTGCGGTCCTGGTCGCAAAAAATCATTTGCATTTGTAAATAATCGTCCAGTTGCAGCGCCAAATGAAGATGAGCTAATTGAAAAAATTGAAGCAAAGTTAAACAAGTAAAAAGATACGATGTCGTATCTTTTTTTGTTTTGTGAAATGCAACAAAGTTTTATATAACAAAAATAGTGGTTGACAAATTTCAGTTCACGTTTGTAGAATAAAAGAAAGTGATATTGAGAATCGTTATCAAAAATCAAGTTATATTCTTGATTTTCTTTTTTTGCTTCTTAATGAGAATGAATTTCATTTTCTTGTTATACATATTGAAAGTTAGGATGTTGTAGATGGAAGTGGGTATGAGAAAGGTTTATGAAGAAGAATCGGTAGACAAAAAAGAGATAAAAAGCCGTCCGTTTATCGCCTTGATGATTTTAATCGTTGGAACTGCTTTATTAGCTTTAAGTATGGCAGTTTCTATTTCATTTGGTGCTGCTGATATTAGTTTGAAAACAGTATGGCAAGCTGTATTTCAGTTTGATGCATCTACTACATATCATAGTGTCATTCAAGAATTGCGTCTTCCAAGGGCAATTGGAGGAGCAGTTGTCGGGGTGTTTTTAGCAGTATCTGGTGCAATTATGCAAGGGATGACGCGAAACCCACTTGCATCTCCATCACTTATGGGGATTACAGATGGAGCGGTATTTGGCATCGCAATCATGTTTGCATTCTTTCCAAACTCGCCATATGTAATGTTTGTAATTGCTTCTTTTATCGGAGCAGCATTTGGTGCAAGTATTGTATACGGAATTGGCGCAGCATCCCCGGACGGATTAACACCAATTAAGTTAGCGTTATCTGGAGCAGCAATTAGTTCCTTACTAGGCGCAATTTCATCTGGGATTGCCTTATATTTTAATCTAGCGCAAGAAGTTAGTATGTGGCATGCAGGCGGCGTTGCTGGTGTGAAATGGACGAGTTTAAAGATGTTACTTCCAGTCGGTCTTGTTTGTCTTATTATTGCGATTATGCTAGCGAGGTACATTACGATTTTAAGTTTTGGTGAAGAAATTGCTATTGGCCTTGGACAAAATACGAAGCTCATTAAGTTTATTGGAACCATTCTTGTACTTGTGCTAACAGGTAGTGCTGTTTCCATAGCTGGGTCTGTTGGATTTGTTGGTCTTGTTATTCCGCATTTAACACGTTTTCTTGTGGGATCAGATTATCGATGGGTAATCCCATGCTCTGCTGTTTTAGGGGGATTACTTATTGAGTGTGCTGATATGATCTCACGTATCATTAATCCGCCGTTTGAAACGCCAATTGGTGCTGTAACAGCGATGGTTGGTGTACCATTCTTCCTCTACTTAGCACGTAAAGAAGGGAGAGGAAAAATGTGAGGCAAGGAATGTTAACGAGAAAAAACATCTCAGTTTTATCTAGTATTGGCCTGTTAATTTGCATCGTATGTTTAATTAGCTTACATACAGGTACGTTTAAAATTTCACCAGTTGAGGTGCTGAAAACGCTCGTTGGTCTTGGAGCAGAAGATCAAACAACGATTTTATTTGAGTTTCGGATGCCGCGAATGATTGTTGCTCTTTTAGTCGGGTCAGCTTTAGCGGTATCCGGTGCAATTATGCAAGGGTTATCACGAAATCCACTTGCCGACCCAGGAATTATTGGCATTAATGCCGGAGCGGGATTGTCAGTTGTTATCTTTGTTTATTTCTTTTTTGGAAAAGTAACGATGACTTCGTTTTTACCTGTATTCATTCTGCCGTTTTTTGCTTTAGTTGGTGCAATAGTAGCGGCGGTTATCATCTATGCACTTGCTTGGAAAGACGGTGTTTCGCCGGTTCGATTAGTTCTTGTTGGGATTGCAGTAGCAGCTGGGTTTAGTGCTGCGAGCTTAGTGTTCTCGATGAAAATGACAGCGAATGATTTCCGTTTTGCAACGATCTGGTTATCGGGAAGTTTATGGGGGACAGATTGGAAGTTCGTATTAAGTGCGCTGCCGTGGATGCTTATTTTCTTACCAATTGCTTTTATGAAGGCACACGTTTTAAATGTAATGAATTTAGGAGATGCGGCGGCAACGGGGCTCGGTCTGAACGTTGAGAAAGAACGCCGTAAGCTGTTATTTATCGCTGTTTGCTTAGCTGGTGCATCTGTTGCAGTTGCAGGAGGAATCAGTTTTATTGGATTAATGGCACCACATCTTGCCCGCCGTTTAGTAGGCGGAAAACATCAAATTATGCTGCCAACTGCTGCGTTAATCGGGACATTATTGCTACTGTTTTCTGATCTTCTTTCGCGCAGTTTACTTACAACATCAGAAATACCGGTTGGTCTTGTCATTTCAGTAATTGGCGCGCCGTATTTTATTTATTTACTTATAAAAACAAGATAAGGGAGACGGATTTGTATGCCATCTTTATCAGTTGAGTCGATATCTGTTGGATATAGTGAAAATTTAATTATTGATGGGTTATCTGTTGAAATACCGGAAGGAAAAATTACGACCATCATTGGTCCCAATGGATGCGGGAAATCCACGCTTCTGAAAACAGCATCGCGTATTTTAAAAGTAAAACAAGGTACTGTTTATTTGGACGGAAAAGCAATTGAGAAACAGCCAACGAAGGAAATTGCGAAAAAGATGGCAATTTTGCCGCAAACAGCAGAAGTGCCAACAGGTCTTAGCGTATTTGAACTTGTTTCATATGGGCGTTTCCCACATCAAAAAGGGTTCGGCACGTTATCAGAAGAAGACTATCGTTACATTCGCTGGGCGCTTGATGTGACTGGTATGAAGGAATTTGCTAATCGCCCAGCGGAGGAGCTGTCAGGCGGCCAACGTCAACGTGTTTGGATCGCGATGGCACTAGCACAAGGAACGGACTTGCTTGTGCTAGATGAGCCAACAACATATCTTGATATGGCACATCAACTTGAAGTGCTGAACTTATTAAAAAAGTTAAATGAAGAAGAAGGAAGAACAATTGTGATGGTTATTCATGATCTAAATCACGCTTCTCGTTTTTCTGATCATATGATTGCGCTAAAAGATGGGAATTTAATGAAGCAAGGAACACCAGATGAAGTCATGACATCTGAAACGCTTCGCGAAGTGTTTGAAATCGAAGCACAAATGGTTCCGTGTCCTGTTGGTGGTAAACCAATTTGCCTTACTTATGACTTAGTGACAAGTGCTTAAGCTGGTTTAAGTTTGTTCTAGCGATTAGTAAATTACTGATGATAAAGTTTAAGGTTTACTGCCTGCTAGAACGGGGGAAATTTAAAATTCTATAAATTTTTATATACGGTTGTTTTGTCGAGAGAGCTCTTGCAGCACTTTCACTACAACGGATAAGGAGAGAGAAATATGAAAAAATTCAAAGCTACCCTACTAGTTTTCGTATTAGCGATTACTTCCGTATTATTTGCTGCATGTTCTTCTGATAAGAAAGAAGAAAAGAAAGCAGACGCAAAAAGTGAAGAGCGTGTTGTAAAACATGCAAAAGGGGAAATGAAAATACCTGCAAATCCGAAGAAAATTGCGGACTTAAGTGGATCAACAGAAGAGTTATTAATTTTAGGTATGAAGCCGGTTATTACGGCAAATACGACGCAAGAAAAAATTGATCCACATATTGCAGATAAATTAAAAGGCGTACAACCAGTTGGTTCTGCTTGGGGAGATAAAATTAACATTGAAGCGGTAGCCGCTGCAAAACCGGATTTAATTTTAGTCAATAACCGCCAAGAAAAAATTTATGATCAGTTATCTAAAATTGCACCAACAGTCATGTTAAGTATTCCATTAGATCAATGGCGTCCGAAGTTTGAAGAAGTAGGTAAAATCTTCGATAAAGAACAAGAAACAGCCGCATGGTTAAAGAAATACGATGAAAAGGCAAACAAGTTACATGACCAAATCGTTGCCAAAACTGGCGACGCAAAATTCATGGTAATGGCTGCATATCCGAATGCATTCCGTGTGTACGGTGACTATGGATACGGTAGTGTTCTATTTAAAGATTTAAAATTACCAGCAGTTAATGGTACACCAGCAGACAAGCCGTTAGTACAATTACAAAAAGAAGCATTGATTGATTACAATCCGGATTTCTTATTTGTATTCACAACAGGCGACGGTAACCAGCGTCTAAAAGAGTTTCAACAAGAAACCATCTGGAAGAATATGAACGCTGTAAAAAATAACCGCGTGTATATGATTAAAAATGAAGATTTAAATAAAGGATACTTCCCGCTTGGTAAAGAGATGTTATTAGACGAACTATCTACGTTTATTTTAGGAAAATAATAATAATAGAGAAAATCACCTTCGTTTTTTGATGGTGGTTTTCTTTTTATGCAGCAATATACAGTCTTTCATTTCTTTCTGTTTCGCCTTTCGTTTATAATAGGAGTAAGAACGTATAATGGAGGGCGGTGAATTTTAATGGCATATGTAAGTGAAAAATTAAATGAAACGAAAGTGTTTAAAGACCCAGTGCATAAATATGTGCATGTGCGCGATCGCGTAATTTGGGATTTAATCGGAACGAAAGAGTTTCAACGTCTGCGTCGCATTAAGCAGCTAGGGACGACATTTTTTACATTTCACGGTGCGGAGCATAGTCGCTTTACTCATTCACTAGGTGTCTATGAAATTATTCGCCGCATGATTGATGATGTGTTTGATGGAAGACCGGATTGGAATGCTGAAGATCGTTTGTTGTGCTTATGTGCAGCGCTTCTTCACGATGTAGGGCACGGTCCTTTTTCTCATTCATTTGAAAAAGTCTTTGAATTGAACCATGAAAAATTTACACAAGCAATTATTGTCGGTGACACAGAAATTCACGAGGTGTTAAGTCGCGTTGATCGTGAGTTTCCGCAAAAAGTAGCAGATGTCATTGCGAAAACTTCTACTAATAAATTAGCGATTAGTATGATTTCTAGCCAAATTGATGCAGATCGTATGGACTATTTATTACGGGATGCGTATTTCACAGGTGTGAAATATGGAAACTTTGATATGGAACGAATATTACGAGTAATGCGTCCATTTAATAATCAAGTTGTGATTAAATATAGCGGGATGCATGCTGTTGAGCATTATATTATGAGCCGTTATCAAATGTATTGGCAGGTATATTTTCATCCAGTCACGCGTAGTGCTGAAGTGATTTTAACGAAAATTTTACACCGGGCGAAAGCGTTGCATGAACAGTACTATACATTTAAATATCATCCCGTTCATTTCTATTCTTTATTTGAAGGAGAAGTAACGATAGAGGATTATTTGAAGTTAGACGAGAATGTCATGTATTATTACTTCCAAGTATGGCAAGAAGAAGAGGATGCTATTTTAAGTGATTTATGCCGCCGTTTTATGAACCGTAACTTGTTCAAATGCGTGGATTTTACGGAAAAGCATGGATTAAACAATTGGGTAGAATTAAATAGTTTATTTAAGAAGATTGGGCTTGATCCGGAATATTACTTAGTAGTAGATTCTACGTCGGACTTGCCGTATGACTTTTACCGTGCAGGTGAAGAAGAAGAACGCTTGCCGATTTTATTGCTTATGCCAAATGGAGAGCTGCGCGAACTGTCTCGCGAGTCGGACATTGTGGAAGCAATTACAGGTAAAAAGAGAACGGATCAGAAGCTATTCTATCCGCATGATTTACTGTATGAAGATGGACGAAAAGGAAAAGTAAAAGAAAAAATTATTCGTTTATTAGAAGGAAAAGAGTAAGAGAAGCAGCTGTGCTGCTTCTCTTATAGCAATAATTACTCTTGGTCGCTTAAGCGTTTTCCACCAATTGCGTAATGATTTTTAGACATTTCTTCAATAAATACAACGATTTTTTCTTCTGGAGCACCAGTAGTTTCACTTACTGCAGCTGTTACTTTTTCAGCAAGGGCTTTCTTCTGCTCTTCTGTGCGGCCTTCTAACATTTTCACTGTTACGTATGGCATATGTATCGCTCCTTTTATGTAGATTACAGTACTATTATAACGGATTCTTGAAAAGAACAATCAGAAAATGAAAGATTTTTTGTTTGCATAATTAAGAAGGAGATGAAGTATGGATAATTTCTTTAGATACCCATTGCATGAGTTACCGTTGTTAGCTCTTGCAGTTGCAATGGCACTCTCTGTACATGAGTTTGCACATGCATATGTTGCTTATAAGTTTGGAGATTTAACGGCGAAAAACCAAGGGCGTTTAACGATATCACCCCTTTCTCATATCGATCCGATTGGTGCACTAGCATTCTTGTTTATTGGTTTTGGATGGGCGCGCCCTGTACCGGTAAACCCATATAACTTTAAGCGCCCGCGCCTTGCGGGGATTTGCGTTTCGATTGCGGGACCGATTAGTAATTTATTATTAGGGGCTTTCGGACTTGCTGCCTGGTATGGCTTGCTGAAATTTGGAGTGATTGAGGCAGTGCCAGTAGCAGTAGGGGAGACGCTATTTCAGTTCTTTCAAATTTTTATCGGGATTAATATCGTTCTATTTGTTTTTAATTTAATACCAATCCCGCCGCTAGACGGTTATCGTGTTTTGGAAGATTTAGCGCCAACCAATATACGTGCAAAAATGACGCAATATGAGAAATACGGTGCGATTCTTTTATTAATCCTTGTTATTACACCGCTAGATCGCTATACGATTCAACCAATATTTCAAGTTGTCATTCCGAATGTTTTAAGTATGTTGCATAGTATAATTGGACCATTATTTGGATTGTATTAGAAGGGGAGGTTTTCCTATGACAGAGAAAAAGAAACAAATCGGTTTTAATATTATTAAAAATGACTCTACAGATGGACACGGCGGCTTTGGGGTCGGTGCATTAAGTCTTGAAAATATTTCTCCTGTTATTATTGATGTAACAGAAGGAACGGCAGTTGTGGACGTTGGAGCTATGCATGCCCGCAGTGCTGTTGAAAAAGGAATTAAATTTTTAATCAATAAAGAAGAAGTACCAAATGCAAAACCATACTGGCTCGTTTGGGTAACGATTGAGAGAACAGCAAAAGGCGCATATTATGCAGGTGTGACTGCATGTGAAATGACGGTAGACCGTGAAATTCGCCGCGGCTATAAATCACTTCCTGAACATGTAAATAAAATGGATAAATCATTAAAGCGTCACATTATGGTTGATCATATGGATGAGCCTTCTAAAAAAGTGCTCGGAACATTCTTGAAAGAGCATAATGAAGAGCTATGGAATTCCTCTAGTGAGAAATTACGTAGTGAATTGTTAGGAGAATGATAGGACCCCCTTTCTTGTTGAAAGGGGTTTTTGTTTGTTTGAAAACGTGTTTTTCATTGAATGGTGCAGGAAAATTCTGATATTTGTCAGAAATATGTATTTAAATGGAAAATAAAGAGGTTAGAGGGTGGAAATATGAGAATGCGCGGGGATTCTATTTTTATAAAAAGTTTAGAAGCATGTGATGCAGAAGCTATGGTGCATTTGGAATCGAAAAACCGAGATTTTTTTCAACTGTATACAGCATTACGAGAGGATGAGTTTTATACGTTAGAGGGTCAAAAGGAGCGTATTAGAAAAGGGAATGAAAAGCAGGAGCTTGATGAGCAGTATTCATTTGGCATTTATCTAAATGAAACAGAAGAATTAATCGGATCTATTACATTGTCTGAAGTATTACGCGGCCCTTTGCAAGGTTGTTTTATTGGATATACCTTAGACAAACATCATAATGGGAAAGGATATATGACGGAAGCTGTTAAGCTAGTCGTGTCTTACGCATTTGATGAGTTAAAGCTTCATCGGATTGAGGCGGGCGTTATGCCACATAATATCGGATCAATAAAAGTATTAGAGAAATCAGGATTTCATAAAGAGGGAATTGCAAGGAAAAATGTAAAGATAAATGGGAAATGGGAAGACCACCAAGTATTAGCGATTGTAAATGATAAGGATGAATGAAAAAGGGAGAGATAGAATACGCTCCCTTTTTCATTCAATTTTCTTTACCACGGAAAATACTTCTTCCACCAGCTTTGTTTATTTTTGTTCTTCTCTTTTAACACTGCCTCAAATTCATCTTTCTCATCAATATGATCCATGCAGTATTCCGTTGGTTCCGTCCCTTTTACAAAATACATTTTGATAGAAACAGGGCACCCTTTCGTAGCAATTTTTCCGTTTTCAGGGTTAATGTTTAACGCGACTACATTGGCTGGTTTTTTAAAGTCTTGTTGCGGGGTTTCTTCTAACCCTTGCTCCATAATCGCGGCCCATATATTTTTTGCATAGACTTGCTCGGCTGGGTTAGAGATTGTTTTTTGTTTATCATAGCCGACCCAAACGCCTGTTACGAGCTCTGGTGTAAAGCCGATCATCCAGCTATCTGTCTCGGTTGAACCGGATTTTCCAGCGTACGTGCGTGATAACTTTGGAATCATATTTTGCCCCGTAACGGAGGCGTAGCTACTTAGCTTTTTGTTAAACATGCCCGTCATCATTTCTTCCATTACAAAGGCATTGTTCTCATCAAGAATTTGTTTGTTTTCTAAATGAGCATCATACAAAATGTTGCCGTCATGATCGACTACGCGCCGAATAAATGTTGGCTTTACTTGTTTGCCACCGTTAGCAATCAAACTATAAGCGTTCACCATTTCAAGAGGTTTTACAGGAGATGTTCCGAGCGCAAGCGATGGGACATCTTTTAATGAACTTGTAATTCCAAATTGCTTCGCTGTTTTTACGAGTGATTTTTCTCCTAAGAAAAGATGTGTTTTTACAGCGTATACATTGTCGGAAACAGCTAGTGCTTGCATCATTGTAATGAAGTCATCGGCGTAATAGTTTTTATAATTGGTCGGATTATACTTTGAAACACCGTCGCCTAATGTGAATACAGTATGCTCGCTTTTTAAGCGGGTTGCTGGTGTAAAGCCTTGCTCAAGAGCGGCGTAATATAAAAAAGGTTTAAACGTCGAACCTGGTTGCCGGTATGCCTGTGTTGCCCGGTTGAACTGGCTTTTTTTATAATCACGTCCGCCGACAAGGGACATGATTTCGCCCGTTTTTGGATTCATAGATACAATAGCTGTTTCTATCTCTGTTGTACTTGGAATGGTTTCATTTACTGTATGTTCGGCAATTTTTTGTAACTTTGGATCTAGTGTTGTGTATACGCGCAGGCCACCGCGTGCCATCGTTTGCTCATCGAGACCAGCATCATTGATGAGAGAAGCTTGCACAGCATCTTGAAAATAAGGTGCAACTTCTGCTACTTCTTCTTTTTCAAGCGAAGCGAAGCCGAGTTGTTTTTGTTTTGCCGCTGCTGCTTCTTGTTTAGTAATATATCCTTGCTCTACCATTTCATTTAAAATGATAGCTTGTCTTTCTTTTGCCTTGCTTTTATGCAAATAGGGAGAATACAAACTTGGTCCTTTTGGAATACCTGCAAGCATACTTGCCTCTGCTAAGTTTAAATCTTTCGCGTTTTTATTAAAGTAAAGACGTGCCGCTGCCTCGATTCCATAGGCACCGTGCCCGTAATAAATCGTGTTTAAATACCCTTGTAAAATATCGTTTTTATTGTAATTCACTTCTAGGCGAACGGTGTACATTGCTTCTAACAGCTTTCGCTTCCATGTTTTATCGTGATCCAAATATAAATTACGCGCGTATTGCTGCGTAATTGTACTCGCACCCTGTACTTTTCCCATCGCTTTAATGTCGGCAATCACTGCCCCGCCTATGCGCTTTAAATCAAAGCCATGATGGTTATAAAAGCGCTGATCTTCAATAGAAAGCGTTGCTTCTCTTACGTAAGGTGAAATATGATCGAGTGACACGTTATATCGTTTCTGCGTTCCGTGACTTTGCCCCATAACAGAGTCGTCATTCGCATAAAAGATAGTTGTTTGCGGAACTGCAACAGGTGGTGGTCCTAAAATTTTCGCAACAAGTAACACAATGAAAATAGTAAAAACAAAGAAAAGGACACATGATAGCAGTGCAGTAAGGAAAAAGCGCTTATATTTCGCTTGTTTTTCATTTGTCGTAAGTTCCATTTCTTTTGTCACCCCTCATAGCATACTTTTACTAGTATTGAGGTTTTGGGTTGTTTTTAAACTATATAAATAAAAGAAAAAACGGGCTTGTTAGACAACCCGTTTTTTCTTTTAGCTCTTTTTTCTTTTCGGTAAGTCAGGAGCCTTCTTCATTGTGTCAACAACATGCATGACCGCAAAACATGGATGTTTTAAAATCATTTTCGGTCCGCTCTTCTTCATAACATCCTTAACGAAATCTTTCATACCTGGTTTATAACAATGAATTTTGCAATTTTGACATGGAACTGATTCTATTGGTAGGTGGGGACAGTTTGACGCTTACTGTTATATCAAGTAATTCAGCCTTAGCGTACGGAATCCGCGTTTTATTGGTGCTATCCCATGCCCATCAAGCTAAGGATTTAGGACTACCCCAAAACGATAATTCTGTACAAATTGACACTGTATCTAAACTGACCGTTTTTGTTACTGTAAAATCATTGGTCTTCCCTTACTTCCCTATTCACAAACAAGAATTTGCCGAGAAAAGTTTCCTTTTCTTGTTACGCAGCGGTCTGTAATTTCAAATCCAATTTCTTCGATCATGTGATCCATTGTTTCGCTTGTTACAACTACTACTTTTTTTGCAATACGGCGCGCATGTTTTAAAATCGAGAATTGATCTTCTGGTGTTGCGCACGTAAATAGATTGTACGGCATATCGATAATTGCTACATCGTAGTTTGTCTGAATGTCTTCGATAGGTCCTACTGTTACGTCTCCTTCAAAACCAAAATGCGCGATGTTTTCTCTTGATCCGATTACGACAAGCGGGTTAATATCACGGCCAACGATGTCAATGCCCATAGAGAGTGCTTCTACCACTACCGTTCCAATACCACAGCATGGATCGATCGCTTTGACTCCATCAGGATTTGGCACAGCGATATTCGCAACAGCTCTCGCTACACGTGTGCTTAGTGACGTAGAATAGCTGCGTGGTTTTTTCACGTGATGGAACCAAACAGCCTCGCTTTCCATATATGTTCCGAAGTACCAACGTCCGCCAATGATTACAATGCCAAATACACGCTCTGGATGATGCACATCGGCTTCACCTTCAATATGCATGCCGATATCTCGCTCAATAAGGCGGCGTTCTCCGTATTCTATTTTTTTCGATTTATCAAGATCATTAATTTTAACGAAGATGACTTTGAACGTGGATCCAGACAAATCAATCTGTTCGACCTGCTTCAAAATATCTGGAAGTTCATCTCCTTCATACATTACGTCAATCCGTTCTTTAATAAACGGGCTTCGGCTCGGATCAATTTTGATTGTGCTTTTCAATATATTAGAGTGCGATTCCGTTCCAAAAAGTGAGCGCATCTCCATATAACATAAAGAACGTTCCTCTTCGCGAAATGCATACGTATATATATACGCCGGTGTTTGGCTATGATTATCCAATCTATTCCCATCCTTTATCGTATCAAATTGTTCTTTCTCTCAAATGATATCCGTATCATTGTGCAACGTAACGTTGCAAGCGGTAAAAAAGGACTAATAAGCCGAGGTAAAGTTGTCTCATTTTATTAGTCCTTTTTATGAGCTTTTACTTATTTAAAGAACACTTTGTCTACATTATATTTCGACTTTTGTTTATTAGCGATATATGTTTCATAAATTTCTCTTTCCATCGCGTTTTCTAAAAGACAAATATCAATTTTGATTACTTCATCTCTATGGTCTTTGATTACTGATACAGTATCTTCAAAATGTTTTTTTATTCTTGATCTTAACTTTCTTGCCTTACCAACAAACATTAGTTCATTCTTGTTGTTATAAAACATAAAGATTCCACCTTTATCTCTAGGAATTAGGTGAAAATCAGTAAACTGTAGCTTTGCAATAAAATTTGATTAAAAAATGTGTTTTAATCCTTATTTAAAAGCAAATATAAAAACTTCATTTTGAAAAAAGATTGATCAAAATGGAGTTTCTCTTTTTAACTAAGTATAAAATTTTTATAAAAAAGTTTGATTATTTTAATACTCCTTATTCCACTAACGCACCTGTTTACGGAAATGGAATATTTTGTTTTAAATTATCGAACTTTATTTTAAAACCACATTTAGGGCTATCCAATTTTAGTTAGAGTATAGCTTTAATAGTTCTTGTATTGGTAAACTATTTGTATTGTTCATCCCAACAAAATATTCTAATTGCCATTTCTGTGTTTCGATAGCTTGTTTGCTAGTGGGATTTTCCCAACTAGGGTAAACTCTAATTGCCATTTTTCCTTTTGTAGTGGCTGTTTTAAGGATATTTTGTTTTATAAGTACTTCTTTTGGAAAAACGAATTGTCCAAAATTATTATTTCTAGTAAAAGTATTGATAACCAATAAATCAGTAGCTTTTTCATATGAAAAGGCTTGGTTTTTATTATCCCCATCTTTTTCCCAAAAAGCAACAAACTGTCCTATCTTGGTAGGTGTTATTTTTGCGACTCTAAATCTAATCGATTTTGAATTTAGCTGAAATATACCAGCCCCATAATCTGAATTTTGAGCTTCTTCTCGGACAGCTTTTATGGTTAAGCGATTGGGTTCATAAAACATTTTATTTACATATGTTAACGCATTATAAAATTCATTCACTGCTTTGCATCCCCTATTTTTTATACTACTAATTCTAACGCCTTTCAAATCAATATTGTCTTAATTTGAACGTAATGTCCAAATAAAGCTATTGAACTAACCGTTTGTGGAAGAAGGAAAACTGAAATAATAACATTTCGGTTCGACTTTTTTATAAACGGTATAACTTTTTTCAAATTGACAGGTGCAAAGAAGTTAAGAAAGAACGCTTAGAATGCCATTTATATGGGCAACTCATTAGTATTTTACTCTGTTCATCGACGATGTTCAAAATGCGTCAGTTACTCTTAGATAAGAAAAAGAAAGAGCTAAGTGAATACAAATCCATCTATATGATAAAGAATTATTATCTATTGTTTTATGAGGGACTACAGAAGGGCATCCATGAATTATTAAAAATTTTATTGCGTTTGTTTTACCTGTTAGAAAAAAACGGACGAAAATCTCACTGTTACGAAAAGAAAACAGTCTTTGATATCTTAGGTGTTGTGTATGATTGTACGTTGTCACAAAGTTTCCAAGTTGCATAATATTTTTAAAAACACCTATTTAATAGGTTTATTTGTTATGCACATCTTTAGTGTAGTCGTAGAAATTTCAAAAAACACATTCACATATACCCTCTTGTCCCCCTTAGCTTGATAGCGATGTGGTGCTCCCCCTTATATAAAAAAGAGCTTCTTATTAAGAAAGAAGCTCAAAGGCACGTGTTGGCCAGTCGGTAATGATGACATCGACGCCGTAATCTATCATCTTTTGTAAATCTTCGTATTCATTAATTGTATAGGGGCGGAATATGAATCCTTGCTCTTGAGCTGTTTGTACAAACTCTTTTGTAAGTAATTCAAAGTTTGGATGGAGGCCATTAGCCTGTCTTTTCTTTGCTTCAGCAATTGGATCCGCAAGCGGTTCATCGTATAAAATTGCACGGGGAATCTCTGGTGCTAAATCTGCAAGCAGAGAAACGGATTCATGGTTAAACGAAGAAAATACAATTCGATTAGTAAGATGGAATTCACGAACAAGATCTACGACTTTCTCTTCTATGCCAGGATAACGAATGACATCTGTTTTTAATTCAATATTTAATTGCAGTGTTGTTGTAGAAAGCCAAATAAGCACTTCGCGGAGCGTTGGAATTTTCGCCTCATGAAAGGAAGAATCCTTACTGGCATCGAGTGCTTGTAATTGCTCGGCGGTTTGTTCACAGACAAGACCTGTTCCATTTGTTGTTCGGTCCACAGTTTCATCGTGAATCACAACAAGTTCGCCATCTTTTGATACATGTACATCAAGCTCAATGCCATGCGCACCAACGCGCTCTGCTTCTTGAAAAGCAATCATTGTATTTTCGGGATGTGTACTTCTCACACCGCGATGCGCAAAAATAAGTGGTTGTTTCATATGTAATGAGCTCTCCTTCTTATTTGTTTTAACTCAATTATGAAACTGAGTAATTCAAAAGACAACCTTTGTAGGAAAAATTTACAAAGGTGTAATAGTTGCATAAAAGTTAACGTTAACGTAAAATGTAATAACGTTAAGGGGGAATGGACATGTATAAAATTGAGGAAGTTACAAAACAAACGGGTTTAACAAAGCGGACTCTTCGTTATTATGAGGAAATTGGTTTAATTCATCCACCAGAGCGCAGCGAAGGGAATATTCGCTTATATACGGACGAAGATGTGGAGCAAATTAAAAAAATTGTAGAAGCAAAAGAAGTATTAGGGATTACGCTTCAAGAAATGCAGTATTTCTTATCACTTAAAGAACGGATGGAGCAAAGAAAAAATAGCGATAATCCACGTGACCGGGAAGTTATTCAAGAAATCGCAAACATGCTTGCCAATCAAATTGAGACGCTAGATAAGAAAATGTTACAAATGAAGCGTGTGAAAGAGGAATTAGAACATAGCTTGGAAAGAGCAACGAAGTTTTTAGAAAAAGGAGAATGATTCATATGGAGAGTAAACAACGACTTGGAAGACTTATTACAGTAGTCGCTACGTTTCTTGCCTTTTCGGGCATTGGAGTAGTCGATCCAATTTTGCCAATCATTGCAGAGAAGATTGGGGCAACGCATTGGCAAGTAGAAATGCTATTTACAGCTTATATTTTAACAATGGCTATTATGATGCTGCCAGCTGGTCTTCTTGCGGCAAGGTTTGGTGATAAGCGTATGATGACAATTGGTCTTGCAATTGTAACGGTATTTGCTTGTATTTGCGGATTATCACAAACCATTGCGCAGTTATCTATTTTTCGTGCCGGCTGGGGTTTAGGGAATGCGATGTTTTTTGCAACGGCGATGACATTATTAATTGCGCTGAGCAAAGAAGTACATGAAGCAGTTGGATTATATGAGGCCGCGATCGGTTTAGGGATGGCGGGAGGTCCGCTGTTAGGTGGTTTATTAGGTGGATATTCTTGGCGTTATCCGTTTTTTGCGACAAGTGTTTTAATTGCTTTAGCATTTATTCTCGTTTTCTTTTTTGTAAAAGAACCAGAGCGCAAAGCGAAACGTAAGTCAGCTGGATTGAATGAATTACTTAGCCTAGTGAAATATAAACCTTTTATACAAGGTGCCATTTCCGGGATGTTATATTACTATGCTTTCTTTGTTGTTTTAGCGTATTCGCCGCTTATTTTACATTTATCTGCTATTCAGCTTGGGTTTGTCTTTTGCGGCTGGGGTCTTGCATTAGCGTATGGTTCTGCTGTGCTTGCACACCAATTAGAAGGAAAATACGAACCAAAAATGTTACTGCGTTTTAGCTTACTTGTATTTGCTGGCTTTTTAATTTTATTATTCTTCGTACAAGTAATGTGGTTACAAATTGCACTGATCATTTTATCAGGATTAGCGTCTGGTCTTAATAATGCATTATTTACAAGTTACGTAATGGATATTTCTCCTTATGAAAGATCCATTACATCTGGTGTATATAACTTTGTTCGTTGGTTAGGCGGAGCAATTGCACCAATTTTATCTGGAATTCTCGGTCACGTGATTTCACCGCAAAGTCCGTTTTTAGTAGGAGGAATTGTGGCGCTAGTTGGATGTGTGATGATTTGCATACCAGTTCGTGAAAATGAGAGCAAAACCCTTTCCTAGGAAAGGGTTTTCTTACTGTTTTATACATAATTAACTAAATATACGAACAAAAACAATTTGTTTCAAATATATTTACGGTATTTTTATATTTTTAACTATACATTTTATATGTTTTGTTTTATTTTTGTTAGGGGACATTAATGGTGTGTCCACATTATAAATTGCAATGAAAGGCGTGATCGCACAATGGAACTATGGTTCACGGAAAAACAAACAAAGCATTTTGGAATTACAGCGCGTATTAACCGCACTTTACATACGGAGCAAACAGAATTTCAAAAGCTTGATATGGTTGAAACGGAAGAATTCGGTAACATGCTTATTTTAGATGGCATGGTTATGACAACGCAAAAGGATGAGTTCGTATATCACGAAATGGTAGCGCACGTACCATTATTTACACATCCAAACCCTGAAAACGTTTTAGTTGTTGGCGGCGGTGATGGCGGTGTTATTCGTGAAGTATTAAAACACCCAAGCGTGAAAAAAGCGACACTTGTTGAAATCGATGGAAAAGTAATCGAGTACTCTAAAAAGTACTTACCAGAAATTGCTGGTGAATTAGAAAACCCACGCGTAGATGTAAAAGTAGGCGATGGCTTTATGCACATTGCTGAAAGTGAAAATGAGTATGACGTAATTATGGTTGATTCTACTGAGCCAGTAGGCCCAGCTGTAAACCTATTTACAAAAGGATTCTATGCTGGAATCTCTAAAGCGTTAAAAGAAGACGGTATTTTCGTAGCGCAAACGGACAACCCTTGGTTCACACCGGAATTAATTTCAAACGTGTTTAAAGACGTAAAAGAAATTTTCCCAATTACGCGTCTATACACAGCTAACATTCCGACATACCCAAGTGGACTTTGGACATTCACAATCGGATCTAAGAAGCATGATCCATTAGAAGTAAGTGAAGAGCGTTTCCACGAAATCGAAACGAAGTATTACACAAAAGAACTTCATAAAGCAGCATTTGCATTACCGAAATTCGTTGGGGATTTAATTAAGTAAGAAAAGCGGAAGCGGCTTGTTCAGAATGGGAGGGGGATGGAGCTCCTGACAAAGAGGCGCTTTTTGCCTCGGAGGAAGGCGCGAAGCCACCGAGCATTCTAGCCGCTGGAGCTAGACAAGAAAAGCGGAGCCGGCTATTCAGGCCTGCTGGTTAAGGGTCTTTCCCACAGAAGGAGTTTCTTCCTTCTCGCGGGGAAGAACGTGGTAAATCGATAAAGAGGAGCAAATAGCTCCAAATTTGAGACAAAATGAAAGGTTGGGATACCTTAAGTTCCAGATAGGAGGAAAAGAATATGCGTTTTGATGAAGCTTATTCAGGTAAAGTATTTATTAATAGTCATCCAAGTTTTGAAGATGCTGAAGCGGTTATTTATGGGATGCCAATGGATTGGACAGTAAGTTACCGTCCTGGTTCTCGTTTTGGCCCAGCACGTATTCGTGAAGTATCAATTGGATTAGAAGAGTATAGTCCATATTTAGATCGTGAATTAGAGGAAGTTAAATATTTTGATGCGGGTGATATTCCGCTTCCTTTCGGTAATGCCCAGCGCAGCTTAGACATGATCGAAGAATATGTAACAAAACTATTAGATGCTGGTAAGTTTCCGCTAGGTCTTGGTGGTGAGCATTTAGTGTCTTGGCCAATTTTTAAGGCGATGGCCAAAAAATATCCGGATTTAGCGATCATTCATATGGATGCTCATACAGATTTACGTGAGTCTTATGAAGGTGAGCCGTTATCTCACTCTACACCAATTCGTAAAGTATGCGATTTAATTGGCCCAGAAAACGTATATTCTTTCGGGATTCGTTCTGGTATGAAAGAAGAATTCGAGTGGGCAAAAGAAGTTGGTATGAACTTATACAAATTTGATGTATTAGAACCATTAAAGAAAGTATTGCCAACACTTGCAGGACGCCCAGTCTATGTCACAATTGACATAGACGTATTAGACCCAGCTCATGCTCCTGGTACAGGAACGTTAGAAGCTGGCGGTATTACATCAAAAGAACTATTAGATTCCATTGTTGCAATTGCAAATTCAAATATAAACGTAGTTGGAGCAGACTTAGTTGAAGTAGCTCCTGTATACGATCACAGTGATCAAACACCAATCGCAGCAAGTAAATTTGTGCGCGAAATGTTACTTGGATGGGTGCAAAAATAAAAGCGGAGCCGACTGTTAAGGCCTGGTGGCTAAGGTTCTTTCCCGCAAAAAGTGCTTTTTACTTTTTAGCGGGGAAGGTTCTTAGACTCGAGGGCCTAGGAGGCGTAGCTGGATAAAAAAAGGCTATTTCGAATTTATTCGAGATAGCCTTTTTTTATCGGAAAATACATGATTTAACTTTCCTTACAATGATGTAAGAAAAGTGTAAGGAAAATCGATAGAGACTATCTTTTATAAATTTTATACTGAGGATAATAATAAGGAAGCGTTATGTAAGAGGTGAAAAGCTTGATGCGTATGATATTAAAAGTTGGAGCGATATTTGCTATTTTATGCGGGGCAGGAGCCTTTTATTTACAAACGAAAACAGAAGGTGTGCAAGCTTTTGTAGATAACTTTTTTTCAAGTAAGGAAGTAAAGGCATGTTATGCTGTGACAAATCAAGGTGAGAAAAAAGGAGATCGGTATTTGTACGCCTTTACTGCTTATGATGGGGAAGGAAATAAGCAAGTTGTGAAAAAAATGATAAACCGTGAACTGCGACGTGGAGAATATTTGAAAATCTATGCAAAAGGTAGTCAAGGTCAAGGATGGGCTGAATTACAAGAGAATGAAGTGCCGGCAAATGTACTAGAAAAATTGAGGAAATAATGGAACCCGAGCTTTATAATAAACTTGGGTTCCTATTATTTCACAAGAGTGATGGTTAATTAGGAAAGAAAAATTTATAAATTGTGTTGCAAATATAGCTTTCAGCAGACAGACACCATTGTTTTTTGATATGATAGAAAGAGTGTTTTATTTTTAGAAAAGCGGAAGTGGCTTGTTTAAAAGGAAGGCGTGAAGCCATCGAACATTTTGGCCACTGAAGCTTAGATAATGCTATATCTATAATATTTTGAAAGGTGTGCAAGACGTGGAGAAGCAACTTGCAGGCTTACCAGTACAGGTTCACTTTGTAACGGAAATTCGTGAAGGAACGCGAAAGGAAACTATTGCTTTTGATGCAAATGGTCTATACTATGTAAAAGGTCAAAGTACATATGTAACGTTTCAAGAGCCGAACGAACAAGGCGAAGTGAAGACAATTATTAAAATCCAAGATGATCAAGTTCTCATTATGCGTTCCGGTGCTGTTTCGATGCGCCAAACTCATAAAAAAGGTGAGTGGACAACAGGAACGTATACAAGTGAGCTTGGAACGTTTGCGTTGCAAACAAAAACGGATAACGTCCTTTTTAAATGGTCGGAAGAAAAGAAAAAGGGACAACTCTTTCTAACGTATGCATTGCTTCTAAGTGAACAAGAAGCAGGCCGATATACAGTTACCATTAATCTTAAGGAGGCACAATAATGAACTCTTTAGAACAAGTAAAAGAACTCATTAAAGAGGAAATTAAAGCTGCTGTAGTAAAAGCAGAATTAGCAACAGAAGAACAAATTACAAACGTTATATTAGAAACACCGAAAGATAAAGCAAATGGCGATTTCTCTACAAATACGGCAATGCAACTTGCACGTGTAGCGAAAAAAGCACCTCGTATGATTGCAGAAGAATTAGTTGCAAATTTTGATAAAGCAAAAGCTTCTATTGAAAAAATCGAAATTGCTGGCCCTGGTTTCATTAACTTCTATATGGATAACAGCTATTTAACAGATTTAATTCCTACAATTATTACAGCTGGCGAAGCATATGGTGAAACAAGCACAGGTAAGGGAGAAAAAGTACAAGTTGAGTTCGTCTCTGCAAACCCAACAGGTGATTTGCACTTAGGTCATGCACGTGGTGCGGCAGTTGGTGATACGCTATGTAACGTATTAGCAAAAGCTGGCTACGATGTATCTCGTGAATATTATATTAACGATGCAGGTAATCAAATTCATAACTTAGCGCTTTCTGTTGAAGCTCGTTACATGCAAGCGTTAGGTTTAGAAAAAGAAATGCCAGAAGACGGTTACCACGGTGCTGATATTATCGGAATTGGTAAGCACCTTGCAGAAGAATTCGGTGATCGTTACGTGCATGTAGATGCAGCAGAAAGCTATGAGTTCTATCGTCAGTACGGTTTAAAATATGAATTAGAAAAGCTTCAAAAGGACTTAGAAAGTTTCCGTGTGAATTTTGACGTTTGGTATTCTGAAACATCATTATATAAAAACGGTAAAATTGACGAAGCTCTTGCAGTATTAAAAGAGCGCGGTGAAGTGTTTGAAGAAGAGGGCGCAACATGGTTCCGTTCTACAACTTACGGCGATGATAAAGACCGTGTATTAATTAAAAACGATGGTTCTTACACATACTTAACGCCAGATATTGCGTATCACCGTGATAAATTAGAGCGTGGTTTTGATAAATTAATCAACATTTGGGGTGCTGACCACCACGGTTATATTCCTCGTATGAAAGCAGCAATTCAAGCGCTTGGATACGATAAAGATACATTAGAAGTAGAAATCATCCAAATGGTACAACTATACCAAAACGGTGAGAAAGTAAAAATGAGTAAACGTACAGGTAAAGCTGTTACACTTCGTGAGCTTATGGAAGAAGTAGGCGTGGATGCAATGCGTTACTTCTTTGCGATGCGCAGCGGTGACTCTCATTTAGACTTTGATATGGACTTAGCGGTATCAAAATCAAATGAAAACCCTGTATACTATGCACAATACGCACATGCACGCGTATGCAGTATTCTTCGTCAAGGTGAAGAGCTTGGTTTAACTGCAGGCGGCGATGTGAACTACAAACTAGTTGCTTCTGAGAAAGAAGTAGACTTATTAAAGAAACTTGGTGAATTCCCAGCAGCGGTTGCAGAAGCAGCACAAAAACGTCTGCCGCACCGTATTACAAGCTATGCATTTGATTTAGCAGCAGCGCTTCATAGCTTCTACAATGCAGAAAAAGTATTAAACCAAGATAACTTAGAATTAAGTAAAGCTCGTTATGATTTAATGCGTGCAGTACGTATTACACTTCAAAATGCATTAGCATTAGTTGGAGTATCTGCACCAGAGAAGATGTAATGAAGAAAATATCTGATCAGTCGATAGACTGATCAGATATTAAAATAAGAAAATTGAAAAGTCATGAGGAAACATCTTACAGATAGTTTGATGTTGAAAAACCATCCCTGGGAAATCGTTTTCAGTTTTTTGTTCTAGATATATATGTGCCGGCAAATGTGTTCTATTTCCGAAACAAGAATAGGAAATATTGCTTTATTGTAATTATTTTAGAATAATAGGCTTTGGAAATAGTTTCTGTTTAAGAGGGGTTGTTAGGAAATGACCTAATTGTTGTAATTTATGTTGTTACAACTAAGTCGCATATTTAAAATAATACTTCATCTAATCAAGTGTCTAAGCGATTAGCAAGTAACTAGGGGTTACATGTCTAAAGTATGCAAATAAAAAATGATGGAAGAACCCTCTCACTGTTTAGGTAGGTGAGGGCATTTAGCCATGCATAGAGGTGGATAAGTTTTTTTCTTGCCACATGCAAAGATAAAAATAAAGGTAGAAAGCGCGAACGCAGATCATGTTTTGTTCTGCATAACAACGACTTATATGTTGATAAATCGAAAGGAATCTATATAGTACGTGCGGTACAATTTAGTTTTTCATCATTTGATAAGGGTAATGAAAAAATATAAATCTTTCAAATTTGATATTATCATTAATTATGGGTATATGTCAATATCTCAATTCTTGGATTTGTGTCTTTTTAGAAAAACTAATGTATATAAGTTCACTTTCATTCTTCGACATAGAACCCATTAGGCGAAGTGCTTTTTCTCAATGTACATTTATATACTCCAAAAATGAAAAGATCGACATTTGTATTTCTGTATGATGCATATGAACTCGGTCGACAATTACAATCTTTTTTATTACCTCAAATTTCTAATGTATTCAGATTTGGAGGATATGACTATTATCCGTATAGATAAGTAATAAATACTTCGTCCAGAGCATTTTTACATCATATAGCGCTGAGGTTGAAATACTGCCTGTTTTCTTGCCAGTTTGTTTCGGTGTGCAGATCGGTTTTGTATATTAAACATAAGGTGTTTTAACATATGACCGATTTCAGTTCGATCCCTGATTATAGAAAACCTTCAATGAAGTTTTTTCGCACACGAATGTACTAGCACGTTTCAAGGATGTGCTTGTTTCGACGCTATTCTTCTTTAGGAGAATCATTATAGAAGTTGGCCAAATATATATTTGTTGCGAAACAGCTTGTCCATATTGCCCACATTAGATTTTTTACGTACTTAGCATTTTACGATGGATATGAAGAAGTTTTGCAATCTCTACCACATAATATCCTTGCATAATAAGACGAATGATTATGATAGATCCTTTTAAAAGTTATTCTATCGTTCGTCCATTCCTTTATTTGTTCTTGTTAAATAGTACAAATCAGCTATTTCTCCGTTTAGACATATTGAAAAAATCAGATGAGTTTATATAGAAGTAACATTTTGAGTTTCAAAGTAATAGAAGGGGTGAAGAAAGAGAAAAAGATAACAATAGTTATTCAATATATATAATGAAACAATTCAATGACATTGAGTAATAGAGTCTTTGTTATTGCCTCTTCACCCCAAAATTTATCTATATTGTAATTTAGAGGGGGGTTACCGCAAGGCATGCATTTAAAAAGAATCACTTCGATTTTCTCAATTATAATGATTTTTATGTTTACTATAGGCCAGAGTTTAATGCCTATAATCGTAAATGCACAAGAGTTAAATACATCAGGACTTGTGGATAGTTTTCAGATTGGTAAAACAAATCTACAGACCACCGAACGAACTAAAGTAACTGTAAACTTCAGTGAAAAAAATGGTCTTAGGCTGAAGCCAGGAGACACATTAACATTAACACTGCCTCCAGAATTAAAAGGATTAGATAAAACGTTTCCTTTAGATGATTATGGTACTTGTAAAGCCACTGCAGGTACTGTTGTATGTACATTTAATGATAAAGTGAATACACATCAAAGTATTAAAGGGTATTTAAACTTTTACGTGGAAGCCGCTAATGTAGGAATGGATCAAAAGAAGGAGATTGAAACCAATTTCGGTACAAATGTAAATAAGCAAACTGTAACGATTACCGGTCCAACCAGTGGTGGTGGTACAGATCCTGGAAAGCCACCGTTTTTTTATAAAACTGGTGATATGAACTCAGGTAAGGACGATGAAGTGCGTTGGTTCTTGAATATAAACTTAAATAAAGAAGAGTTAAGTCGCGATATTGTTGTGACTGATAATTTACAGGAAGGTCAAACACTTAATAAGGATAGTTTCTATATAATTATTGATGATTATCTAGGTCGTAGAAGCTTATCGCTAACAGAGTTTGAACAGAAGCGTTATGGAAAAATTACCTTTACTGGTGAAAACTCATTTCAAGTTTTGCTTTATAGGGATAAAGCGCGTCTTGCCTCCTTTACGATTGGTTATACATCTACTATAACGGAAGCTGGAAAGAAGCAAGATTATTTTAAGAATGATTATACGATTGATTACCAAGTTTATAACAAAGACACAGTTACTGAATCAGGTAGTTACCAAGTTGAAAATATGACAGCTGGTGGTGGCGCTAGCGGGGATTTACCTTCAAAAGGAACGCTAAAAATTGTTAAGCACCTTGAAGGAAATAAAGACAAAGTAATCCCGAATGTTTCATTTAAGTTGTATAAAGAGTCGGGTGAACAAGTTGGGGATCAGTATACAACAGATGAAAAAGGTATTATCGAAATCAAGGATTTACTACCAGGGAAATATTATGTGCAAGAAGTTTCAGCGCCAAACTATATTGATTTTGACCCGCAGACAAAAGTAGCGTTTGAAGTGAAAGCAGATGCTGTAAACGGAATTGAATTACCGATTTCGAATAAAGTGAAAACTACATCTGTTGCAGGAACGAAGACTTGGAAGGATAACAACGCAATAAATCGTCCAAAAACGATCAAAGTAGACTTACTACAAAACGGCACAGTGATTGCGACGCAAGAAGCAAGCGAAGCAACAGGCTGGAAGTATGAATTTAAAGATTTAACAGTATATAATACAGATGGTAAAGAGTATAAGTATGAAGTAAAAGAACAGCCAGTAAACGGATATGAATCCAAAGTGAATGGTTATGACATTACAAATACAAAAGTAGGCAAGACAAAAGTAGAAGGAACAAAAATTTGGAAGGATAACGACGCGACAGATCGTCCAATCAAAGTCCAAGTAGAGTTATTCCGAAACGGTGAAAAGATTGACACGAAAGAAGTAACAGCAATAAACAATTGGAAGTACACATTTGACAATCTAGAAGCGTACGATGCGAATGGAGTCGCATACAAGTATGAAGTGAAAGAAAAGCCAGTACCAGGATACAAATCCGAAGTAAACGGTTATGACATTACAAATACAAAAGTAGGCAAGACAAAAGTAGAAGGAACAAAAACTTGGAAGGATAACAATACAACAAATCGTCCAAGTACAATCAAAGTCAATTTACTACAAAACGGCACGGTAATTGACACGAAAGAAGTAACAGCAATAAACAATTGGAAGTACACATTTGACAATCTAGAAGCGTACGATGCAGAAGGCAAAACATATAAGTATGAAGTGAAAGAAGAACCGATAGATGGATATCAATCTGAAGTAAACGGTTATGACATCACAAATACAAAGGTTGGTCAAACAAGAGTAGAAGGAATAAAAACTTGGAATGACAACAATGCAACAGATCGTCCAAGTACAATCAAAGTAGATTTACTACAAAACGATACGGTAATTGACACGAAAGAAGTAAGTGCAGCAACAAATTGGAAGTACACGTTTGACAATCTACCAGCCTATGATGCAAATGGCAAAGCATATAAGTATGAAGTGAAAGAACAACCAGTACCAGGATATGAATCTAAAGTAAACGGTTATGACATCACGAATACAAAAGTAGGAAAAGTAATAGTAGAAGGAACAAAGACTTGGAAGGATAACAATGCGACAGATCGTCCAAGTACAATTCAGGTAGACTTGTACCAAAATGGTACGTTTCTACTTACACAATATGTGACGGCAGCGGGTGATTGGAAGTACACATTCGTAGATTTACCAGCTTATGATGCAAACGGAAAAGCCTACACGTATACAGTGAAAGAGAAACCAGTACCAGGATATGAATCTAAAGTGAATGGTTATGACATCACAAATACAAAAGTAGGAAAAACAAAAGTAGAAGGAACAAAGACTTGGAAGGATAACAACGCAACAGATCGTCCAAGTTCAATCCAAGTAGAATTACTCCGAAATGGAGAATCGGTTGACACAAAAGAAGTAACAGCGTCAACTAATTGGAAATATACGTTTGACAATCTAGAAGCGTACGATGCGAACGGAGTAGCGTACAAGTACGAAGTGAAAGAGAAACCAGTAGCAGGATATGAATCTAAAGTGAATGGTTATGACATCACAAATACAAAAGTAGGAAAAACAAAAGTAGAAGGAACAAAGACCTGGAAGGATAACAACGCAACAGATCGTCCAAGTTCAATCCAGGTAGAGTTACACCGAAACGGTGAAAAGATTGACACGAAAGAAGTAACCGCAGCAGATGGCTGGAAATACACATTCGACAATCTAGAAGCGTACGATGCGAATGGAGTAGCATACAAGTATGAAGTGAAAGAAAAGCCAGTAGCGGGATATGAATCTAAAGTGAATGGTTATGACATTACAAACACAAAAGTAGGAAAAACGGCAGTAGAAGGAACGAAGACGTGGAAAGACGATAATGCGAAAGATCGTCCGGCAATGATCAAAGTGGATCTACTACAAAACGGTAAAGTAATCGCAACACAAGAAGTAACAGCGGAAAAAGGTTGGAAATATGCATTTAAAGATTTAGCAGCTTATGATGCGAATGGAGTAGCATACAAGTATGAAGTGAAAGAGCAACCAGTAGACGGATACAAATCCGAAGTGAAAGGTTATGACATCACAAATACAAAAGTAGGCGAGACAAAAGTAGAAGGAACGAAGACATGGAAAGACGATAATGCAAAAGATCGTCCAAGCATGATTAAAGTTGACCTATTACAAAACGGCAAGGTAATCGCGATGAAAGAAGTAAGCGAAGCAACTAGCTGGAAATATGCATTTACAGATTTAGCAGCATATGATGTTGACGGAAAAGCATATAAGTATGAAGTAAAAGAACAACCGGTAGACGGATATCAATCCGAAGTAAACGGTTATGACATTACGAATACAAAGATTCCGGAATGGACAGATGAAGATCCAAAAGATCCAAACAAAGGTCCAAACGTAGATCCAAAAGATCTAAACACAAATACAGACACAAATAGTGATCCAAAAGATCCAAACAAAGGTTCAAACGTAGATCCAAAAGTTCCATCTAATAAAGAAAACGATAAGACGACAGTATTACTTCCTAAAACAGGAGGAGCACCAGCGGAGATGATTTCAATTGTTGGCGGTATGGTATTGTTCGTTATAGGTGGAATTTTATTCGCTCGTCAACGAATTAAACAATAAACAACTTTAGATGATTATTGATCGCCCCTTTTGGGAATCATTCAAAAAACTTCATGGACAGATGAAGAAAAGAATGAACCCTAAAGGGGTTTTTTCTATGTTGAAAACTTTTCTAAATGAAATCAGCGCACCCGGGTTGAGTACCTGGGCGCGCTGATTTCGTTTTTTATGACAGGGATTAAATTGCTATAATCCCTGTGTTTTTTGCTTATCCCGCTATTCGTGGGCAGTAAGACCACCACCTCAAAATCGAGAGAGAAACGTTGTCCAGCTCTAGCGGCTAGAATCTCCGGTCGTTTCGCCCCCCACTGATGGAAGTTTCACTTTATAGCTCTGTTAAAATAATCGGTTCACCGCGAGTTACAACGATTGTATGCTCGCACTGTGCAACTAGGCTTTTATCTGGTGTGACAAATGTCCAGCCATCATCGCCGCGTTCGATAATATGATCTGCCCTCATAGATACGAATGGCTCTACTGCTAAGACAAGTCCGTCTTTTAAGAGAGCATTATCCATTGGATCGAAATAGTTTAAGATATGATTTGGTGCTTCGTGTAAGCTAAGACCAATGCCATGTCCCGTTAAATTTTGAATGACTGTATAGCCATGTTTACGAGCATCATTGGCAACTGCACGGCCAATTTGGTTTTGTTTTGCACCAGCTTTTATTTTTTTCATAGCTGCCCAAAATGCACTTTCAGCAGCAGCGCAAAGTTTTTCTTTTGCTTCGTCTTGCCCAAGAACAAATGAAATACCTGTATCTGCATAGTAACCATCGAGTGCCGCAGATACGTCGACGTTTACTAAGTCGCCTTCTTTTAGAACACGGTCTCCTGGGATGCCGTGCGCAACCTCTTCATTGACGCTAATGCAAGTTGTACCTGGAAAATCATATTCTTTTTCAGGTGCAGAAATTGCACCGTGCTCATCTAATACTTTTTTACCGATTAAATCAAGCTCTTTTGTTGTCATACCTGGCTTTGCTTGTTTTTTCATTTCCTCGCGTGCAAGCGCAACGATGCGGCCAATTTTTCGTAAGCCTTCTAAATCTTGTTCATTGCGAATAATCATGAAAACCACTGTCCTTCCTCGAATGTACATCTTACATGATTGTATCATGTTTATTTTTGTCCTGCTACTGACCTAAGAAGTCACTCATTTCAAGATTTCATGACATTTGTCATATTCATGTCATGACGTCTCGTACTGTTTTCCAACTTTTCCAATTTATACAATATAAATATAAGAACGTCGGAGGTGGAGAAATGAAACAAGTAATTGAAGTAAATGGTGTTTCAAAAACATTTAAACATAAAAAAGCAGTAAATAACGTTTCATTTACAGTAGCGAAAGGGGAAATCGTTGCATTACTTGGACCGAACGGAGCTGGTAAAACGACAACTATTTCGATGATGCTCGGATTAAGGGATCCCTCGGAAGGAGAAATTTCAATCTTCGGTAAGAGCCCAAAACACCGAGATGCTCGCAATCGCCTTGGAGCAATGCTGCAAGAAGTGAGCGTCATTGATAGTGTGTCAGTAGAAGAAGCGATTGATTTGTTTCGTAGTTATTATACGAATCCGATTGCAAAAGAAACATTACTTCAGCTGTCCAATTTAGCATCAGAAAGAAAAGAGCGATGCGAAAAGCTATCGGGCGGTCAAAAAAGACGTTTAAATTTTGCACTCGCACTTGCTGGGAATCCTGATTTGCTTTTCTTAGATGAACCAACAGTAGGGATGGACATTACATCTAGAAAAAGCTTTTGGGATACAATTCGAAAATTAGCGGATGAAGGAAAAACAATCATTTTAACAACACATTATTTAGAAGAAGCGGATGCATTAGCAGATCGAATTTTATTATTTGGTAACGGCAAAATCATTGCTGATGGCACGCCGGATGAAATGAAAGCGACGATTTCTCAAAAAACAATTTCGTTTTATGTAAAAGAGGAATTGCCAAAGGGTATGCTTCGCAGCTTACCTCACGTTACAAGTGTTCAGTGGCATGAAAAACGTGTGGTGCTAACAACAGATGATACGGATGCTACGCTTCGAGAAATTTTTCATAGAAACTTGCCTGTTATGGATATCGCTGTTGAGCGCGGTAGCTTGGATGAAGCTTTTGAACAATTTGTCGCAAATCAGAAGGAGGAAATCGCATGAGAGCGTTTTGGATGCAATGTAAAATAGAAATATTACGTACGTTTCGCAATAAATTATTTATCTTTTTCTCATTACTAATGCCGGTGATGTTTTACTATATTTTCACCAATGTCGTATCAACACCAGGAAACGGTGATGCATGGAAAGCGCACTATTTAATTTCGATGGCTACGTTTAGTATTGTAGGATCAGCACTTTTTGGCTTTGGTGGTCGGTTATCCCAAGAAAAAGGGCAGGGCTGGACACAGCTTTTACAAATTACACCGCTGCCAGAAGGCGTGTATTTATTTGCGAAAATTGGTGCTCAAACGGTTGTAAATGCTTTTTCAATTGCAGTTATTTTCATCGCAGGTATATTAATAAATCATGTAGATTTAACGATTGGACAGTGGATTGGCGCTGGATTATGGTTATTAATAGGTGTGACACCATTTCTAGCAATTGGAACGATTATTGGTGCGATTAAGAAGACAGATGCTGCCATGGGCCTTGCGAACATGTTAAATATGTGTTTAGCCATTCTTGGCGGATTATGGATGCCAATAGAAATACTCCCAAAGGTGTTAAGAAGTATTGGTGAATGGACACCGACATATCATTTCGGAAGCGGCGCTTGGGATATTGTCGCAGGTAAAGCAATCAGTTTGGAAAATGTTGTGGTATTAGGAGGTTATTTTATCGCTTTTGTTGTACTATCAATATATATAAGAAAAAGACAGGAAGCGGTATAACATGGTTGAAAAGAAGCAGTTTGAAATCTTTCCAAAACATATGGGGCTTTTCCCTTATATATGGCTCGTATACTTGTTGTTTCCTCTTTACAGCTTTATGGGGCAATCAGGGTGGAAATTGATATTAGGAGGCGGTATGCTTGTCCTCTTTGTTATCGCATACCGCCAGCTTTATTTTGTGCCAAATAATTTTGTTATGTGGGCCTGCATTCAACTTGTAATTACATTCTTATTTAGTACGTATTATAACCCATATATGATTTTCTTTGGATTTTATACAGCAAATGCAATGGGATTTGCACCGACAAAAAAACAATTTCGCTTGTTGTTTTTCCTTTTGATTACAATGATTGGTTCGTTTATGTTGGTGAACATGCGCGAGTTTACAAACACGTCTGCTATAACTGCAATTCCGATGTTTATTTTAATGATTGTTACACCTTTTGGCATGCGGAATTTTAACCAGAAAAAAGTATTAAGAACACAATTAAGTGAAGCGAATGAACAAATCCGTGATTTAGTGAAGCGCGAAGAACGCCAGCGTATTGCACGAGATTTACATGATACGTTAGGACATACGTTATCGCTTATTACGTTAAAAAGTCAGCTTGTTGAGAAGCTTATCGTGAAAAATCCGGAACGCGCTTGTCTAGAAGCGAAGGAAATTACGCAAACATCTAGAACAGCGTTAAAACAATTGCGGGAATTAATTTCTGATATGCGGATGATTACTGTCGAAGAAGAGCTAGAGCAAGTAAAGGTGATTCTTCAAGCTGCTAGCATATCGCTTGAGGTGCAGCAGGAGACAAGTACGAATGTATTATCACCGCTAGAGCAAAACATTGTCGGAATGTGTTTACGTGAAGCGGTGACAAATGTTGTGAAGCATAGTAAAGCAACAGAGTGCACGATTACATTATTTGAAGAACAAGGGAAATTGATCGTGCAAGTAAAGGATAATGGTATTGGATTACAAAAAAATCACGATGGGAATGGTATTCTTGGTATGAGAGAGCGATTGGCTCTGATTGATGGAATGCTTAAATTAAATGATGTTCATAATGGAACGATGTTAACGATACATGTTCCAATTGTCATAAGAACGGGGAAAGAGGGTGCGCGTGCATGATTCGAATCATTATTGCAGAAGATCAGCGTATGCTTCGCGGAGCATTAGGAGCTTTACTGGACTTAGAGGATGACATTGAAGTCGTTGGGCAAGCAGAAAACGGAGAAGAGGCTTTAAAGCTAATTGAAACATTACAGCCGGATATTGGTATTATGGACATTGAAATGCCGATTCAAAGCGGTCTCGATGTTGCTGAAACGTTACGGAAACAGCAATCACCCTGCAGAGTTATGATTTTAACAACATTTGCTCGTCCTGGTTATTTTGAGCGCGCAATGAAAGCAAATGTGCAGGGATATTTATTAAAAGATAGCCCGAGTGAAGATCTTGCAGCGGCAATTCGTAATGTGATGAATGGAAAACGAGAAATTTCTCCTGAGCTTATGTTTGGGCTTTGGCAAGAACAAAATCCATTAACAGATAGGGAAAAGGAAGTTCTTCTATTAGCGAAAGAAGGAAAGACGACAAATGAAATCGCCAAAACGCTGTATCTTTCATCTGGAACCGTGCGAAATTATATTTCGGATGTTCTAACGAAGCTAGATGCAAAAAATCGGATTGAGGCGATTGGGATTGCCGAAGAAAAAGGCTGGATATGAAAAAAGATGTTTACCAATGTGAATCGGTAAACATCTTTTTTTACCATTTTTTCTTGGAATAATATTTCACCATTCATTAAATCAATAATTGCGTGATCACTAACGATTTGATCATTATTTTCATATATAAATGTAATAACATCAGCGTATGTGTAGTTGCCGTCTGCCTTTTTATAAATGACAGTTTCACTAGTGAACTCTTTTTCTAGCGCATCGTTTAGAATTTGAAGAGCGCTTCGTAAGGAAGTTTTTACTTCATTTTTCGACAAAAAATTTGTTATAGTAAGATTAGGTTGTTGTGCTAAATTTTGGACAATCTTGCCGCTGACAGTTGTAATTACTCCATTTTTATCTACTTTTACAATTAAGTCTTGGCCGTATACTTTGTAGCTTTATAAGTTTGGGTAAGACGTACTTTTGTTTGATTTTCTTTTGTTTTGTTTCTTTATTTGTCAGTTGGAAATCAACATTTTTTTCAGTGGTAACTTGTTCTTGTTGTGCCTTTGCCCCTTGTACTTGGTTTTTATCAATTTTTTGCGTATGAATTACTTCAGTTGATAAAGAAAGGAACAGACCGAAAGTAAGAAGGGCACAAGTCATTTTTTATAATTCATCTCTAATACTCCTAATCTTGTATTTGTATGAGATGAATTGTAAGGGGAAATTGCTGAATTCTATATAAATTATGCGATATTTCGTATCGAAATTTGTCGAAATGGCATTATTGTAGTGGTATGGCCATTTTTTTACTAAATTGCTATAAATGGGATGGTGGACGAATATGCACGCGCAAAAACTAGGAGCCGAAATTAAAAAGATTCGAGCAATGAGAGGTTTAACACAAAAGCAGTTATCTGATAACATATGTCATCAATCTGAGGTAAGTAGAATTGAATCAGGAGTAGTATATCCAAGTATGGATATATTGCAAGGAATTGCGGCGAAGCTACAAGTACCAATTATTCATTTTTATGAAGTACTGGCTTATTCCGATATTGAACGAAAAAAACAATTTATGAGCCATATTAAAGTGCTATGTAAACAAAAGAAATATGAAGAAATTTATAAAAAGGTATGGGATGAATTAAAGAAAGAGGAAGATCATCCAGAGTTTCAACAGTTTCTTCTTTGGCACCATCACTTATCAGCGTACGTGTTAAAAAAAGTAAATTATGAATACTGCATTTTGGAATTGAAAAAATTAATAAATCATCAATTAGTAGGTATCGATGTGTTTCAAAATTTATATATCGAAAATTCAATTGCAAATATTTATGCGGAAAATGGACATATTCAAAAAAGCCTCGAACTTTATCAAGATATTTTAAAACAGTTAGAGTCACTACATAGTAACGAGGAATTTGCGATAAAAGTTGGCTATAATTATGCTAAGACATTGTATTCAGATGAACAGTATGAACGAGCTCTTTATCAAGTTAAAGCAGCCATTGAAACATCATGCAGTATTGGTAACATGACACTTATTGGGCAATTATTTTATCAAAAAGGAGAATGTCTGGAACAGCTAGGGCATCCAGAAGATGATAGTAGAATTGCTTACGAAAAAGCGCTTTTCTTTTTTGAACTGTTAGACTTATACGCTTATAAAAATACGCTTTTAAATAAACTGAATGTTTAACTAGGTAAAAAATGGGTATGCACAATTGCATGTTTTATGGGTAAAATTTCATGTTATATTAGAAAAAAGACATAGGGGGAATGGAATATGAAGAAAATTCTTGTTGGAAGTTTATTAACATTAGCAATGCTAGCTGGTATTTCATTTGGCGGTACATTAGTAGATCAAAATCAAGCAGTAACAAATCATAGTGATGTAGTACAATTAGCTTCAGATTTACCATATGAGCATTAAGATATAAAAACAACCGTCTAATCAAGGCGGTTGTTTCTTTTTTAGGTTTTATTCCCCGAATAGAGTCCCCTACTCATTGAAAGAGTACTAAATCTTGATTCAATTGTTTCCATCTTGTAAAGGTCATTGTTTTTGCAGGAGAACAGTTCACAATGTAAGTTTCACTTTATAGAAAAAAAGAAAGTAACGTTCCAATCCATTCTTTTCCTTTATCCAAAAGGGATAGAGAAGAAACATCGTCCATAGAAAGTAAAACGGAAGATTCTAAATCTTGATCGATTTCTTTCTTCACTTGTTCTAAAAATGGTGAGCCATATAATATACAATTAATTTCATGGTTAATATATAAGCTTCGCTTATCAAAATTTGCTGTTCCAATATCACAAATATAGCCATCTACCATTACAATTTTCGCGTGAAAAAATCCATCTAGAAATTCGTAAATATGACAGCCTGCTTGAATAAGCTTCCGGCAATATGGAAGTTTTGCTTCGCGAACGAATGGATGATCTGCTTTTTTAGGTACGAGTATCGTGATACGAACGCCTCTTTTGTGAGCGCGCAGCAATGCGTTCGTTAGTTTTTTGCTAGGAATAAAATAGGGTGTACCAATATACAGCTCTTTCGTTGCCTTTTCAATGAGATCGAGAAAAGTTTGTTGTAAATATGCGCCGTCGGTCGGTATGAACTGATGAGAAGTTTCACCTTTTTTTAGTATTGGAAAATAATAATTTTCGTGCAATAAGTCTTCATTTGTATCATCGCGCCAATCGTGTAGAAACTGCGTTTGCAAATCTTGCACACCCTCTTCGGTAAGACGGAGATGATAGTCACGCCAAGCCCCTAGTTCTTTGTTGTGTCCTAAATATTCTTCCCCGATGTTGAAGCCTCCGATGTACCCGATTTTTCCATCGATAATTGTAATTTTTCTATGGTTTCTTTGGTTAACAGAGAAAAAGAGAAAGGGAAGGCGAATTTTATGACAAAATGAAAAGTGCACACCGCGCTCCTTTAATTTATGGATCATTTGTTTTGACAAATGATGACTGCCGATTCGGTCAAGAAGAAGGCGAACTTCAATACCTTGCTCTGCTTTTTCCATTAAAAGCTGTAAAAAGGTATGGCTAATCTCATCATTTTTTACGATAAAAAACAAAATATGTATATGATGTTTAGCGTGTTGTATATCAGTAAATAGTTCCTTATATAATGTTTGTCCGTATGTATACAGTTTAAAATTACTATGGCGTATAGGAAAGGAACGTGGTTTAAGGCTGTTTAAATGGATTTTTCTTCCGCATATAAAGTCGAAAGTTGCCCACAGTAAGAGAAAGATAAGGACGAGAAATAAAAAGCTCATGTAATCATTCCCCCCTCTATATTCATTTTTATCCCGCTATTCGGGAGATTGATTTAACTAACATCAATGAGAAATGAAAAAACCTACTGCTGAAAGTGTCGCTTTATAGTTTCACCGAAATAAAAAGCTTTATGAAAAAATATATTGTTGTATAACAAAAAACTGTTGACTGAATGCTCACTCATCATATAATGGGAGTAGGGGTAGTGAATTCAGAAAATTATTTATTTTTGAAGATTCAAAAATAAAAAGTTATACTACATGGAGAGGGGTTGGCAGAAATATGAATAGCTTATTAATTGTCAATTGGTTGGCGACAATCGCCGTCGTAGCGTATGCAGCGTATTTATTTGTGTATCTTATCCGCACACGGATTACCTACATACGATTAGGAAAGAAAGTAGAGTTTGATCGCCGCTTCAAAGAAAGATGGGATCTTATTAAAGGGAATGTCTTCGGACAAAAGAAGCTACTCAAAGATAAAAAAAGCGGTATCATGCACGTTATGTTTTTTTACGGATTTATTCTTGTCCAGTTTGGAGCAATTGACTTCATATGGAAAGGCTTAGCACCAGGATCACATCTTCCACTTGGACCACTATATTCTGCATTTACATTCTTCCAAGAAATCGTCACACTTGTCATTTTAATCGCAGTCTTTTGGGCTTTTTATAGAAGGTATATTGAGAAGCTTGTTCGTTTAAAGAGGAACTTTAAAGCAGGGCTAGTTTTAATTTTTATTGGCGGCTTAATGTTATCTGTTCTCCTTGGTAATGGAATGGGCATCATTTGGCATGGCGAGGAATTATCATGGAGTGAACCGATCGCTTCTGCAATCGCTTACTTATTTTCTGGGATTGGCGAAACAGCTGCAATTGTCGTGTTCTATTTTGCGTGGTGGCTGCATCTACTTATTTTGTTAACGTTTTTAGTTTACGTTCCGCAATCGAAACACGCGCATTTAATTGCAGGACCAGCAAATGTATACTTTAGCCGTTTAACAAACCCAGGGAAATTAGAAAAAATTGATTTTGAAGATGAAACGCAAGAAACATTTGGCGTTGGGAAAATTGAAGACTTCAAACAAACGCAGCTTATTGATTTATATGCATGCGTAGAGTGCGGCCGCTGCACGAATATGTGCCCGGCAACAGGAACTGGTAAGATGTTGTCGCCAATGGATTTAATTTTAAAATTGCGTGACCATTTAACAGATAAAGGTGCAGCAGTAACGTCACGCGCACCGTGGGTACCAACCGTTGCGTTTAACAATACAAAAGGCAACCAATTAGCGATGATGGCAGCTGGAGATGGACAACATGAATCGGCAGCAACGCTAGCATACAATCCAAGTTTAATTGGCGATGTCATTACGGAAACAGAAATTTGGGCTTGTACAACGTGCCGTAACTGTGAAGATCAATGTCCGGTTATGAACGAACACGTTGATAAAATTATTGATTTACGCCGCTACCTCGTTTTAACAGAAGGAAAAATGGATCCAGAAGCGCAGCGTGCTCTGACAAATATCGAGCGTCAAGGAAACCCTTGGGGGCTGAATCGTAAAGAGCGTGAAACGTGGCGCACGATGGAAGAGGAAGTTTCTATTCCAACTGTGAAAGAAAAAGCGAAAGCAGGCGAAGAGTTTGAATACTTATTCTGGGTAGGATCTATGGGATCTTATGATAACCGCAGTCAGAAAATTGCGTTATCGTTCGCGAAGTTAATGAATGAAGCTGGCATTTCCTTTGCGATCCTCGGAAATAAAGAGAAAAACTCGGGAGATACACCGCGCCGCCTTGGGAATGAATTTGTTTTCCAAGAGATGGCAAGTAAAAATATTGAAGAATTCGAGAAAGCAGGCGTGAAGAAGATTGTGACAATCGATCCGCATGCGTATAACACGTTTAAAAATGAGTATCCAGACTTTGGCTTACAAGCAGAAGTCTATCATCATACAGAATTGTTAGCACAGTGGGTGAAAGAAGGGCGCTTAAAGCCAGTTCACCGCGTAGAAGAAACGATTACGTATCACGATTCCTGTTATTTAGGGCGTTATAACGAAGTGTACGAAGCGCCGCGCAATATTTTAAAAGCGATTCCAGGTGTGAAGGTTGTTGAAATGGAACGTAATCGCGAAACAGGAATGTGCTGCGGAGCGGGCGGCGGTCTGATGTGGATGGAAGAGACGGCTGGTTCGCGTATTAACGTGGCACGTACCGAACAAGCACTTGCTACATCGCCGACGATGATTGGTACGGGCTGCCCGTATTGCTTAACGATGATCAGCGATGGTACGAAGGCAAAAGAAGTAGAAGAGCGCGTGCAAACGCTTGATATAACAGAGATTTTAGAGCGCTCTGTCATCGGACCGAAGAAAGAAGCAATGTAACATACAAGAATCCGTACAACTTTAGATAAAAGGAGGTGCAAATAGTGCACCTCTTTCTCACAACAGCTGCACTGAACGAGCGTTCAATCAACGCCGTAATAAAAAGAAGTGGGGGAATATGTTTTGACAAGAACAGTAATTTTAAGTGCTGCAAGAACACCTGTTGGAAAGTTTGGGGGAGCTTTAAAGGATGTAAAGGCAACGGAGCTTGGCGGAATTGCAATTGGAGCGGCATTAGAGCGTGCGAATGTTGCAGCAAGTGATATTGAAGAAGTTGTATTTGGAGCGGTTATTCAAGGAGGACAAGGGCAAATTCCATCGCGCCAGGCAGCTAGAGAAGCAGGGATTCCGTGGGAGACTCGCACAGAAACAGTGAATAAAGTTTGTGCATCCGGACTTCGTGCTGTAACGTTAGCAGATCAAATTATTCGTACTGGCGATCATTCGTTACTTGTAGCAGGCGGCATGGAATCGATGAGCAATAGTCCATATATTTTACGCGGCGCACGCTGGGGATATCGCATGGGGCATAACGAGGTTGTCGACTTAAATGTGGCAGATGGTCTAACGTGCTCATTTACTGGCGTGCATATGGGCGTGTACGGCGGCGATGTTGCGAAAGAAGACGGCATTTCCCGTGAAATGCAAGACGAGTGGGCATACAGAAGCCATATGCGTGCGATTACAGCGCAAAAGGAAGGCCGCTTTGAAGAAGAAATTGTCCCTGTATCTGTGCCGCAGCGAAAAGGGGAACCGGTAGTCGTAGCGGACGACGAAGCACCGCGCGGAGATACAACACTTGAAAAGTTAGCAAAGCTAAAACCTGTATTTGATAAGGCTGCAGCGGTTACGGCTGGGAATGCACCAGGTTTAAATGATGGAGCAGCGGCGCTCGTATTAATGAGTGAAGAGCGCGCGAAGGAAGAAGGAAGAAAGCCGCTTGCAACGATTTTAGGGCATACAGCGATTGCGATTGAGGCAAAGGATTTTCCGAGAACACCAGGCTATGCCATTAACGAGTTATTAAAGAAAACAGGCAAGAAAGTGGAAGACATTGATTTATTTGAGATTAATGAGGCGTTTGCTGCTGTAGCGATTGCAAGTGCAAATATTGCAGGCATTGATCCAGAGAAGATTAACGTAAACGGCGGCGCAGTTGCGATGGGGCACCCAATTGGAGCAAGTGGGGCGCGCATTATCGTGACTCTTATTCATGCATTGAAGCAGCGCGGCGGCGGCATCGGAATTGCTTCTATTTGCAGCGGTGGTGGTCAAGGTGACGCAATCATGATCGAGGTTCAATAAAAAAGGGGGCTATAAACATGACAGTACAAAAGATTGTTGTAATTGGTTCGGGGCAAATGGGTTCTGGAATTGCACAGGTGTGTGCGATGGCAGGGTATGACGTATATATGCAAGATTTAAAACAAGAGCAGTTAGACCGCGGAATCGGGATTATTACGAAAAATTTATCTAGACAAGTTGAGAAGGGCCGCATGAGCGAAGATGATAAGCAGGAAACGTTAAATCGTCTAACAGCAACGCTTACGCTAGATTGTGTAAAAGAAGCAGACCTTGTCATCGAAGCGGCTGTAGAAAGAATGGACATTAAGAAGCAAATTTTTGCGAACTTAGATGAATTAGCACCTGAGCATACGATTTTGGCAACAAATACGTCTTCGCTGCCAATTACTGAAATTGCAGCTGTTACGAATCGTCCAGAAAAAGTCATCGGTATGCACTTTATGAATCCAGTTCCGGTTATGAAGCTTGTCGAAATTATTCGCGGCTTAGCAACAGAGGACGCTGTATATGAAACGATCGAGGATATTACAAAAAAAATCGGCAAAGTCCCAGTTGAAGTAAATGACTTCCCAGGGTTTGTTTCTAACCGTATTTTATTGCCAATGATTAACGAGGCAATTTATACGCTATATGAAGGCGTGGCAACGAAAGAAGCAATCGATGAAGTTATGAAGCTTGGTATGAATCATCCGATGGGACCGTTGACGCTTGCTGATTTTATCGGTTTAGATACGTGTTTATACATTATGGAAGTACTGCATGAAGGATTAGGAGATAGCAAATATCGACCATGCCCGCTCCTACGTAAATATGTGAACGCAGGCTGGTTAGGACGTAAGACAGGACGCGGTTTTTACGTTTATGAATAATAAACACCTCTTTTGGTGTACTAGTGGTCTTACTAAATCGTTCAATCACAATAGAAAATAATTTGAGGTGGAGCAGATGAACTTTCAATTTACAGAAGAGCAGCAAATGATGCGGAAAATGGTTCGGGACTTTGCCGGGAAGGAAATTGCTCCCTTTGTTCCTATGATGGAACAAGGGGTGTTTCCTAGAGAAGTCCTAAAGAAAATGGGTGAGCTTGGACTAATGGGGATACCGATTCCAGCGAAATACGGCGGAGCGGAAATGGATTTTATTTCGTATATTTTAGCCATTCATGAAATTTCAAAAGTAAGCGCGACCGTGGGAGTGATTTTAGCGGTACATACTTCTGTTGGAACGAATCCAATTTTATATTTTGGAACAGAAGAGCAAAAACAAAAATATCTTCCAAAGTTGGCAGCTGGTGAATATTTAGGAGCATTTGCATTAACAGAGCCAAGTGCGGGATCAGATGCTGGGAGCCTAAAATCAAGAGCGGTTAGGCAAGGTGATGAGTACGTTATTAACGGTTCGAAAGTATTTATCACAAACGGCGGCGAGGCAGACACATATATTGTCTTTGCTTCTACGAATCCGGAGGCAGGTACACGCGGAATATCGGCATTTATCGTTGAAAAGAATACACCGGGTTTAATTGTTGGAAAAGATGAACACAAAATGGGGTTATTAGGTTCTCGTACAGTGCAATTAACATTTGAAGATATGAAAGTCCCTGCTGAGAATTTGCTTGGCGAAGAAGGTCAAGGGTTTAAAGTGGCGATGGCAAATTTAGATGTTGGTCGCATCGGTATCGGGGCACAGTCACTTGGTATCGCTGAGGCAGCGCTGGAGTGTGCTACTGATTATGCGAAAGAGCGTCATCAATTTGGTAAGCCAATTGCTGCGCAGCAAGGGCTAGGCTTTAAGATAGCGGATATGGCAACATCTGTTGAAGCAGCTCGTTTGCTTGTGTACCGCGCTGCATCATTAAGAGCACAAGGTTTACCGTGCGGGAAGGAAGCGTCAATTGCAAAATTATTTGCTTCCAAAACAGCAGTAGAAGTTGCTGTTGAAGGTGTGCAGGTGCTTGGTGGTTATGGATATACAAAAGAGTATCCTGCGGAGCGCTTCTTCCGCGATGCAAAAATATGTGAGATTTATGAGGGAACAAGTGAGATTCAGCGCTTAGTTATTAGTAGAGCGCTTTAAGGGGGAAATAGAGATGCATTTTAAACTATCAGAAGAGCACGAAATGATTCGGAAAATGGTTCGTGATTTTGCGAGAAATGAAGTGGCACCAACGGCAGCGGAGCGCGATGAAGAAGAACGCTTTGACCGCGCTTTATTTGATCAAATGGCGGAGCTTGGCTTAACTGGTATTCCGTGGCCTGAAGAGTACGGTGGAATTGGAAGTGATTACTTAGCTTATGTGATTGCAGTAGAAGAGTTGTCACGTGTTTGTGCATCTACAGGTGTAACATTATCGGCGCATACATCGCTTGCAGGATGGCCAGTTTTTAAATTTGGTACAGAGGAGCAAAAGCAGAAATATTTACGTCCAATGGCAGAAGGAAAGAAAATGGGTGCTTATGGCTTAACGGAGCCGGGTTCTGGCTCTGATGCTGGTGGAATGAAGACGACAGCAAAGCGTGATGGCGATCATTATATTTTAAACGGATCGAAAATTTTCATTACAAACGGCGGAATTGCAGATATTTATGTTGTATTTGCACTGACAGACCCAGAATCAAAGCAGCGTGGTACAAGTGCATTTATTGTGGAAAGCAGTACGCCGGGATTTTCTGTTGGAAAGAAAGAGAGCAAGCTCGGTATTCGTTCTTCACCGACGACGGAGATTATATTTGAGGACTGCCGTATTCCTGCTGAGAACTTACTTGGCGAGGAAGGGCAAGGGTTTAAAATTGCAATGCAAACGTTAGATGGCGGCCGTAATGGTATTGCCGCGCAAGCGGTTGGTATCGCACAAGGTGCACTTGATGCTGCCGCTGATTATGCGAAGGAACGCCATCAATTTGGGAAACCGATTGCCGCGCAACAAGGAATTGGCTTTAAACTAGCGGATATGGCGACGGGAGTAGAGGCGGCGCGCTTGTTAACATATCAAGCGGCTTGGCTTGAATCAGAAGGCTTGCCGTATGGAAAAGAATCAGCAATGTCGAAATTATTTGCAGGAGATACAGCAATGAAAGTGACAACAGAAGCTGTGCAAGTATTTGGGGGATACGGTTATACAAAAGATTATCCAGTGGAACGCTTTATGCGCGATGCAAAGATTACGCAAATTTACGAAGGGACGCAAGAAATTCAGCGTCTTGTTATTTCACGTATGTTAACAAAGTAGAAGTGAGAAGAAGCGTAGGAGCCTCCTACGCTTCTTCCTGCAAAATGATAGAAAGGGGTGAAGGAGATGGTTAAACACAATGTACAAGCATCTGTGAAAGATGAAAGACTCATTGCACTTCGGCGTGAACAAATGATTAAAGGTGCTGTGCAGCTCTTTAAACAAAAAGGATTTCCGCGCACAACAACGAGAGAAATCGCAAAGGCAGCAGGCTTTAGCATTGGTACACTCTATGAATATATTCGAACGAAAGATGATGTTCTTTATTTAGTGTGTGATAGTATTTATGAACATGTAAAAGAGCGCTTAGAGCAAGTGCTTTGCAAAGGAAAAGGCAATGTTGATAGTTTAAAAGCAGCGATTACAAATTACTTTAAAGTGATGGATGAATTGCAAGAAGAGGTTCTTATTATGTATCAAGAGGTTCGTTTTCTACCAAAAGAATCGCTGCCTTACGTACTAGAGAAAGAATTTCAAATGGTCGGGATGTTCGAAGATATTTTACAGCAATGTGTTCAAAATAAAGTATTTACTTTAACAAAAAAAGAGATTCAACTGCTTGCTCATAATATTTTTATTCAAGGACAAATGTGGGGATTTCGTCGCTGGGCGTTGCAGAAACTTTATACATTGGAAGAGTATACAGAGATGCAAATTCGCTATGTATTAAATGGTGCTCATATGATTCAAAATGAAAAAGGAAAATAACCTTCCACATGCAGAGGGAATCACTTTATGATTCCCTATTTTTTTTGTGGCATATTTGGTGCAGTTTTGTTTATAATAAATAGTATGGATTTTTTTGAACAGGCCTTTATATAATTAGGATATATTTTAAGAAAGGAAGTGCCGCACAAGTGAATTTAAAGCAATTTTCACCAGAAGAGCTAAAAGAATTGTCCATGATCGAAGTAGTACATAGCTTGTTAGAGGACAAAAAACAAGCAACACCGTTTCATGATCTAGTTCAAGAAATTGCTCAATTACTGGGACTATCTGAAGAACAAGTTGCTGCGAAAATCGCGCAATTTTATACAGATTTAAATATCGATGGGCGCTTTATCAACCTTGGAGAAAATCGTTGGGGATTACGTGGATGGTACCCATACGAGCAAATTGATGAAGAAATTTTACCTCAACCGAAGCCTAAGAAGAAACGTAAAGTTGAGGAAGATGAGTTAGATGACTACATCGAAGAAGATGAAGATGATTTCGAAGACGATGGCGACATCGAAGAAGATGATGTAGAAGATCTTGATGAACTTCTTGAGGAAGATGATGATCTTGATGACTTAGATGAAGAAGAAGAAAATGATGATGATTTCGTTGAAGAAGATGAATTAGAATACGACGAATCAGAAGAAGAAGAAGAGGAAGAGCTGTAGTTCTTGACTTTTCATTATCGTCCATGTAGAATCATTTTTGGGCTCTTTAAAAAAGACGATAATAACTTTTACGTGTAAATATAAAAGAAAATTGCTCCCTATTTATTACTTTTGGTGATAAAGGGAGCAATTTTCTTTTTTGTTTTTTGTTTAGAAAAATGAAAGAGTCTAACAATAAGATAAGATAAGGTAAGTGTTATCTACATACGTTGCGATTTGCAACGGTAATTATATAACAGCAAAGTAGAAGGGAGCACATTCATGACTAAGTATATTTTTGTAACAGGCGGTGTAGTATCGTCTCTAGGAAAGGGGATCACAGCAGCATCCCTTGGAAGACTATTAAAAAATCGTGGTTTAAACGTAACAATTCAAAAGTTTGATCCATATATTAACGTAGACCCAGGAACAATGAGTCCATACCAACACGGTGAGGTATTCGTAACAGATGATGGTGCAGAAACAGATTTAGACCTTGGTCACTATGAGCGTTTCATCGACATCAACTTAAATAAATACAGCAACGTAACAACAGGTAAAATTTACTCTTCTGTGCTTCAAAAAGAGCGCCGTGGTGAGTATTTAGGAGGAACTGTTCAAGTTATTCCTCACATTACAAACGAAATTAAAGAGCGTGTATATCGTTCTGGTCGCGAAACTAATGCGGATGTTGTTATTACAGAAATCGGCGGAACTGTTGGTGATATCGAGTCTTTACCGTTCCTAGAAGCAATTCGCCAAATTAAGAGCGATATTGGCCGTGACAATGTAATGTACATTCATTGTACGTTAATCCCTTATTTAAAAGCAGCTGGCGAAATGAAAACAAAACCAACACAGCATAGCGTTAAAGAACTTCGCAGCTTAGGTATTCAGCCAAATATTATTGTTGTTCGTACAGAGCTTCCTGTATCTCAAGATATGAAAGATAAGCTTGCATTATTCTGCGACATTGATACAAAAGCAGTAATTGAAGCACGCGACGCAGATACATTATATGCAGTTCCATTATCTCTTCAAGAGCAAAACATGGACCAAATCGTTTGCGATCATTTAAAATTGGGCAATCCAGCTGCAGATATGACAGAGTGGAATGCATTAGTTGAAAAAGTACGCAACCTGTCTAAGAAAACAAAAATCGCTCTTGTTGGTAAATATGTAGAGCTTCAAGACGCATACATTTCTGTTGTAGAGGCACTTCGTCATGCAGGATATAAATTTGATACTGATGTAGAAGTAAAATGGGTAAACGCTGAGCATGTGACAGCAGAAAACGTGAAAGAATTAGTTGGCGATACAGACGGTATCCTTGTACCAGGTGGCTTCGGGGACCGCGGTGTTGAAGGTAAAATCGCTGCAATTGAATATGCGCGTGAAAACAAGGTTCCATTCTTAGGAATTTGCTTAGGAATGCAACTTGCATCAATCGAATTTGCACGTAACGTATTAGGATTAGAAGGTGCGAACTCTTCTGAAATTAATCCTGACACACCTTACGCAATTATCGATTTATTACCAGAACAAAAAGATGTTGAAGATTTAGGCGGTACACTTCGTCTTGGTTTATACCCATGTAAGCTTACACCAGAAACAAATGCATACAATGCGTATAGCGAACCGGTTGTATATGAACGTCATCGTCATCGTTATGAGTTCAATAACCAATTCCGTCAAGACATGGAAAATGCAGGATTCATCTTCTCAGGTACAAGCCCAGATGGCCGTTTAGTAGAAATTATCGAGTTAAAAGAACATCCTTGGTTCGTGGCAGCACAGTTCCACCCGGAACTTGTATCTCGTCCAAACCGTCCACAACCGTTGTTCCGTGACTTCGTACAAGCTTCTATTATTAATAAAGAAAGTAAGTAATAAGAAAAGGCGTCCTACTATAGGGCGCCTTTTTTCGTTACTCATATTCATTCATAATGTCATCGATTGTAAATTTTAATCCGTGATATGCAAATAAGGCCGTCATTAAACTTGGAAAGCCATAACGAGAGCCATCATCATCTGGAATTAATGGTTTTGCAAGTTTTGTATCGATATGTGCATCGGTGAATTGTTCTAACGATAATTCGCCTTCTTGTTTAGCAGAAATACCAACAACGAAATGACCGTTTTCTTGCAATTGTTTTGCTAGTGAAATGATTTCTTCGTCTGTGGAAAAACGGCTAATCAGTAGTACGCGATCAGAGGTAGTTATGTCTGCTTGTTTACCGTCTTCAACTAGACGTTTTGCATTTTGCATAGGCTCCAATCCATATAAAGCTTCGCAAATTACGCCTTCCATTTCTTTTGTACCATGCAAATAAATGTGCCCATCTGAGACTAATGCTTGGGCAAGTAAACGAGCGCTATCTTCTATATTCATCTCTTCTTTTTGGGCAATTTTTGTGAAATAGCCACCTAGCTGAGTGGAAAAAATTTTAAACATGGTGATGCTCCTTTCTAACGTGCTTGACGGCTTTCATTATAGCTTATTTACTCACAAAGGTGCTAGCACTAGGAAATGGGAAGCAGTAAAATAAGAAAGAATAGGAAGGAATTTGACAAAAAGAAGCGAAAGTAATCGAAAGAGATAAAAACAATACAAATTATGTGTTTATTATAGAAAGGTTGGGGAGCATGGAAGGGAAAATTTTAATCGTTGATGATCAATACGGTATTCGTGTTTTATTACATGAGGTGTTTCAAAAAGAAGGTTACGAAACATTCCAAGCGGCAAATGGTTTTCAAGCCCTTGATATCGTGAAAAATGATTGTCCGGATTTAGTTATTTTAGATATGAAAATTCCAGGCATGGACGGAATTGAAATTTTAAAACATATAAAAGAAATTAATCAAGACATTAAAGTGATTTTAATGACGGCTTATGGTGAATTAGATATGATTCAAGAAGCGAAAGAACTCGGTGCGTTAATGCACTTTGCAAAGCCGTTTGATATTGATGAAATTCGAGGGGCTGTGCGAAAAGAAATTGCTGTAGAAGCGTAATCGTGAATTTTTTATTAAAAAATATGGAAAAAAGCGTTTTCATGGACTGATGAGCAGGTGAATGCGGTTGAGTTTTTGAGTACAAGTTGGTATCCTATGGAGTGTAGAAGAAAGTCCGGTATGTGATTATACATATTTTTCCTCGTCGTGGTGATACTACCACCGATAAGAACTTATCGGATACAAAAAAACGTTTTTAGGAGGATTTACCATGCCTTTAGTTTCCATGAAAGAAATGCTAAACAAAGCGCTAGAAGGAAAATACGCAGTTGGTCAATTCAACATGAATAACTTAGAGTGGACACAAGCTATCTTAGCTGCTGCGGAAGAAGAAAAATCTCCTGTAATTTTAGGTGTATCTGAAGGTGCAGCTCGTCATATGACTGGTTTCAAAACAGTTGTAGCTATGGTTAAAGCTTTAATCGAAGAAATGAACATCACTGTTCCTGTTGCGATTCACCTTGACCATGGTTCAAGCTTCGAAAAATGTAAAGAAGCGATTGATGCAGGTTTCACATCTGTAATGATCGATGCTTCTCACCACCCATTTGAAGAAAATATCGAAACTACTAAAAAAGTAGTTGAATATGCACATGCACGTAACGTATCTGTAGAAGCTGAGCTTGGTACAGTTGGCGGACAAGAAGACGACGTAGTAGCTGAAGGTGTTATCTACGCTAATCCAGAGGAATGTAAAGAACTAGTAGCTGCAACAGGTATCGATTGCCTAGCTCCAGCATTAGGTTCTGTACATGGCCCTTACAAAGGTGAGCCTAAATTAGGATTCAAAGAAATGGAAGAAGTTCGTGATTTAACTGGTGTACCTTTAGTACTTCACGGTGGTACTGGTATCCCAACAGCTGACATCAAAAAGTCTATTTCTTTAGGTACTTCTAAAATCAACGTAAACACTGAAAACCAAATCGAGTTTACAAAAGCGGTTCGTGAAGCATTAAATAAAGACCAAGAAGTTTACGATCCTCGTAAATTTATCGGACCTGGTCGTGAAGCAATTAAAGCGACAGTAATCGGTAAAATTCGTGAGTTTGGTTCTAACGGTCAAGCATAATTTTAAAAACGACTTTAGAAACCGTCTAGCCTTTTAGACGGTTTCGTTTCGTTGTATAATGAAAGCGTGAACATTTTATAGGATAGACAAATTTCTACTTGTTAGGGCATTTCAAGAGAAATATTTTTGTAATTGTGTAAAAATAAAGGAAACAAATAGCATGGATATACTCGTAAGTGTAAGACGTATCCGAAGTAGTGAACTTACCGGTTAAAGTAGGGAATAGATCGGGAAATGAATTCACAAGAAGGGGGCTTGAGATGGATAAGTTGCTGATTGAAGGCGGTGTGCCCTTACATGGTTCGATTCGTGTGAGCGGTGCAAAAAATAGTGCTGTTGCGCTTATTCCTGCGACCATTTTAGCAGAAACACCAGTTACAATTGGTGGTGTACCTAATATTTCTGATGTGAAAATACTTGGTGATTTGTTAGAGGAAATCGGTGGATCTGTCACGTATCATCAAGATGAGGAAATGACAATTGATCCTTCTAAGATGGTAGCAATGCCTCTTCCAAATGGAAAAGTAAAAAAACTACGTGCTTCTTATTATTTAATGGGAGCAATGCTCGGTCGTTTCAAACAAGCGGTAATTGGACTTCCTGGTGGATGTCATTTAGGACCAAGGCCAATTGACCAGCATATTAAGGGATTTGAAGCACTTGGAGCACATGTCACGAATGAGCAAGGTGCAATATATTTACGTGCAGATGAACTACGGGGCGCGCGTATTTATTTAGATGTTGTCAGCGTAGGTGCAACAATTAACATCATGCTTGCTGCCGTGCGTGCAAAAGGTAGAACAATCATTGAAAATGCAGCGAAAGAACCAGAAATTATTGATGTAGCCACACTGCTTACGAGTATGGGGGCTCGTATTAAAGGAGCAGGAACAGACGTGATTCGTATTGATGGTGTTGAATCGCTTCACGGTTGTTATCATTCTATTATTCCTGATCGTATTGAAGCTGGAACATATATGATTTTGGGTGCGGCTTCGGGCGGTGAAGTTGTAGTTGATAATGTGATTCCGCAGCACTTAGAATCTATAACGGCTAAGCTTCGAGAAATGGGTGTAAGAGTAGAAACACACGATGATCAAATTGTGGTAGGCGGGGATCGCCAGTTAAAAATGGTAGATGTAAAAACGCTCGTATATCCAGGGTTTCCAACTGACTTACAGCAACCGTTTACGACGTTATTAACGAAGGCTAGTGGAACGGCAGTTGTAACAGATACCATTTACGGCGCGCGATTTAAACATATAGATGAATTAAGAAGAATGAATGCGCAAATTAAAGTAGAAGGTCGTTCTGCTATCGTGACAGGCCCTATTTCACTGCAAGGAGCGAAAGTGAAAGCGAGTGACTTACGTGCCGGAGCTGCTCTTGTCATTGCAGGTTTAATGGCAGAAGGAATCACCGAGGTTACAGGGCTAGAACATATTGATCGTGGTTATGAAAATTTAGAGGACAAGCTTCGAGGTCTTGGAGCGAAAATTTGGCGTGAAAAAATGACAAGACAAGAGATTGAACAGATGAAAAACGCCTAAAGAGCTTTGTATATATAAATACAAATTGAAAAAGTGATATAAAACCTTTCTTTTGGCGCGGATGAGAGCATCTGGCCATGCAAAGTTAAACAAAGAGAGAAAGCGATATACTTGTATAAAGTGTAAGGGGAAACGTCATAAGGTAAACGCTATGGAACCTTATGTGTGTGAAATATAAATATTACGGCTTAAAGGAGAGGGATTAGATTGGAAAGAAGTTTATCCATGGAATTAGTACGTGTAACGGAGGCTGCAGCGTTATCATCAGCACGCTGGATGGGACTTGGTAAGAAGGACGAAGCAGACGGGGCAGCAACTTCAGCAATGCGCGATGTGTTTGACACAGTACCGATGAAAGGGACTGTAGTAATTGGTGAAGGAGAAATGGACGAAGCACCAATGCTGTATATCGGTGAAAAATTAGGGACTGGATATGGTCCGCGCGTTGACGTAGCGGTTGATCCGTTAGAAGGAACAAATATCGTTGCAGCAGGAGGATGGAATGCATTAGCAGTCATTGCCGTAGCGGACCATGGAAACTTGCTACATGCACCTGACATGTATATGGATAAAATTGCGGTTGGCCCAGAAGCTGTTGGTGCGGTTGATATTAATGCACCGGTTATTGATAACTTACGTGCTGTTGCAAGAGCAAAAAATAAAGATATTGAAGATGTTGTAGCAACTATTTTAAATAGACCGCGTCATCAAGCAATTATTGAGGAAATCCGTAAAGCGGGAGCGCGCATTAAATTAATTAATGACGGTGATGTAGCTGGTGCTATTAACACAGCATTTGATCGCACAGGTGTTGATATTTTATTCGGATCTGGCGGTGCACCGGAGGGAGTTCTAGCTGCTGTAGCATTAAAATGTTTAGGTGGAGAAATTCAAGGGAAGCTTCTTCCGCAAGACGAAGCAGAATTAGAGCGCTGTAAAAAAATGGGTATTAATGACATTAACCGTGTTCTTCTTATGGAAGATTTAGTAAAAGGTGACGATGCAATTTTTGCAGCAACAGGTGTTACGGACGGTGAATTACTGCGCGGTGTTCAATTTAAAGGAAGTACTGGTACAACGCACTCCCTTGTTATGCGCGCGAAATCGGGAACAGTTCGTTTTGTTGACGGACGTCACAGTTTGAATAAAAAACCAAATTTAGTTATAAAGTAAAACTTCCATGAGTGGGGTCTTACTGTCCACGAATAGCGGGATAAAATAAGAAGTGTAAAAGTGATGGATAGAGCGAAGACAAATTTTATTGTCTTCGCTTCTTGTATTTGTCTTGCAATGTATTGATTAAAATGAGGTAAAAGGGTTACAATAGTGAATATTACTCTACTTGTACTTATTGCCTTTCATTAATATGTATTAACCTTCCGAAATTTCCCTTATCCAATGAAAAAAGAGAATAATATTAAAGTGTGGTGTCCGAATGAATTTAACAATTTCAGCATTAGAGAACATGAAGTTAAAAGAGTTATATGAACTTGCAAAAGAATTTAAGATTTCTTATTACAGCAAATTAACAAAGAAAGAGTTAATTTTTGCAATTTTAAAAGCACGAGCAGAAAAAGAAGGTTTCTTTTTCATGGAAGGTGTACTGGAAATTATTCAATCAGAGGGATTTGGATTCTTACGTCCAATCAACTACTCTCCTAGTTCTGAAGATATTTATATTTCAGCTTCGCAAATTCGTCGTTTTGATTTGCGTAATGGGGATAAGGTTTCTGGTAAAGTACGACCTCCGAAAGAAAATGAACGCTATTTCGGATTGTTGCAAGTTGAGGCAGTTAATGGGGACGACCCAGAGTCAGCAAAAGAACGCGTGCATTTTCCAGCGTTAACACCGTTATATCCAAATCGTCAAATGAAATTGGAAACGGAAACGAAGAAATTATCAACACGTATCATGGATTTAATTGCACCAGTTGGATTTGGGCAACGTGGTCTTATCGTTGCACCGCCAAAGGCTGGTAAAACGATACTGTTAAAAGAAATTGCACACAGCGTTACAACAAATCATCCAGAAGCAGAACTGATTGTACTTTTAATTGACGAACGTCCAGAGGAAGTAACGGATATTGAACGTTCTGTAAAAGGCGATGTTGTAAGTTCTACTTTTGATGAAGTACCAGAAAATCATATTAAAGTAGCGGAACTTGTATTAGAACGTGCGATGCGTCTTGTTGAGCATAAAAAAGACGTTATCATTTTAATGGATAGTATTACCCGTTTAGCGCGTGCTTACAACCTTGTAATTCCGCCAAGCGGACGTACGTTATCTGGTGGTATTGATCCAGCGGCATTCCATAGACCGAAGCGCTTTTTCGGAGCGGCTCGTAATATTGAAGAGGGCGGTAGCTTGACAATTTTAGCAACAGCTCTTGTTGATACAGGGTCTCGTATGGATGATGTTATTTATGAAGAGTTTAAAGGAACAGGAAATATGGAGCTTCATTTAGATCGTTCTTTAGCAGAACGTCGTATTTTCCCAGCTATTGATATTCGTCGTTCTGGCACTCGTAAAGAAGACTTATTAATTCCGAAAGAACATTTAGATAAGTTATGGGGTATTCGTAAAACAATGAGAGATACGCCAGACTTCATCGAAAGCTTCTTGCGTAAGTTGCGTCAAACAAAGTCAAATGAAGAATTCTTGCAAAATATCCCGGCAGATTCAAAGAGATATGTCACGATGAAATGATGCTAAAAACAGGTAGTTGCAAAATGCAGATAGCCTTGTTATAATTTCATCATGTGCGTTTCATCAATACAGTTGTAATAGCAACTAACGATGAAAAAACTCTGTTTCGAAAATGATTCAGGGCGGAAGGAGATGAAAAGAATGAAAGCAGGAATCCATCCAGATTACAAGAAAGTTGTATTTATGGATACAAACACAGGCTTCAAATTCTTAAGCGGATCTACAAAAGGTTCTAACGAAACTATCGAGTGGGAAGATGGTAACACTTATCCGTTACTAAAAGTTGAGATCAGTTCTGATTCTCACCCATTCTACACAGGACGTCAGAAGTTTGCTACTGCAGACGGACGTGTTGACCGCTTCAACAAGAAATACGGCCTTAAGTAATAACAAACATAAAGCAGGCAAGTGTATATATCCGCTTGTCTGTTTTTTTTGCGAAAATATAAACTTTTACCTACTTAGAGTAAGTATATAAATCCAAATTAAAAAACGACATAAAACCATCTTTTTTTAGGTGGGCGAGAGCATCTGGCCGTGCATAGAAGCGGTCAGGGTCTTTTACTGCCACATGCGAAGTTTAAACAAAGGGAGAAAGCGAATGGAAGCTCCTTTTTTTCTGCATAGCGGCAATCTATATGTCGGAAAATCAAAATGGATTCATATAGACGAAAGGAGGAGCTCCTATGTACTTAATAAATCAACACGGTTGGCTTGAAGTGATTTGTGGAAGCATGTTCTCCGGGAAATCAGAAGAGCTCATCCGCCGTGTGCGCCGTACGCAATTCGCAAAGCAAAACGCGATTGTATTTAAACCGTGCATTGATAATCGTTATAGTGAAGAAGATGTTGTGTCGCATAATGGATTGAAAGTAAGAGCAGTCCCTGTTGCGGCTTCAAAAGAGATGTTTGAACACGTAACAGAAGATATTGATGTTATAGCAATTGATGAAGTGCAATTTTTTGATGGGGACATTGTGGAAGTGGTGCAAGAATTGGCAAACCGAGGCTATCGTGTAATTGTTGCCGGTTTAGACCAAGATTTCCGTGGTCTACCATTTGGACAAGTTCCTCAGCTTATGGCAATTGCGGAGCATGTAACAAAACTGCAAGCAGTATGTGCTGAATGTGGATCTCCTGCAAGCCGTACGCAACGTTTAATCGATGGGGAACCAGCTTCTTTTGATGACCCAATTATTTTAGTTGGCGCATCGGAATCATATGAACCACGTTGTCGTCATTGCCATGCTGTACCGATTAAATAGAGATAAAAACTCGCTACGTAAGGCGGGTTTTTTTAGAAAATGCGAATAGTTAGATGTGAATCTGTTTTTAGGTGATATCTAGTTCCGGCGGCAAGAATGGTCGGTGGCTTCGCTTCTTCCTATGAGGCAAAGAGCGCCTCTACGTCAGAAGCTCCATCCCCCTCTCATTCTGAGCGAGCCGCCTTCGCTTTTAAAATATAATTTGCGTTTTTTTTGTTATGTACCATATACTATGTGTATTAGAGACTAGGATGTTGAGGTGAATGGTGTGTTAGATCGTTTGCAAGCTGTAGAAGATCGTTATGAAAAGTTAAACGAGTTTCTAAGTGATCCAGAGGTTATTAGTGATCCGAATAAACTGCGTGAATATTCAAAGGAACAATCTGATATGCAAGAAACGGTAGAGGTATACCGTGAGTATAAAGATGTTCGTGAACAATTAAGAGATGCAAAAGCGATGTTAGAAGAGAAGTTAGATGCTGACATGCGTGAAATGGTAAAAGAGGAAGTTTCTGAGCTAGAGGGACAAGAGAAGGAATTATCAGAGCGTCTGAAAATTTTACTTGTTCCAAAGGACCCGAATGATGATAAAAACGTTATCGTTGAGGTTCGTGGGGCTGCTGGTGGTGATGAAGCGGCATTATTTGCTGGTGACTTATACCGTATGTATAGCCGTTATGCTGAGGTGCAAGGTTGGAAAACTGAAATTATCGAAGCGAGCTATACAGAACTAGGTGGATATAAAGAGATTATCTTTATGATCAACGGTAAAGGCGCTTTCGCAAAATTGAAATTTGAAAATGGTGCACACCGTGTGCAACGTGTTCCCGAAACAGAATCTGGCGGACGTATCCATACTTCTACAGCAACTGTAGCTGTATTACCAGAAGCAGAAGAAGTAGAGATTGATATTCATGAAAAAGATGTTCGTGTTGATACGTTTGCTTCTAGTGGCCCTGGTGGACAAAGTGTTAATACAACGATGTCAGCGGTACGTTTAACGCATTTACCGACTGGTGTAGTTGTTTCTTGTCAGGATGAAAAGTCACAAATTAAGAATAAAGAAAAAGCAATGAAAGTATTACGTGCACGTGTTTATGATAAGTTTAGACAAGAAGCACAAGCTGAGTACGATCAAAACCGTAAACAAGCTGTTGGTACGGGAGACCGTTCTGAGCGTATTCGTACGTACAACTTCCCGCAAAACCGTGTTACAGACCATCGAATCGGTTTAACGATTCAAAAGCTAGATCAAATCTTACAAGGTAAGTTAGATGATTTCATCAACGCCTTAGTGATGGAAGATCAGGCGCAAAAGATGGAGGCAGCTGAGTAATGCGTGTCTATGAAGCCCTGAAATGGGCTTCTTCTTTTTTACGTGAACATGGACGTGATGAAAATGCGGGAGAAATTGTCCTTTGTCATGTATTAAAGACGAATCGAACAGGTTTGATGATGAACATGCGTGAAGAATTAACGGCAGAACAAGAGCAAACTTTTACAAACTTTATTCATAAGCATGTGGAGGGTATTCCTGTTCAGTATTTAATTGGATATGAAATGTTTTATGGGCGCTCATTTTTCGTAAATGAAGAAGTGCTCATTCCAAGACCGGAAACCGAGGAACTTGTGCTAGGTGTGTTAACACGTATTCGCCGCAAATTTGGTGATAAAGATGTGCATGTGGCGGACATTGGTACTGGGAGCGGAGCAATCTCAATTACTCTTGCTTTAGAAAATCCGCATTTACATGTATACACAGTCGATATTGCCACGGAATCAATTGAAGTGGCGCAAAAAAATGCGGCAGAACTTGAGGCGAATGTAACGTTCTATCACGGTGATTTATTGTCGCCATTTCAGGAAACGAAGCAAAAACTAGATGTCGTTGTGTCAAATCCACCTTATATTCCAGAAGAGGATTGGAGAGGTCTTTCTTCTGTAGTGAAAGAGCATGAGCCAAAGCGTGCACTTGTAGGCGGTGAAGATGGGCTTGATTTCTATCGCCGCTTTATGGAGGAATTGCCAAAGGTGCTGCAAGAAGAGGCAATTGTTGCTTTTGAAGTGGGTGTAGGACAAGGTGAAGATGTACGTGCCTTACTGCAAGAAACATTCCCTCATGCGCATGTAGAGGTGGTATTTGATATTAACGGGAAAGATCGCATGGTCTTTGCGGAAATGTAATTTTAAAAGGGAGCTGAGTCAGCTCCCTTTCGTGCATTCGGCATGCCGAACATTGCTGAAGGATCTTTAAATTGTGTCGAAACGCCGATATATTTTAAAAAAACGGTCGATATATTGTGAAAATCGCCGATATATCAGTGGACATGTAATCGCTCGTTTAAAAAATGAATAGATTCTAAATTTAGTAGTTTAGAAAGAAAAAAACTTGTCTACACTGTTTTACTGAAGGGGCGGTGGAGATAAGATGAAAAAACAAGCGATTGCTTATCTACTTTTATTATTAATCGGTGCACAAATGATTGCGCACTTTGGATATATGAAAGCTGATGCAAAGGGACCTGTCCTAATTCCAAAAGAGGCAATTCGATTACGTATTTTGGCTAATAGTGATTCGAAGGAAGACCAAGAGTTAAAACGTAAAGTGCGTGATGAAGTGAAAGCGCAAATCGATGGCTGGGTGGCAGAGTTAAAATCGTTTGAAGACGCACGCCGCGTCATTCAAAGCCGCATTCCAGAACTTGAACAAACAGTTGCAAAAACATTGAAACGAGAAGGTAGTAAGGAAACTTTTACAGTTCAGTTTAATAAACATATAAAATTTCCAACGAAAGTATATGGAAACTTTATTTATCCAGCTGGAGAGTATGAAGCAGTACTTGTGACAATCGGAAAAGGTGAAGGGGCAAATTGGTGGTGTGTGTTATTCCCACCTATGTGTTTCTTAGACTTTTCAAGTGGTACAGCTGTAAAGCGAGAAGAGAATGTTGTACAGGCAGAAACAATTGATGAAGACGATATAGAAGAAAATTATGAACAGAAAGAAATTGTAAAAGAAGAAGTAAAACAATTTCTTAAAGTGAAGAAAGAGACGCAAATCGCACCGAAACAAAAAGTGAAAGCAAAGGCTGCGCAAGAAAACCGTATTGAAAAAGAATTACAAGAAGAAAGTAAGCAAGAAGAACCGCGTGTTAGTAAACAAGAAGAGCAAGTGAAGGTAGTAGAAGAAACGGAAGAAAAGCCAGAAGTAAAATTGTTTATTGTAGAGGCATTTACATCTTTATTTTCAAAATAAGTTCTAAAAAAGAATCCCTCCTCATATATAAAAGTATGGGGAGGGATTGTGTATGAAACAAATCCGTTTTGCTACAAAAGCAGATGTGGAAAGACTGCAAATCTTTTTTGGACAAGCTCGGATGAAAGAAGAGTGCTTAGATCAATTGTATGGGAATTTTATGATATTAGAAGAAGAGGAACAAATTCAAGCAGCTGTTGGATATGAGCAAGCTGGAAATGATGCGCTTCTTCGTTCTTGTTTATTCACACCTGCTGTGGATAAAACGATGTTCCTACATTTTTTCGAAACGTTTTTACAGTATATTAAAGAGAAAAATATTGAACAATTATATTTACTCACAAATAGTCCACAATCTGTGACAATATTTCAGTTTTTTCAATTTGAAATGGTTGAAAAGGATGTTGTAGCAGAAGGAATCCGGGAATTAGAACATTTTTGTAAAAATATAAAACAACCGAATGTAATTATACTAAATTGTCAGCTATTCACAAAGTTATCCACTGATTAAATGAATTTATCCACATTTTGTGGATAAATCTTATTTGTCTTTTGGATAAATATCATAGTAAACTACAAATAACAAGTATTTCATGGCAGAAAAGGACGTGGAAAAAAATGAATACAAAAATGTGGACTGTGGATAATGTTGTGGAAATAAAAAAAGATTATCCACAATTACAAGAAGCAGCGCATTTATTACGAGAAAATGAAGCGATAGCATTTCCGACTGAAACAGTGTATGGACTTGGTGCGAATGCATTAAGTGACGAAGCTGTTGCAAAAATTTTCGAAGCAAAAGGAAGACCAAGCGATAATCCGCTTATTGTACATATTGGTACGGAAGAACAATTAGATGGCATTGTAGCTGATATTCCGCCAGTTGCGAATGTATTAATGAAGCATTTCTGGCCAGGACCATTAACGCTTGTTTTTCCGAAAAAAGACGGGATCTCTGAAAAAGTAACGGCTGGATTGGAGACGGTGGCAGTTCGTATGCCAGATCATCCGGTAGCATTAGCGCTTATTGAAGCAGCAAGTGTACCAGTAGCGGCTCCAAGTGCGAATCGTTCTGGGCGCCCTAGCCCAACGCTCGCTTCCCATGTATATGAAGATTTAGATGGGAAAATTGCTGGTATTGTGGATGGCGGGGCAACTGGTGTTGGTGTGGAATCAACTGTACTAGATTGTACGAGTGAAATACCAACGATTTTGCGTCCGGGTGGTATTACGAAGGAACAATTAGAAGAAGTAATTGGCCCTGTTTTATTAGATCCAGCATTAAAGGATGAAACGGAAAAACCAAAATCGCCAGGGATGAAATATACACATTATGCACCGAAAGCCCCACTTAGTATTGTTGAAGGTTCACGTACATTTATTCAACAACTTGTGGATAATAAAAAGCAAGAAGGTTATAAAGTAGGTGTATTAACAACAGAGGAATATGAGCATGTGTATAAAGCAGACGTTGTTCTTTCTTGCGGAAAGCGCAGTGAGTTAGCAACCGTTGCGACAAAGCTTTATGATGTATTGCGTACATTTGACGCAAGTGGTGTTGATATTATTTTTAGCGAGTCGTTCCCAAGCGAGGGGATTGGCAGTGCAATCATGAATCGTTTAACAAAAGCTGCAGGTCACCAAATCATCTTCGAAAAATAAATTCTAACTCTCCTCGGACGTGCATATTGTGAAGTAGCAAGTCCGAGGAGGGACATTATGACGATTGAACATATTATAAGCGAATTGTTGCCGCTATTTATTATGGCATTTGCGCTAGGGCTTGATGCGTTTTCTGTTAGTCTCGGTATGGGGATGATTACGCTTAAGCTGCGTCAAATCTTTTATATAGGCATTACAATTGGTACATTTCATATCATTATGCCTTTTATCGGTATGATGCTTGGTCGTTTTTTATCAGAGCAATTTGGCTCTGTTGCTACTATTATAGGTAGTATTTTATTAATGGGATTAGGATTTCACATTGTGTATACGTCAATGTCACATGATGATGAGCATAGAAATGTTCCGGCCGGGGCAAGTTTACTATTGTTTGCTTTTAGTGTGAGTATGGATAGTTTTTCGGTTGGCTTAAGTCTCGGTCTTTACGGAGCGCGTACGTTTGTTACAATTCTCATATTCGGTATTGTGAGCATGATGCTTACTTGGTTTGGATTGTTAATTGGTCGCAAGGCACATAGCTTTCTTGGAACATATGGAGAAGTACTTGGCGGTATTATACTTGTTGGATTTGGGATAAAATTATTATTTTCAGTATGAACGCAGTCAACTTCTTAGAAGGAATGACGACTATGGTTAAAATCAAACGATTTTTTGATATTATTGTTAGCTTTTTTATTTTCTGGTTTATCTTATTTCCTTATATTTCTTTGTTGTGAAATTAGCGAAACCGAAGAAAGAAGCAGAATCATTTCGCGAAGAGTAAAAGCCTAGCTGCGATAAGTAGCTGGGCTTTCGTAGTATTTACATAATATATCGGTGGCTTCGCGTCTTCCGCCGAGGCAAAAAGCGCCTCTATGTCAGAAGCTCCATCCCCCTCTTGTTCTGAGCGAGCCGCCTCCGCTTTTAATCTATCCAGCTCCGACTCCCAGCCCCTCCCGTCTAAGAACCTTCCGCACAAAAAGGTAAAGAGCACCTTTTGTACGAAAGAACCTTAGTCGACGAGGCTGAACAGTCGCCTCCGCTTTTAATCTATCCAGCTCCGGCTCCTAGCCCCTCCCGTCTAAGAACCTTCCGCACAAAAAGGTAAAGAGCACCTTTTGTACGAAAGAACCTTAGTCGACGGGGCTGAACAGTCGCCTCCGCTTTTAATTACGGCCTTACAAGTTCAAATTGCTCTCCAAGTTTTGCGTAGTTATGCCCGGCTAATCGGCTTATTGGTTTTAGTTGTTCAGCGTGAATGCGTCCATTTTCATATAGGTGCTCAGCGATATGGAATCGGACGATGCGACCGATTAGTAGATCGCATGCTGGGGAATCCTCTGTTCCACCTAATTGAATCGCGCGCTCTAATACACATTCCATACGAATACTTGCTTCTTTTACCCCTGGTACAGAAATGACATCGCTATCAATTGGTGTTAGTTTGGCAAGTTCAATTTCGCTTTCGTTTGGAGGAAGATTAGCTGCTGTTTTGTTAATAGCCTCTGCATAAGATTCATCAGAAATATGAACGACAAATTCTTCTTTTTCCATTGCATTTCGTGCTGTATCTTTTGGCTTTCCATCTTTTCGTTGTACGGAAACGGAGATAAGAGGCGGATTCGCCGCAACGATATTAAAGTAGCTAAACGGGGCGCCGTTTAGGATCCCCTCATTTGTAACAGTTGTGACAAATGCAACTGGGCGCGGAATAATGCTTCCCGTTAGTAATTTGTAATTGTCTTTTTCAGTTTGCTCATTTGGATTAATAGACAGCATATATGTAATCCCCCTTCTTAATATGTGTAGCACTTCTTTGTTTGTTTACAAGATAAAAGGGGGAAACTCCTGCTGGAAAAATATATTTTTGTAAGGGGATAAAAAATGGAGCTGGCTCAAAAGAGATGTAGAAGTCTTTTGAATCAGCCCCATTGGAAAAAATCTTGAATTCGAGATTTTTAGTTAAATTAACGTGTAAGCACCAGGTCCAATAAGCGCTACGCCAACTGCAACTGCGATTAAAATAAGGTTATATTCAAAGCCGTTTTGTGTAACCCAGTAGCCGTTTTTACCGTGAACTGTGATGATGGCCACTAACATCGTGCCGACAATAAATAGAGCACCTACCCAAGTGAAAATACCAGCAGCAAATAAGAAACCGCCTAGTAATTCAGTTGCTCCGGCCATAAATGCCATCAATACGCCTGGTCGTAAGCCGATTGATTCCATCCAGCCGCCAGTTCCTTTTAAACCGTAACCACCGAACCAGCCAAATAACTTTTGAGCGCCATGCCCCATGAAAGTAATCCCGATAATAAGACGAATAATAAGAAGACCAATGTTCATCATTTTATAAAACCTCCAAAAAGTTTATTTACTTATCTTATGTAAGTAATAATAAAATAGTTACTTACTTTAGTCAAGTGGATAATTAAATAAATAAAAATAAATTTTACAAACAATAAATGAAAAGATAATGATGTTGTTAAGCGTTTTAGAAAATTTGTGGGAAAAATCAAAGGGAATTCGCTTCCTTTTCGATTAAATTCAGACAGTCTGAATTGACTGGAATTTTGCGAGGCGATACAATAAGGGTCTGGTTAATAATTTCATTTTTATCCCGCATTAACGGGCAGTAAAGGATGAGGAAGAACAGGGAAGAAAACTGCCCGTAAAAGCCCGGTTGGGCGGGCTAACCATCAGTGAAAAAAGCGTCACTGATGGAAGTTTCACTTTATGGAAATTTTTTTATATCGCTAAAGCGGTGAATGATGAGGAGGATTATCCTATGTTTAAAAAATTATTTGGTTTTGGTTCTAAAACAAATGCAGAAACAATCGTATCTCCATTAACTGGAGAAGTGAAAAATATTGAAGAAGTACCAGATCCAGTATTCGCTGGTCGTATGATGGGGGACGGTGTTGCCATCGATCCAACTGAAGGTGTAGTAGTATCCCCGGTAGATGGTGAGATTGTACAATTATTCCACACAAAACATGCTGTAGGGATTAAATCAACAAACGGTGCAGAAATCTTAATCCACGTCGGATTAGAAACTGTAAAAATGGAAGGCGAAGGTTTCGAAACGCATGTATCGGAAGGACAAACTGTTAAAGCTGGCGATAAATTAATCTCTTTCGATTTAGAATTAATTCGTGAAAAAGCGAAAAGTACAATTACACCAATCGTTATTACAAACACAGATGCAACAGAATCTATTGAAACAACTGTAGGTGTAACAGCTACAAAAGGTTCAACTGGAGTAATGAAAGTAACAATGAAATAATCGTTTGACAAATCAGGAATCCATTTCATAATCGGAATGGATTCCTTTTTTATGTTGGGTGTTAAAATGGAGAATAGTGGTATATTTTTTCTTGTGTTACTATATATCCATTTTAATTTTCCGGCACATAAGCCATTGCTATGCAGAATACAACATACCTGCTACTGGCTTGCTCCTTTTGTTTCAAACCTCGCATGTGGCAGGAAAAAGGGATCTGACCGCTCCTATACACGACTAGACGCTCTCGCCCTCCCCTAAAAAAGCGGTTTTTATGTCTGTTTTTTAACTTATATATACATTTCTTTTTTTCGCTATCATTGTGAGTTATGATGAAAAGAGATATTCATCATAAGGAGTGGTGTTTGGTGAAGCGAGTATTATTCGTTTGTACAGGAAATACGTGCCGCAGCCCGATGGCAGAGGCACTATTACGTCATCATGGTAAGGGGCAGTTTGATGTACAATCTGCCGGTGTTTTTGCGGCGGTTGGTAGCGATGCATCTCTTCATGCTAAAAATGCGTTAGAAGAAAAAGGTATCCTGATTGCGCATTCTTCCAAGCAAGTGACAGAAGAGTTGTTAGAGTGGTCGGATGTTGTCTTGACGATGACCGCAGGACATCGTCAGCTTTTATTAGCGCACCATCCAGAAGTAAGCGAAAAAGTGCATACATTATACGAATTTGTAGAAGGTACAAATAAGGATATTTCTGATCCTTTTGGCGGTTCGCTTGCTGTCTATCAAGCGACACTGGCAGAAATGCAACAACTTGTGCAAACTTTGGTGAAAAAACACTCAGAAAGCTAATGTTTCGTGTATAATACGATATTGGAGATTATGCTGATTTAATGGAAAGAAGAGATTTCTACTAATAGAAGTTTCATTTTATATTTGGAGGGGTTTAGAATGAAAGTAGTTGTAGCATCTGATCATGGCGGATTGAATATTCGTAAAGAAATCGTAAGTCTATTAGAAGAATTGAACATTGAATATATTGATTTAGGTTGTGAGTGCGAGGCAGGTTCTGTAGATTATCCTGATTTTGCATTCCCAGCAGCAGAAATGGTTGCAAATGGTGAAGTAGATCGTGGTATTTTAATTTGCGGAACAGGCATTGGTATGTCAATTGCGGCAAATAAAGTACACGGCATTCGCTGCGCATTAGTGCATGATACATTTAGTGCAAAAGCAACGAGAGAACATAATGATACGAACATGCTAGCAATGGGTGAGCGTGTAATTGGAGCTGGATTAGCGCGCGACATCGCGAAGATTTGGTTAACAACGGATTATGAAGGCGGCCGTCATGAAAATCGTGTAGGAAAAATTAAAGCATACGAAGCGAAGTAATTGTAGTCTAACTTCTAGTAAGAAGTAATATAATTTGTTGAACCTACCTGCGAAAGGAAGAGCGTAATGAGTGAAATATCACAATTAAAAGAGCAGTTGCAAACAGCGCTTTTTGAGTTTCAAGAGCAAGCCACGCTGCGGAATGGGAACCTTTTTGTTGTGGGATGTAGTACAAGTGAAGTGCTTGGTGAAAGAATTGGAACATCAGGAACGATGGAAGTAGCAGAGGCGATTTTTTCTGAGTTAAAACATTTTCAAGAGCAATATGACATTACCCTAGCATTTCAGTGTTGTGAACATTTAAACCGTGCTTTAGTGGTAGAAAGAGAAGTCGCAGAAAAGCATCAGTTCGAGATTGTAACTGTTACGCCTGTCAGATCAGCGGGTGGGGCTCTTGCAACATATGCATATCATAATATGAAAGACCCCGTTATCGTAGAGTTCGTAAAAGCGGATGCAGGTATTGATATTGGAGATACATTTATCGGTATGCATTTAAAACATGTAGCTGTTCCGGTCCGCACACGAGTGAAAGAGATTGGGCATGCTCATGTAACGATGGCAAAAGCGCGTCCGAAGTTAATTGGCGGAGCGCGTGCAGTATATGCAATAAAAGAGGAAACGTTTACTTGTAGTTAAGTAAGAAAAAAAGACCGAATTTGGTCTTTTTTTCTTTTATCATGTGTGGAGTCGTGTTAGAATGTAGTTGAAAATGTGAAGATTTAAAAGAATTACAGCTAGAACTTTCGTTTTTTCTTAGGAAATGAAGGGAAAATATCGGAAATAGGTGTAGTTCGTTCAGAAAAGGGGGATTTTGGTGGAGCATTTAAAACGTCAAGATGAAAAGGTGTTTGCTGCAATTGAATTAGAATTAGGAAGACAGCGTTCAAAAATCGAGCTTATTGCATCTGAAAACTTCGTAAGCGAAGCAGTAATGGAAGCACAAGGCTCTGTATTAACGAACAAGTATGCAGAAGGATATCCTGGGAAACGTTATTACGGTGGTTGTGAGCATGTGGATATCGTAGAAGATATCGCACGTGATCGCGCAAAAGAAATTTTTGGCGCAGAGCACGTAAACGTTCAACCGCACTCTGGTGCACAGGCAAATATGGCTGTATATTTCACGATTCTAGAGCAAGGTGACACAGTACTTGGTATGAACTTATCCCACGGCGGTCACTTAACACACGGAAGTCCTGTTAACTTTAGTGGCGTGCAATACAACTTCATTGAATACGGTGTAGATCCTGATACACATCACATCAATTATGAAGACGTATTAGAAAAAGCGAAAGAGCATAAACCAAAATTAATCGTTGCCGGTGCTAGTGCATATCCTCGTGTGATCGATTTCAAGAAATTCCGTGAAATCGCTGATGAGGTTGGCGCATATTTAATGGTAGATATGGCACATATCGCAGGACTTGTAGCAGCAGGCTTACACCCAAACCCAGTACCATACGCTGATTTCGTAACAACAACCACTCATAAAACATTACGCGGACCACGCGGCGGTATGATTTTATGTAAAGAACAATTTGCAAAGCAAATTGATAAATCCATCTTCCCTGGTATTCAAGGCGGACCACTTATGCATGTAATCGCAGCAAAAGCAGTTGCATTTGGAGAAGCATTGCAGGGCGACTTCAAAGCATATGCACAAAACATCATTAACAACGCAAATCGTTTAGCTGAAGGTTTGCAAAAAGAAGGAATTACTCTTGTTTCTGGTGGAACGGACAACCACTTAATTTTAATTGATGTTCGCAATTTAGACATTACTGGAAAAGTTGCAGAGCATGTATTAGATGAAGTTGGTATCACAGTAAACAAAAATACAATTCCATTTGATCCAGCTAGCCCATTTGTAACAAGCGGCGTTCGTATTGGAACTGCAGCTGTAACATCAAGAGGTTTCGGATTTGCTGAAATGGATGAAATCGCATCAATTATGGCTCACACATTAAAAAATCATGATAATGAAGCAGCATTAGAAGAAGCACGCGTGCGTGTAAATGCTTTAACTGATAAATTCCCAATGTATAAAGAGCTATAAGATAGATAAAAAAGGCGACTTTCTGTTCAGCCATGAACGGAAAGTCGCCTTTCTCTATGCTCTTTTTCAATTTGTTTGATATACAGATTATTTGTATAATACTTATAAAATAATATAATGGCACTAAATACGATTTACATTACTGCTTTTAAAAGGTCTGCTACTAATGGAATTACTGCACCTAGAAATTTTAAAACTGCCATTGCGATTTCCATAAACAATCTCTCCTTTTTCTGAATATTTTATTATTTATCTATACCTTTATTATACTTTTGCATAATTAACTTTACAACTTATTTTTATATGCAATATTGCATATAAATGTAATTGGCTTAACAAAATTCCAACAGAAGTCCCCTTCCTCAAGCATGTGTAGGGGATAGCCCAAGTAATAGTGAGGGGATGAATGTTGGTCGTACACAGCACGAAATTTCTCTTTCCTTTTTATGTAACATCATGTATGTTAGTACTAGAAACAAGACGGAACATACATTCTATTTTTGTGTGTGGATCTGAAAACCTACAACAAAAAAAGAGGTAGGTGATGACAATGTTGCTGAGCCAAAAATATGAAATTTTTCCAACCCAAGAACAAAAAGAAATGTTAGAACGTTGGTTACAATATTGTCGTCAAACTTATAACTCTGCTCTTTTAGATAAATAAAGAAAATATAAAGAATATAACAGTCTCACTTTCACTCAATTTGGATTCAAACCGAATGGGAAACACCGCTATGCAATGTCATTCACAGGGTTGTCTCATAAGTCTATGTAACTGATTTATAGAACAATCTCTTTTTTTGAGTAGCAATTCAACAAGTATGTTTTTTGTCTAAATAAGAAAAATAAATAGAAATGACAGTTGTTTTACATCTATATCCCAAATTCACCCTTGAATATTAGAAGCGTTTTCTTTACAATCGTACATAGTGTAAAACAGTGTGCTCTCACGCACCAATATCATCTGAAGGAGCGATTCACATGGGAAAACTGTATGTTTTTGATCACCCTTTAATTCAACATAAGATTACATATATTCGCGATAAGAATACAGGTACGAAAGAATTTCGTGAACTAGTAGATGAAGTAGCAAGTTTGATGGCGTTTGAAATTACACGCGATCTTCCGCTTGAAGAGATTGAAATTGAAACACCTGTAAGTAAAGCGAAAACAAAAGTGATTGCAGGTAAGAAGCTTGGTTTAATTCCGATTTTACGCGCAGGCCTAGGAATGGTAGATGGGATTTTGAAATTAATTCCAGCAGCAAAAGTAGGTCATATCGGTTTATACCGTGATCCAGAAACATTACAACCTGTAGAATATTATGTGAAGCTTCCAACTGATGTAGAAGAACGTGATTTTATCGTACTTGATCCAATGTTAGCGACAGGCGGCTCTGCATCAGAAGCGATTACTTCATTGAAGAAGCGCGGTGCGAAACATATTAAATTAATGTGTATCGTTGGTGCTCCAGAAGGCGTAAAAGTTATTCAAGAAGATCATCCTGATGTAGATATTTACGTGGCTGCATTAGATGAAAAATTAAACGATCATGGATATGTTGTACCAGGTCTTGGAGATGCTGGCGACCGTTTATTTGGGACGAAGTAAGACAACAGACGAGAAGGCACCCTTCTCGTCTGTTTTTTTTGTGCAACATAATCTGTGGTGAAATTGCATATAATATAGAAACTTCTTATTTGAGGAAGTCATATCAAATGTGAAAATTTATATATCAAGAAAATATAATAGTGACAAACTTGTGAACATTTTTCTTCTATTATAAAGAGAAAAGGTCTAGAAAGTAGACGACTTTTAACATTATTTTGAAGGAGAACGTTTTCAGTTATGGGAATAAATACCTAATACTCAAATTTTTTGATTTTTTTCGATTTGACGTTGACACTGTTTAACACCCTATTGTATGCTAACAACGGGGATAGATGGTAGGGTTTTCATTGACAAATTTTCGTCTATTCTTTGACAAAAAAATTAATTTTCTCATTTAAATAGGATTTATGCAAAAAAATGAGTTATTATTAACACATTCTTAAACACATAGTGAATGAGGCTTTACATATGGAGGGATGAATCCTTGGAGGAAAACAAGCGTAGTCCATTTAAGGCGTATGCTTTAATGACTGGAATTCTTTCTCAGCTCGTTGGTGCTATTTTAGTTGGAATTTTTGGCGGGCAATGGATTGATGGTAAGCTTGGAACGTTTCCATTATTTCTAGTAATCGGTTTATTACTAGGACTTGGAACAGGGGTTTATGCTATGATTCAACTCATTCGAAAATTTTATTCGGGAGAGCAATGATGATAGAAGTACATGAACTTGTCCAAAGACAAAAGAAATATATGTACAACCTTCTCGCACTCTTTGTATTAGGATGGGGCTTTACCTCATACAAAGATGTCTTTCTAGGACTGATTATCGGAACGATTTTCGGTTTTCTTAGTTTGCGCATCGTTGCACACAAGACGGACAAGCTGTTAGATCGCGTTACACAAGGTGAGCAAGTGAAGTATAAAGCGACTGCAGTGAGTACATATTCGAGATTAGCCGCGATAGGGCTATTAATTTTATTTGCAGCAAAATATCAGCATTTAATGGCGATGTGGAGCTTGGCATTAGGATTGCTGACAGGATATCTTGTCATGATCATAGATTTTCTTTATCTACAGTATAAGAGCAGGGAAGAGAGGTGAATTACTAGTGGAACACGGTAAATTAGTTGAATTTCTAGGTTTAACGTTCGACTTGTCCTCTGTTATGATGACGACTGTTGCGGCAGTAATCGTATTTATCATCGCTGTTATTGGTACCCGTCGCTTAGCCTTGCGTCCAACAGGAATGCAAAATTTCTTTGAATGGGTTATGGACTTCGTAAAAGGTATGATTAATAGTACGATGGATTGGAAAACAGGTGGACGCTTTTTAACGCTTGGAGTTACACTCATTATGTATATCTTTGTAGCAAACATGCTCGGTTTGCCGTTCATGATTGCGACAGCTGAAGGTGGAGAGCATATTGCATGGTGGAGATCTCCAACGTCTGACCCAGCAGTTACTCTAACTTTAGCCGTGATGGTAGTTGCCCTCACCCATTATTATGGAGTTAAGATGAAGGGTACGAAAGAATATTTAAAAGGCTATATTCAACCAATGAAGTTCTTATTCCCTTTAAAGGTAATTGAGGAATTTGCGAATACATTGACGTTAGGTCTGCGTTTATTTGGTAACATTTATGCGGGTGAGATTTTATTAACGTTACTTGCTCAGTTAGGAGCAAGCGGTACATTTGGCGGCGCATTAGGTGCTGTTCTACCGATGTTAGCGTGGATGGGCTTCAGTATTTTCGTAGGTGCTATCCAGGCATTTATCTTTACAATGTTAACGATGGTATACATGGCTCACAAAGTAAGCCACGACCATTAATATATTTACAGTAAGTACAAAATTTATTTTTTATTGATAAAAAGGAGGACTTTTAAAATGAGTTTAGGTGTAATCGCAGCTGCAATTGCTATTGGTTTATCTGCATTAGGTGCTGGTATTGGTAATGGTCTTATCGTATCTCGCACAGTTGAGGGTGTTGCTCGTCAACCAGAATTACGTGGTGTACTTCAAACAATCATGTTCATCGGGGTAGCTTTAGTTGAGGCACTTCCAATCATCGGTGTAGTAATCGCGTTTATCGTATTAAACAAATAAGGGATAGCTCCCCTTACAATAAGTGGCGAAGATCGTTTTGGGACCTTCTTCGCCATTGCTTTATGAATGAAACATTACTTGTCTTTTCATTTATTTAATTTAGATTTTTGAAGGGAGTGAATCCTTGTGCCAACTCTATTATTAGGAGCTGCTGCTGTTCCATACGGAACAATGCTTTATACAATTGTTGTTTTCTTAATTCTATTAGCATTACTTCGTAAATATGCATTTGGACCTTTAATGGGAATTATGAAGGAACGTGAAGATCATATTTCTAACGAAATCGACGCTGCGGAAAAGAACAATGCAGAGGCGAGAAAGTTAGTAGAAGAACAACGTGAAATGTTAAAACAATCACGTATTGAAGCGCAAGAATTAATCGAGAGAGCGAAAAAGCAAGCAGAGGATCAAAAAGAAAGTATCGTTGCTGCTGCTAAAGAAGAAGCAGTATCTATTAAAGAATCTGCTGTACAAGAAATTCAACGCGAAAAAGAGCAAGCAATTGCTGCTCTTCAAGAACAGGTTGCTTCTTTATCTGTCCAAATTGCTTCTAAAGTTATGCAAAAAGAACTGAAAGAAGAAGACCAAGTTCAATTAATTCGCGATTATATTAAAGAGGTAGGAGAAGCGCGATGAGCAATGAGATTGTAGCTAAACGTTATGCTGTCGCTCTTTTTCAAATCGCAAAAGAAAAACACGTACTAGAAATGTTTGAGGAAGAGCTGCGCCTTGTGCAAAGCGTTTTTGTAAGTAGTAAAGAACTACATACTTTTTTAGGACAACCAAACATTTCAGCAGAAAAGAAAAAACAAACTCTTTCTAACGTGTTTTCTACTGTTTCTCAGCCGATTTTAAACACGTTATATCTTTTAATTGATAATCATCGCGAAACATTAGTACCTGAAATTGTAGATGTGTATGTTGCACTTGCAAATGAAGAGCGTAACGTAGCTGATGCAACTGTGTACTCTACTCGTTCTTTAACAGAAGATGAGAAACTGAGCGTTGCAGAAGCATTTGCAAAGAAAACAGGAAAAGATGCAATTCGCGTTCAAAATGTTGTAGATGAAGATTTACTAGGCGGTATTAAAGTCCGCATTGGAAACCGCATTTACGACGGCAGTTTACAAGGAAAGTTAGCACGTATTCAGCGTGAACTTATGAAGAATAGATAGGGGTGAAGCGCATGAGCATCAGAGCTGAAGAAATTAGCGCACTGATTAAGCAACAAATTGAAAACTATCAGTCTGAGATCGAAGTTAGCGATGTTGGTACAGTTATTCAAGTTGGTGACGGTATTGCACGTGCTCATGGTCTTGATAACGTTATGGCTGGTGAGCTTGTTGAGTTCGCTAACGGCGTTATGGGACTAGCACAAAACTTAGAGGAAAATAACGTAGGTATCATTATTTTAGGACCTTATACTGAAATTCGTGAAGGTGACGAAGTACGTCGTACAGGTCGCATCATGCAAGTACCAGTAGGTGAAGAATTAATCGGTCGTGTTGTAAACCCACTAGGTCAACCAGTAGATGGTTTAGGTCCAATTAGCACAACAAAAACTCGTCCAATCGAAAACCCAGCACCAGGTGTAATGGATCGTAAATCTGTTCATGAGCCACTTCAAACTGGTATTAAAGCGATCGACGCTCTTGTACCAATTGGACGCGGACAACGTGAGTTAATCATCGGTGACCGCCAAACTGGTAAAACAGCTGTTGCACTTGATACAATCTTGAACCAAAAAGATCAAGATATGATTTGTATCTATGTAGCAATCGGACAAAAAGAATCTACAGTTCGTAACGTAGTTGAAACATTACGTAAGCACGGTGCATTAGATTACACAATCGTTGTAACTGCATCTGCATCTCAACCTGCTCCATTATTATACTTAGCTGCATATGCTGGTGTAACTATGGGTGAAGAGTTCATGTACAACGGCAAACACGTATTAGTTGTATATGATGACTTATCAAAACAAGCGGCTGCATACCGTGAGCTTTCATTACTATTACGTCGTCCTCCAGGTCGTGAAGCGTATCCAGGGGATGTATTCTACTTACACTCCCGCTTACTAGAGCGTGCGGCGAAATTAAGTGATGCAAAAGGCGCTGGTTCTTTAACAGCATTACCTTTCATCGAAACACAAGCAGGGGACGTATCAGCTTACATCCCAACAAACGTAATCTCTATTACGGATGGACAGATTTTCTTACAATCTGATCTATTCTTCTCTGGTGTACGTCCAGCGATCGACGCAGGTACTTCTGTATCTCGTGTTGGTGGTTCAGCTCAGATTAAAGCGATGAGCAAAGTATCTGGTACACTTCGTCTTGACCTTGCATCTTATCGTGAATTAGAAGCGTTCGCTGCGTTCGGTTCTGACCTTGATAAAGCAACACAAGCGAAATTAAGCCGTGGTGCACGTACAGTAGAAGTATTAAAACAAGGCTTACATAAGCCATTAAAAGTAGAGAAGCAAGTTATGATTCTTTACTCATTAACACGCGGATTCTTAGATGATATCCCAGTAGTAGATATCACTCGTTTTGAAGACGAGTTCCATGCTTGGTTAGATACAAATGCTGCTGAGTTATTAACTGAAATTCGTACAACAACAAAACTTCCTGAAGACGAAAAAATGGCAACTGCTATTAACGGCTTCAAAAAAGTTTTCGTAGCATCTGAATAATAAAAGGCGGAGCCGGCTGTTTAGCCGCTCCACTTCTATATAAACAGGGCTCTTACATAGAGTGCTAACGGATGTGAAGAGGAAAAGAGTAGGTGCACCTATTCTTTTCCTTCAATCATGAACAAGTAAAACGATTAGGAAGATCGACGAAATGGAACTCTTTCTGATCATGCCAACTTCCGGAAAAAAAGGTGGTGAAAACCTGTGGCATCTTTACGCGATATAAAAGCGAAAATTAACTCGACAAAGAAAACGAGTCAAATTACGAAAGCGATGGAGATGGTATCTGCATCGAAGTTAAGCCGTGCAGAACAAAATGCTAAATCTTTCGTTCCGTATATGGATAAGATTCAAGAAGTAGTAGCGAGCATAGCGCAAGGCAGCGGTGTAAATCATCCAATGCTAACAGCGCGTCCTGTAAAGCGAACAGGATACATCGTTATTACATCGGATCGCGGACTAGCAGGTGGATATAACAGTAACGTTTTACGTGCAGTAAGTAACGTAGTGAAAGAGCGTCATAACATGGATGCAAATCAGTACGCAATTATTGTACTTGGACGTCTAGGACGTGATTATTTAAAACGTCGTGGTTTTAATATCATTGATGAAGTACTTGGATTATCGGATCAACCAGCATTTGCTGATATTAAAGATATTGCTTCAAGAGCAATTTCTATGTTTACAGATGGCGCTTATGATGAATTGTATATTTACTACAACCATTATGTAAGTAAGATCTCACAAGAAGTAACGGAGAAGAAAATTTTACCGCTTACAGATGTGGCATCTGAAAAAGCAACAACTTCATATGAGTTTGAACCATCTGAAGAAGATATTTTAAAAGTATTATTGCCACAATACGCTGAAAGCTTAGTTTACGGTGCATTGCTAGATGGTAAAGCAAGTGAACATGCAGCGCGTATGACAGCAATGAAAAGTGCTACAGACAACGCAATGGAAGTTATCGATACACTTACACTTTCTTTCAACCGCGCTCGTCAAGCAGCGATTACGCAAGAAATTACGGAAATCGTCGGCGGTGCAGCAGCGTTAGAGTAGAAATAAAAAGCGGAAGCGGACCGTTCTAGCCGCTGGAGCTGGATTGATAAAAAGCGGAAGCGATAGTCTTCATGCGAAATGAAATATAAAAAAATGAAAACCGACTGTTCGTGGAAAAGCCGGTAATTTAAAGAAAGCTAGGAGGGAACCCGATGAATAAAGGGCGCGTTACGCAAATCATGGGTCCGGTTGTAGACGTTAAGTTTGACGGCGGAAAGCTACCTGAAATCTACAATGCCCTTAGAATTAAAGAAGGCGCAATCGACTTAACTTTAGAAGTTGCACTTCATCTTGGTGACAATACAGTTCGTACAGTAGCAATGTCTTCTACTGATGGACTTGTTCGTGGTACAGAAGTAGAAGATACTGGTAAACCAATTTCTGTTCCAGTTGGTGATGCAACACTTGGTCGTGTATTTAACGTATTAGGTAATGCAATTGACTTAGGTGAAGCAGTGGCAGCGGATGTACGCCGTGATCCAATTCACCGCCAAGCACCTGCATTCGAAGAGTTATCTACAAAAGTAGAAATTCTTGAAACTGGTATTAAAGTAGTAGACTTATTAGCTCCTTATATTAAAGGTGGTAAAATCGGTCTATTCGGTGGTGCCGGTGTAGGTAAAACGGTATTAATCCAAGAATTAATTAACAACATCGCACAAGAGCACGGCGGTATCTCTGTATTCGCAGGTGTAGGTGAGCGTACTCGTGAAGGTAACGACTTATACCACGAAATGAGCGATTCTGGCGTAATCAAGAAAACAGCGATGGTATTCGGACAAATGAACGAGCCACCTGGAGCGCGCCAACGTGTTGCGTTAACAGGTTTAACAATGGCTGAACATTTCCGTGATGAGCAAGGACAAGACGTACTTCTGTTCATCGATAATATCTTCCGTTTCACGCAAGCTGGTTCTGAAGTATCTGCCCTACTTGGTCGTATGCCATCTGCGGTAGGTTACCAACCAACACTTGCAACAGAAATGGGTCAATTACAAGAGCGTATTACATCAACAAATAAAGGGTCTATCACGTCTATCCAAGCGGTATATGTACCAGCCGATGACTACACTGACCCAGCACCAGCTACAACGTTCGCTCACTTAGATGCAACAACAAACTTAGAGCGTCGTTTAACACAAATGGGTATTTACCCAGCGGTAGACCCATTAGCATCTACATCTCGTGCACTTTCTCCAGAAATCGTAGGAGAAGAGCATTATGCAGTTGCTCGTCAAATTCAGCAAACGTTGCAACGTTACAAAGAGCTTCAAGATATCATCGCCATCTTAGGTATGGATGAGTTATCTGAAGAAGATAAATTAGTTGTACATCGCGCTCGTCGCGTTCAGTTCTTCTTATCACAGAACTTCCACGTAGCAGAACAGTTTACAGGTCAAAAAGGATCTTATGTACCTGTAAAAGAAACAGTTCGTGGATTCAAAGAAATTCTAGAAGGAAAACATGATGACCTTCCAGAAGATGCATTCCGTCTTGTTGGTGGTATTGAAGAAGTTATTGAAAACGCGAAGAAAATGATGGCATAAGGCCTTAGGAGGGACGAATTATGAAGACATTTCCAGTCAGTATTGTAACTCCTGATGGACCGGTTTACGAAAACGAAGTTGAAATGGTAAGCGTAAGAGCAGAGAGCGGGGAAATGGGGATCTTAGCAGGTCACATTCCGACTGTTGCACCACTTAAAATTAGTGCAATTCGCTTGAAAAATGGTGGACATACAGATTACGTAGCAGTTAGCGGTGGCTTTATTGAAGTTCGCCCTGATAAAGTAACAGTATTAGCACCATCTGCTGAAACAGCAAATCATATCGACGTTCATCGTGCAAACGAAGCGAAGCGCCGCGCTGAGCAACGTATGCAAGATAAACAAGCACATGTTGATTTCAAACGTGCGGAAATGGCACTTAAACGTGCGATTAACCGTTTGGACGTTTCAAATCTTAAGTAAAGAAAAGCCGTGAAGGGATGACCTTTGCGGCTTTTTTGCATTTATATATAAATACAAAGTAACTACTCAGTTACTTTATGAAAAACCGACAGAAAAGCATTTTTTTAAATGGGTGAGAGGGACTGGTGATGCATAGGAGCGGTCAGGGCCTTTTCCTGCCATGTGCAAAGTTTAAAACAAAGAGAGAAAGCAAGTAGCGGTTCACTAAAGTAATAACTTTGCATATATTTACAAACGTGCTTTTGTATAAATTGAAAAGCCGTTTTTTCCTTTATTTTTCGTTTCATACATTGCCATATCAGCATGCTGTAGAAGTGACATAGCGTCGTCCCCTGCGTCTGGATATGTGGCAATCCCAATACTCGGTGTAATTTGTAACGTATGATTTTCTAATTCAATTGGTTCGTTCATGATTTGTAAAATAGCGTTTGCGATCCTTTCAATTTCTGAAAGGGTTTCGTATTTTTCAATTAAAATGGTAAATTCATCGCCTGCAAACCGGGCAACCATTCCGTTTTGTCCAACCGCATGTTGCAAGCGTTTTGCAACTTCAATTAAGAGAAAGTCTCCAGTTTTATGCCCATGTGTATCATTAATAATTTTGAACCGATCTAAATCGAGAAACATAATAGCGAGTTTTATGTTTTCTTTCTTAGCGTGAAGAATGGCATGATTAAGTTGTTTTTCAAAGGCACGGCGATTGACGAGCTGTGTTAATGTATCGTGATACGCTAAGAAGCTAATTTGCTCTTGCTGTCGTTTTCCTTCTGTAATGTCCTTTATCATTAAGTAAATACCTGTGATGCGTGCTTGCAATATGATGGGTACCACCGTTACATGTAAATAATAAATATCTCGGTTTTGATGATACGCTCTTATTTCTAAAGTTGTAGAGTGTCCCTCCTTCGCATAACGAAAAGCATGTATGGCTTTTTCTAAATCTTCCTCATATACGAGAGAGCGATAAGACTCATGTAACAGTGCATCTGTTTGATAACCAAGTAATATAATCCCCGCATTGTTTACATTAAAAAAATTCCCGTGCAAATCTAATGTAAAAATGGGATCTGGGTGATGTTCATACAATGATTTAAACATTTGTTGGCTTTTATATAATTCATTTGTTTGTTCCACTAAGTCTTCTGTACGCAGTTCAATTTGCTTTTCTAACTCTAAATTAAACTGTTGTTGCTTTTGTAATAGCCGTTTATTTTGGTGCCTTACTAACATGTGACGAATAAGTACGAAGAAAAATGTTAAAAATACGCCTTTTTCCAAAATGGGAGAAAAGTTTTTTTCATGTAAGGTAAATAGAATTAATGCCGCAACTGCTAAATAAGGAAGTGATAATCGCACCTTTTCACCTATTTTAGGATGGAAAAAATGTTGTTCATTTTTGTTTTCTTCGTGCAGCAGGCAAGCGATTGCAACTAGTCCTAAGACGATTTGGAAGAAAGGTGTTATCGTGAACAAAGAATGGTCTGTCCGAAAATATTTAATATATCCATACATCGAATCAAGCAGTGCATATAAAATGAGTGAACCGCTTAGTAAAGCAACAACTACTCGAGAAACAAATGATAAGGGCCGAAGTAATAAACGAATGCCCATGACTAAAAATAATAAATCTGTAATTGGATATACAAGCAATATAAATTTGTGAATGTTGGATATCGCATCTGGATGGACAGTATTTTTAAAAAATAGATAGTAATGTAAGGTAAATGCTGCTGTAACGATGATACAAATATCACATAACATAAAGATTTTTTCCCAATTTGTGCATTCATACATATTCTTATAGAAAAAAGCTAGCGTATAGAAAAGTAAAAATAATAAATAGAATAGATCTGAGGAATCTATAATTGCTTTGTAATTATGCAAAATGAGGTGTTGATACATAACGACCGTGTCACCAATAAAGTAAAGGAATGAGCCAATTGTTAAGAGCATCCAAAACGTATAGGCATGTCCTTCTTTACGGGAAGTAGAATACAATAACGAGCCACATATAATCCCATTAAGAATGAAAGTTACGATACTCATTTGTAATTGAAATTGAAGTGAGTATTCATCCCATATTTGCAAAGCTATATAATGAACCGCAATATAAATCAATAAAGAATATGTAAGAAAAAACAAATGGGTTTGTCTATTTTTCACAATAATAAGTCCCCCATGAAGTTAGATGACATGTTTCCTTTTTATTTATAGTATGTCGTTTTTTAAAAAGGAATAGTATTTTCAAAACATATTTGTTTAGACAATACGAAAAGTCCGATTCTTCTGTGGTGCAGAGAAATCGGACTTTTTTAATATACAATCAATATTTTGCTAAAACATCATGATAATCTGCATTACGTTCTATTTGGCTCTTTGCAAAAGGGCATAGGGGAATAATTACTTTTCCTTCTTCTCTAGCGAACTCGACGATCTTTTTCACTAATGCTTCTCCGACTCCTTGACCTCTGGGGTTGTCTGAAACAAATGTATGGTCTACGATAATTTTTTCTTTGCCAGTCGGAACATAATGTATTTCTGCTTCTTTTTTATTTTCTTCTCCTACATAAAAAGTGTTGGTATCTTTTTTTATATCAAGCAATTTCATATGTCCTCCTTTTAAAAATTATGCCTTTCACATTTGCCTTAAGACTTCTTTTCGTATTTCTTATTTACAACTGTCTTTTCTTATATATTTCAATGCACCGCTTGGACATTGATCAATAGCTTTTGCAATTTCGTCAGCCTCTGCTCCATCAGCGTTCACCCACGGCTTTTTCTTTATATCAAAAACCTCTGGTAATCCTTTTACGCATTTTGCGGAATGTGCACATATTTCAGCGTTGAAAAAGACATCGATATCTTTCCCTGTATAACGTTTGTATTCATCATTCATAGAATCTCACTCCTGTCAGTTTACTTTTGAACTTTCCGAAGTAAATCTAAAAGTTGTTTTTTCTCTTCATGATTCAAATTGGAAAATTGTGATGCTTGAAAGTGCTCTTGCATCATGTCACCTAATTCTTTCTTTTTTACATTGAATTTATGACTAAACTGATAGAATGTAAATATTGGGATTGTTTACCATTACATTTTATGATGATATATAATTCCAAATTAAAAAACCGACATAAAAACTCTTTTCTTTTTAGGTGGGCGAGAGCGTCTGGCCATGCGTAGAAGTGGTCAGTTCCTTTTTTTTTCACATGGGATATTCAAACAAAGGGAGTAAGAAAGTAGCAGAATCTTTGTTTTTGCATAGCCGTAATCTATATGTCAAAAAGGATTTATATATACCTTATCAGGTGTGAAAAGGAGTGTTAAAAATGGAGGAGAAAAAAGTAACGTGGTTAGAACTTTTTTATGACTTGTTATTTGTAGCAGCGGTCTCAACTGCTACTAAGGTTTTAATTCATGTTGAAAACGGATATATTCACCCAGAATATTTCTTGAAATTTGTTCTCATATTTATCCCGATATGGTGGTCTTGGACTGGACAAACACTGTTCACGAATCGGTTTGGGCAAGATATTTTGCATCAACGTATGTTTATGATTTTTCAAATGTTGTTTGTTCTCATTATGATATCCAGTTTATCGGTGGATTTTGATCAATACTATTTGTCGTTTCTGATTGGCTATATTGGATTAAGAGCATTAACGGCGATTCAATATCTTGTTGTTCAGAAGTTAGAAGTAGGGAATAGAAAAAAAACGGCTCATTTTTTAGGAACACGTTTTTGGATTGGAATTATTATTTCGTGTTTCTCCATCTTTTTTGATTCATGGATTCGATATGCCGTGTTATATGCAGGAATTATTGTTGATATCATTGTGCCTTTTTTCGGACGCAAGTATTTGGTGAAATCTCCGACCAACACGGCTCATTTATTAGAGCGTTTTGCTTTATTAACATTAATTTTGTTTGGAGAATCGGTCGTCAGCACCCTTTCAGTATTGCAGCCGCAAAAAGGAGATTGGGATTCGATTTTATTCTCAATTATTTCATTCATCCTTATCATTTCCATGTGGTGGCAGTATTTTGATAATGTAGAAAAGAAAGTAGACAAATCAATCCAAACAGCCGGTCAAACGATTATTTACGGTCATTTGTTTATTCTCATGTCGCTTAGCATGATTGCGGCTTCTATTGAACTACTATTTTTACAAGAGGTTCGTTATTCATTCATCCTCTATTTTGTATTCGGTTCAGTCTTACTTTATTTCATTGCAACTTCTATCGTTTTTCATCAATACAGATATGAACAACACCGCTTAACATACTCTCATTTAGGGTTATTTTTAGGGATTCTAGCAATCTTTTTCATTATTGATTTGATTGTGGTAGTTCCAAGTATTGTCATAATGGGGCAATTAGCTATATTTTTCATTGTCTATGCTAAATTGACAACTACGTGAATAGTAATGTAAAGAGAAACCTTGATTTCCACTGTAGCATAGAAAAATAACTAACCGAAAACTGTATTAAACAAAGTGGATAAAGAAAGATAGTTTCAACATAAATATAGGGGTATAATGAAATAAATGGTATATAGATATAATAGTATCATTTAGAGGATTAGGAGGTTATATATGATCAGTCAATTAAAAAAAGAAGCACTTGATGCATTAAGAGGAAGATGGGGATTAGCGGTAGGAGCGACTTTATTAATCGGAATTCTTATTGGTGCTGTGACGTTAGCAACTACAGGTATCTTCTCAATGTTTTGGGGATGGAAAGAGGCGCGGGATTCTATTACAGTAGATATTGTGGCGATGCTTATTATCGGTCCGTTAACGCTTGGTGCTTATTATCTTGTTTTAAACGCAGTTCGTGGGACAGAGGTTCGTATCGGTCATATATTTAAATGGTTCAGCGATGGAAATCAGTTTATTAAATCATTTTTAACATACTTATTAATGTATGTGTACCTTATTTTATGGACATTACTTCTTATTATTCCAGGAATTATAAAATCATTTTCTTATTCCATGACGTATTTTGTTTTAAATGATCACCCAGAGTATACAGCGAATCAAGCAATTACTGAAAGTCGCCGTATGATGGATGGTCATAAAATGGACTACTTCTTATTATGTTTAAGTTTTCTAGGTTGGTTTATATTAAGTGTCGTTACTTTAGGAATTGGTTTCTTATGGTTAACTCCATATTTTTACACGACATCTGCAGCGTTTTATGAGGAAATTTCAAAGAAATATTATAAAAAAGAAGATATTACTATTTAAAAAACGACTAGCATGAAATGAATCATTCATGCTAGTTTTTATGAGAATAAAATTAGTTTCAATTACTGTACACCAAGTAATATAAGGGGAAGTCTTCCTCTAGTTACTTGGTTTTTCTTTTTTTCCAATGTATCGACATTAGAATTTGAAATTTGCTATAATATCTATAATTGCATTATTTAGAAAAATTAAAAAATAATAAATAATGCAAATGAATCATAACTTGTACTGAGTAAGCTTGTTTTTATGAGGGGGGAGAGGGTTTCACAATGGTAAATGTATATGAAAATAGTTATATGATTGTCGGTATTTTTTTGCTATTAGGTATATTGTTGCCGGTTGTCGCACTCACCTTGGGGAAATTGCTACGTCCACATAAACCAAGTGCAGCGAAGAAAACAACATATGAAAGTGGAATTGAGCCGTTTCATGATGCAAACGTCCGCTTCCATGCCCGCTATTATATTTTTGCATTGCTTTTTGTCATCTTTGATGTGGAAACTGTGTTTTTATATCCGTGGGCGGTAGCGTATGACAAACTGGGGTTATTTGCATTAGTGGAAATGCTCATTTTTGTTATTATGCTACTCATTGGTCTTGCATATGCTTGGAAAAAGAAGGTGTTACAATGGCTATAAATTTTGAAGATATTCATCCACAGGAACGTGCTGAGTTAGAAAGAAATATATTTTTTACGACGCTTGAGCAAGTAAAAGGGTGGGCACGCAGTAATTCATTATGGCCAATGACATTTGGATTGGCGTGCTGTGCCATTGAGATGATGGGAGTCGGTTCTTCGCATTATGATCTAGATCGATTTGGCTCGTTTTTCCGTACATCTCCGCGTCAATCGGATGTCATGATTGTATCTGGAACGGTAACGAAGAAAATGGCCCCAATTGTGCGGCGCTTATATGATCAGATGCCAGAACCGAATTGGGTCATTGCCATGGGATCTTGTGCAACGGCGGGTGGACCGTACGTAAATTCATATGCCGTTGTAAAAGGGGTAGATCAAATCGTGCCGGTGGATGTATACATTCCTGGTTGTCCGCCGAATCCAGCAGCTTTAATTTACGGGATTAATAAATTAAAAGAAAAGATTCGTTACGAAGCAAAGACAGGAAAGCAGGTGACGAATAAATGAGCGATCAAGATAAAAATATAGATGATCTGAAAAAAGAAGCAGCAAGACGTGCAAAGGAAGAAGCAAAAAAGCGGCTCGCGGCACGTCAGGAAAATGAGGTTCATCATGTAGAAGAAAAAGAGAAAGCGCTATCAAATGAGAGTGAAATAGATATAGCAGAAGCAAAGCGCCGCGCAGCAGAGGAAGCAAAGGCGGCCGCGTTAGCGAAGCAGAAAGAAAAGGAAAACGCAGATGGACCGGAAGAGAGTGAGAAAGAAAAAGCAATCGCAGCTGCGAAGGCAAAAGCAGCTGCAGCAGCAAAAGCAAAGGCGGCCGCGTTAGCGAAGCAGAAAGAAAAGGAGAACGCAACTGACCCGGAAGAGAGTGAGAAAGAAAAAGCAATCGCAGCTGCGAAGGCAAAAGCAGCTGCAGCAGCGAAAGCAAAGGCGGCCGCATTAGCGAAGCAGAAAGAAAAGGAGAACGCAACTGACCCGGAAGAGAGTGAGAAAGAAAAAGCAATCGCAGCTGCGAAGGCAAAAGCGGCCGCAGCAGCAAAAGCAAAGGCGGCCGCGTTAGCGAAACAGAAAGCATCAGAAGGCGGAAGTATAGACGCTGAGAAAGAAAAAGCAATTGCGATTGCAAAAGCGAAAGCAGCAGCTGCAGCAAAGGCCCGGGCTGCTGGAGGAAAGAAAGAGGAAGAAGTGAAAGTAGAACAACCTTCGCAAAATCAGCCACATTTAGATGCGTATGTTCAGGCAGTTACAGCAAAACTTGGCGAAGGTGTGCTAGAAGATTTCTATATTAATAGGTTGTCTAAAGATGTTCCAACGCTCGTCGTGAAAGTAGAGCATTACTACGAAGTGATGGAGCTTTTAAAGAAAGATCCTGAATTGGTATTTAATTATATGTCAGAATTACATGCAACAGATTTTGCTACGCATATGGAAGTGTATGTGCATTTATTTTCATACGGCAAGAAGCAATCTGTAGCGGTGAAAGTAAAACTTGACCGGGACGAGCCGAGGGTGTCTTCCATTGTACCGCTTTGGAAAGGGGCAGATTGGCCGGAGCGCGAGGCGTATGATTTGCTTGGCGTTGTGTTTGAAGGGCATCCAAATTTAAAGCGGATTTTGATGCCAGACGATTGGATTGGTCATCCGCTGCGAAAAGATTATGAGCCTTTTGATGCGGGGGTGTAAAACATGATTCGTACAGAAGAAATGCTTTTAAATGTAGGGCCGCAGCACCCGAGTACGCACGGTGTATTTCGGCTCGTTATTAAAATTGATGGGGAAATTATTAAAGAAGCTACGCCTGTTATTGGTTATTTGCACCGCGGCACAGAGAAAATTGCGGAAAGTTTGCAGTATACGCAAATTATCCCGTACACAGACCGAATGGATTATTTAGCAGCTATGACAAATAACTACGTCATCTGTCACGCAGTGGAGACGATGATGGGGCTGGAAATACCGGAGCGCGCTGAATATTTACGCATACTTGCAATGGAGCTTGGGCGCGTGGCGAGTCACCTTGTTTGGTGGGGAACCAATTTGCTTGATATTGGAGCGGTCAGTCCGTTTCTATATGCATTTCGCGAACGCGAGATGATTATTAACCTACTAAATGAATTATGCGGAGCGCGTTTAACGTTTAATTATATGCGCGTTGGCGGGGTGAAGTGGGATGCGCCGGATGGCTGGATTGAAAAGGTGCAGGGGTTTGTTCCTTATATGAGAGAGCAGTTAGAGGGGTATCACGACCTTGTGAGCGGCAATGAAATTTTCTTAAACCGCGTAAAGGAAGTCGGTATTTACTCGGCAGAAGATGCCTTGCAATATTCGTTAAGCGGAGCAAACTTGCGCTGCACGGGTGTGAAATGGGATCTTCGGAAAGATGAGCCGTACTCTATTTATGACCGTTTTGATTTCGATGTTCCTGTCGGTAAGGTCGGGGATGCTTGGGATCGTTACGTTTGCCGAATGGAGGAAATTGAAGAGTCGCTGAAAATTATTGAACAAGCGGTAGAGCAGTTTCCGAAAGAAGGAGCAATTTTAGCGAAGGTGCCAAAGATAATTAAACCACCAAAAGGTGAAGCATTCGTGCGAATTGAGTCACCGCGCGGCGAGATTGGCTGTTACATTGCAAGTGATGGAAAGAAAGAGCCGTATCGCTTAAAGTTCCGCCGCCCATCTTTTTATAATCTGCAAATTTTACCGCATATCTTGAAAGGCGAGAATATCGCAAACTTAATTACAATTTTAGGTGGCATTGATATTGTACTTGGGGAGGTTGATGGGTGATGATACAAAACCTCTTAGAGTCACCTGCAAGCTGGACGAATTTTCTTATCTTTTTCGGATTGGCAACGTTGTTGTTGTTTGTCGTTCTTGGCTTTGTTACATATGGGATTTTAGCAGAGCGGAAAGTAATGGGATTTATGCAGGGACGTATCGGACCGAACCAAGTGGGCGGTCGTTTTGGACTCTTGCAAACAGTAGCGGACGTGTTAAAACTTTTGCTAAAGGAAGATACGATTCCGAAAGCAGCCGATAAACCGCTCTTCATATTAGCACCGGTCATTGCGTTTGCACCGGCATTCATGGTATTAGCGGTCATTCCGTTTACAGATAAGTTGCAGTTTGCCGATATCGGCGTCGGCTTGCTGTATTATATTGCAGTCTCAGGGGTTACAACAATTGGTGTTGTAACCGGGGGCTGGGCATCTAATAATAAATATTCGTTACTCGGCGGAATGCGCGCCGCGGCACAAATGATCTCCTATGAAATTCCACTTGTGATGAGCGTAATTGGGGTCATCCTTCTAACAGGCAGCTTAAATTTAAATGATATTGTAGAGGCGCAAGAAGGGGTTTGGTACATTTTCGTGCAGCCAATTGGTTTTATCGTCTTTTTAATCGCAGCTGTTGCGGAATTGAACCGAACGCCGTTTGATTTACCGGAAGCCGAATCGGAGCTCGTCTCTGGATATCATACGGAGTATTCGGGATTTCGCTGGGCGTTCTTTATGCTTTCTGAGTATGTGTATTTCTTCGGAATGGCATCGCTTATGACAGTATTATTTTTAGGAGGTTGGCAGCCAATTCCGTTTTTAGCGTTTATTCCAGGAGCTGTTTGGTTTGCGCTCAAATTTAGTGCAGTTGTCTTTCTGTTAATTTGGTTCCGCGTAACGTTCCCGCGTATACGAGGCGATCAATTAATGGAGTTTGGCTGGAAAGTATTACTGCCGGTAGCACTTGCGAATATTTTCTTAGCAGCATTGATAAAAGAATTGTTCTTCTAATCTAAAGGGGGCAGGAGTACAATGAAGGGTTTATTTAAAGGTTTAAAATATACACTTAGCAATTTAAGTAAGAAGAAAGTAACGTACGACTATCCAAATCAGCCACTACCACTCCCAGATCGCTTTCGCGGTATTCAAAAGTTCTATCCAGAAAAGTGTATCGTTTGTAATCAATGCGCAAATATTTGTCCGACAGACTGTATTCAACTAACAGGGAAAAAGCACCCAGATCCAGAGAAGAAAGGGAAAATCATTGATACGTATGATATTAATTTCGAAATTTGTATTCTTTGCGATCTTTGTACGGAAGTTTGCCCGACAGAAGCCATTGTGATGACAAATAACTTTGAGCTAGCCGAATATTCGCGTGATGACTTATTTAAAAACTTACAGTGGCTTGATGAAAATGATCAGCATGTGAGAAGGGAGAATAAAGTATGAGCGGTGAGTTAGTAGCGTTTTTAGCATTAGCCCTGCTCGCGGTCATGGGCGGTGTACTTATGCTGAGCTTAACGAAAGTGATGCATATGATGCTCGCTTTAGTGTTTACATTCCTTAGTATTGCCGGGCTTTATTTCATGCTGTCAGCAGAATTTGTCGGGGTTGTCCAAATTCTGATTTATTCCGGTGCGATTACGATCATTATGATTTTTGGCATTATGTTAACGAAGCATAATGATCAAGAAGAATTGCGCTTTGGCTGGCGGAAACTCATTGTTTTTCTTGCTGTGGTCATCTTTGGTGCGGTGCTGTATTTTGCGGTGAATAACGTCGACTTCGAAAGTGGACGTGTTCAAGATGGTACGGTGCTTCATGAACAAAATACACGTCAGATCGGAGAGTTGTTGTATTCGAAATATATAATACCGTTCGAGTTAACGTCTGTTGTATTACTGGTTGCCCTTGTGGGTGCAATTGTACTTGCGAAGAGGGACGAGAAAAAGGAGGATTCGCATGAATAGTATTCCAGCTTCTGCGTACCTGACGCTTGCGATTATATTGTTTTGCATCGGTTTATTTGGAGCACTAACGAAGCGCAATACAGTAATTGTATTGGTTTGTATTGAGCTTATGTTAAATGCGGCGAACTTAAATTTAGTTGCCTTTAGTAAATTAGGGATGTTTCCAAATTTAAAGGGACAAATTTTTTCATTGTTCACAATGTCCGTTGCTGCAGCAGAAGCAGCGGTTGGTTTGGCGATTTTAATTGCTCTATATAGAAACCGCGCAACTGTTAATACGGATGAAATGGATTCGCTAAAGCATTAAGGTAATGACCGAAAAGGGGGGAGAAATTCATGATGGATTATGCATGGTTAATACCGCTTTTCCCGCTTGTGTCTTTCGTTTTACTCGTGATGTTTGGCAAGAGGCTAAAGGAAGGAAGCAGCTGGCTTGGCATCTTGCTTACCTTTCTTTCATTTGCGGGTGCGGTAGTTGTATTAATAGAACGGCTATCATCAGAAACGGTAAAGCAGCAATGGACTTGGCTCCAAATCGGAGATGTGAACATTTCTTTTGGTTTTGAAGTAAATGCATTAAACGCATTAATGCTCTTTATTGTCACACTTGTCAGTTTGCTCGTTCATATGTATTCGAAAGGGTATATGCACGGTGATGAAAGACTCCATATCTTTTATGCATACTTAGGGTTATTTACATTTGCAATGCTTGGGCTTGTTATCTCTACTAACTTATTACAGCTTTATATATTCTGGGAGTTAGTAGGACTCGGTTCCTTCTTATTAATTGGTTTCTATTTCTTTAAAGAAGAAGCAAAGGCAGCTGCAAAAAAAGCATTTATTATGACGCGTATCGGTGATGTAGGCTTGTTTATTGGGATGATTCTATTATTCTGGCAAGTTGGCAGCTTTGATTACAATGTAATTTTTCAATCCGTACAAGCTGGAGACATTTCGCAGGCGATGATTACATTAACCGCGATTTTAATCTTCGTCGGCGCAATTGGGAAATCAGGTCAGTTTCCGCTCCATACGTGGCTTCCAGATGCGATGGAAGGTCCGACGCCAGTATCAGCGCTGATCCATGCGGCGACGATGGTCGCTGCTGGGGTATATTTAGTTGCTACGATGTTCCCGCTTTTCGCAGCGAGCGAAGCGGCGATGCAAACTGTTGCAATTGTTGGTGGTATTACGGCAATTTTTGCAGCATCTATCGGTATCGTGCAAACGGACATTAAGCGTGTATTAGCGTATTCCACAGTGAGTCAGCTTGGTTATATGATGCTTGCGCTCGGTTCTGCAGGGTACGTGGCGGGGGTGTTTCATTTAACGACGCACGCTTTCTTTAAAGCATTATTGTTCTTAGCGGCCGGCAGCGTCATTCATGCGGTGCATACGCAAAACATTGAAGAAATGGGCGGCTTGTTTAAGAAGATGAAAGTGACCGGCTCATTGTTTTTAATTGGAACGTTTGCGATTAGCGGTGTTCCGTTATTTTCTGGTTTCTTTAGTAAGGATGAAATTTTAGCGGCGACGTGGGAGCGCGGCAACTACGGTTTATTCGTCCTTGCGGTAATCGCAGCTTTCTTCACAGCCTTCTATATGTTCCGCTTGTACTTCCTTGTCTTCACGGGAGAGGCGCGCGGGGAGCAGAAACATGTGCATGAGTCTCCAAAGGTCATGACGGTGCCAATGATGGTTCTTGGCGTTCTAGCGATTGGGGCTGGTTATGTGAATACACCTTGGTTCGGAACGTTTCTTGGGGATTGGCTTACAAAAGACGCGGCGTTTCAAGTGAGAGAGGTTCATGGCCCGGCCTGGATTATGATCGTGGCAACGCTCGTTTCATTGGCTGGGATTGGCTTAGCGTATTTGATCTATGGAAAACATACAATTTCTCGTGATTGGCTTGGCGGAAAGAACGCTGCCATGTATAGCTTGCTGAAGGAGAAATATTATATTGATGAATTGTATAGCGTAACAGTGCTTCCGCTCGTGAAAGGAATTGCATATGTTCTATATTTCTTTGAAACGTATATTGTGGAAGGAGCTATGCAGCTCATTGGCGGCATCGTAAAAGGCGTGAGTACGATTGGCTCGAAACTACAAAACGGACAAGTGCAAATGTATGGCACAGTTACAGCGGTTTGCTTAGCTGCACTCGTAGTGATTCTGTTATTGACAGGGGGGTATGGGCAATGAGTTCCTTTCTATTATCTTTCTTCATTTTCTCCCCGCTGCTCTGTATCATCCTGCTGGCATTTGTACCAAAGAAAGAAGAAAGAGCGGCGAGGATTGTTGGTTTGCTCGGAACATTACTTCCGCTTGGGTCCGCGCTCTTTATCGCAAGTACATATGCATCGGGAAAAAGTTTAACGATGTTTGCAGAAAAGGTAAAGTGGATTCAATTTGGAAACTTTCCAAGCGTAGAGAAAGAACTGTTTACCATTTATTACGAACTTGGCATTGATGGATTCTCACTCGTTATGATGTTCCTTACGGCATTATTGGCGACATTGGCAGCTATTACAGCCTTTTCCGTTACAAAGCACGTAAAAGGTTTCTATATGCTCTTGCTTATGCTTGAAGTCGGTATGCTCGGCGTCTTCGCTGCCGAAAATTTGCTGCTGTTCTTCGTCTTCTTTGAAATGACACTGCCAGCTATGTTTTTACTTGTTGGGAAATGGGGCAAATTTAGCAGTGAAAAAGCGGCGTACAGCTATTTAATTTATAACGGCATCGGGTCAGCAATTTTGCTTATTGCTTTTTCCATTTTATTTGCAAGAGCAGGTACAACGAATATTGCAGAGCTGCAAGCCGTTTTAGCAGGAAAAGAAATGACAACGGTTGGTGAACTGTCTAATTCCTTGCAGTTCGGTTTATTTCTAGCGATTATGATTGCATTCATGATTAAACTTCCAGTCTTTCCGCTGCATCGCTGGATGGTGAATGTCCACGTGGAGGCGCACCCAGCGGTAGTTATGCTGCATGCAGGTGTTCTCTTAAAGATTGGAGCATACGGGATTGTCCGTTTTGGAATGGGACTGTTCCCGGAGCAGTTTGAAAAATTCGCTATGTTCCTAGGGGTTTTAGGAGTTATTAATTTGCTGTACGGAGCACTCTTAGCACTTGTTCAAACAGATTTTCGGAAGGTGCTTGCATATTCTAGTATTTCGCATATGGGAATTGTATTAATTGGTTTAGCCGCGCTGAACGCGGCAGGAATGAAAGGGGCATTGTTCCAAGTCGTTTCCCACGGTTTAATTGCGGCGCTGTTATTTTTCTTGCTTGGTATAATCGAGCAGCGCTTTCATACTTCTGACATTACAAAACTTGGCGGCTTAGCGAAGCAAGTGCCAGTGCTTAGCGGATTCTTGTTAGCGGGAAGTATGGCTTCGCTCGGACTTCCTGGAATGTCCGGCTTTGTAAGTGAATTTCTCGCATTTCTTGGCTTATTTCAGGAGCACAGAGTATTAGCGGCGGTGGGGGCAATCGGTATTATTTTAACAGCTGTGTACGTACTCCGGGCGGCGATGCAAGTTATATTTGGAAAAAGCGAGTGCGAAGCGAAGAGCGATATACACGGATTGGAGTATATTCCAGCGATAATTTTGCTGACGTGTATCCTTGTGATTGGTATTTTGCCAGATGTACTAGGTGAACCACTTCGTGACACATTACAGTCGTTAGGGGGTAGATAGAATGGATATGAAAACATTACTAGGCTTATCATGGCATTTAATGACGCCAGAATTTATCCTGCTTGGCGGGGCTATTCTTCTATCACTTCTTGATTTGTTTGCAAAACAATCGTTTCAGCGCCGAAATTTAGCATACGGGGCAATTGGAACGGCTGTGCTCGCACTTGCGCAGCTCGTGACATTATACGGTGCACCGGCTGGAGAGATTTTAGATGGATCTTTTATTTTAGACGGATTTTCAAAAGCATTTAAAACGCTCTTATTGCTCGGCGGCATTCTTGTATTATTTCTTGCGGTGAGCGATGATGATAAGCAGCCGATTGAAGACATGGGAGAATATTATTACTTATTTTTAACGGCGCTTCTTGGTGCAATGTTTATGGCATCTAGCAGTGATTTTATTACGCTGTTTGTCGGTCTTGAGTTATTGTCATTGTCTTCGTACATTTTAGTGGGCATTCGTAAGAACAATAAAGCTTCGAATGAAGCGGCGATGAAGTATGTCATAAACGGTGGTATTTCTACGGCAATTACGTTGTTTGGAATGAGCTATTTGTACGGACTGACAGGTTCAACAAATATTTTAGATATGCAGCGTTTGTTTGCACAAGGTGTGAGCGGTGATATACAACTTTTGCTGTCGCTTGCGTTTATCCTGCTTTTTGTCGGTTTATCTTTCAAGATTGCGACTGTCCCATTTCATATGTGGGCACCTGATGTGTACGAAGGAGCAGCAACGCCTGTTACGGCATTCTTAGCAACTGTATCGAAAATTGCTGGGTTTGTAATGATTGTACGCATTTTCTTAATTATTTTCGGAACTATTCCTGTGCAAAATAGGGAAGCATCACTATTTGGTAATATGAGCATCTATCTTGCCGTTCTTGCTGGGATAACGATGATTATTGGAAATAGCGTTGCTTTAAAGCAGTGCAGTATAAAGCGGATGTTTGCGTACTCAGGGATGGCGCATGCTGGTTATTTACTCGTACCGCTTGTTGTGATGTCACCATTTCTTATGGATAGCATGTGGTTTTATATGCTTGCTTATGTACTGATGAATATCGGGGCATTTGCAATTATCCATGGTATAATCTTACAAACGGGACAGGAAAATACGACTGCTTTTGCTGGTTTGTATAAACGATCACCGTTTATGGCGATTATGATGACAATTTTTATTCTGTCACTTGCTGGTATTCCTGGGACAGCCGGATTTATCGGGAAGATTAACATCTTTTTAGGAGCATTTATCGTCCAGCCAGCTCATTACGTGCTAGCATCCATTATGATGGGGACAACGGTTATCTCATTTGTTTACTATTTCCGCATTTTGCAGCAAATGTTTTTTCGCCGGGCAGAAAGTGAGGAGCGCATCGTCCTTCCGGTTAACTTAAAAATTGTTGTAAGTATTTGCGCGATTGCAACGGTTGTACTCGGTATATTACCGGTAAGCGGTTACAATTTCTTTTACGATTATTTTCCACTTATGAAGGATTTCTTCTTTCTTGGGAACATGGTACAATAGTACAAACTTAAAGTGTAGAGCATAAACTCTGCACTTTTTATTTTGGTAAATTTTAGTTTACTACACGTGTGGTAAACAAGGTTCAGACGAGAAGTTTCTCGTTAGAGCAGGAGGGTCGATTTATTATGGCACAAATTTTAGGGCAACAAGCACTCATTGCAATTGTGTCGCATTTATTGTTTATTACCATCACGTGGTGGGCGCTGCAAGGTCTTCATCTAGAACGATTAATGAAGCCGGGGAAAGTCATGCAAACGAGGATCCTTCTTATTCTTGTAACGATTGCCATCGGTGCATCGGTAAGTAACTTTTTCCTTGATTATTTAGGGTATTCAAAGAGTTTAACGTACCTTGTAAAGTAAAAAAGTACAACGTATAGAACCATCCTTCTCCGTCAACAATGGGGACTAGGAGGGGATGAACGTGAAAAAAATGCAAGCCATGATGTTGATTGTCGTGAGTGTAGTTATTTTTTTGGTTGGATATCGAGAAATGAAACCTGTGAGCGATCAGGAAAAGATGGAAAGTATGATTGCTGCTTTAGAAAAGAACGGTGCTGATGTTCAGCGGTGGTCTTGGTTAGCAAGGGAGACAAGAACAATTTCAAATATACATACGTTTGAAAAGCTGTTAAGTCAAGTGAAGGAACGTGCAAATGTAGTAGAATGGAAAATTGAGCAGTCTAAAGACGGCTACAAAGCAACTGCACAAAAAAAATTTTCTTCATATGAAGAAAGACTAGTAGTTACTTGGACAATGGAAAATACTAAAGAAAACACTTTCGTTATATATGAAGTGAGCGGAACAAAATGGGACCCGAAATATACAGATAAAACGATTCAAATTTTTGATACAAAACCAAAAATTTATACTTGTATTCAAGGTGCGCTCAGTGATAAGATTGAAGGTGTTTTGCAAGATAAAACAAATGAAGTTTTGAAAGATCTTTCAGCAAGAACGATTGAAAAAATAGAAGAAAGAGCATTTGTGTCAGTCTCCGCATATAATAAAAAATGGAATGACGCTCTTTCGACAAATAAAGAGAAAATCAATGTGCAAATAGCAATACGTTCTACGAACAACAAGAATACAATTGTGGTTGGCACACCGATCATAACTTCTGAGTATTGAATAGATGTGAAAAAAGGACACGGAGGGGAATAACTTGGAAAAGATCATCGTCCGTGGCGGAAAGCGGTTGAACGGCACAGTGCGCGTAGAGGGCGCAAAAAACGCTGTATTACCTATAATCGCTGCAGCCCTATTAGCGAGTGATGGAAAGAATGTACTATCTGAAGTACCAGAACTGTCAGATGTATACACAATTAATGAGGTATTGCGTCATTTGAATGCAGAAGTATCTTTTGCAAACAATGAAGTAACAATTGACGCATCAAAAGAACTAAACATCGAAGCACCATTTGAATATGTACGTAAAATGCGCGCGTCCGTTCTTGTAATGGGACCGCTTTTAGCACGTAATGGTCGTGCACGTATTGCGCTTCCTGGCGGATGTGCAATCGGTTCACGTCCAATTGACCAACATTTAAAAGGCTTTGAAGCAATGGGAGCAAAAGTGAAGGTTGGTAACGGATTTGTTGAGGCGTATGTAGACGGTAAGTTAACAGGTGCGAAAATTTACTTAGATTTCCCGAGCGTAGGGGCAACAGAAAACATTATGTCTGCCGCTGTATTAGCAGAAGGAACAACAGTTATTGAAAACGTAGCAAAAGAACCAGAGATCGTAGACTTAGCGAACTTCTTAAATGCAATGGGAGCAAAAGTACGTGGTGCTGGAACTGGCACAATTCGTATCGAAGGTGTCGATAAATTATATGGTGCAAACCATTCCATTATTCCTGATCGTGTTGAAGCAGGAACATTTATGGTTGCAGCAGCAATTACAGGCGGAAACGTGTTAATTGAAAATGCTGTACCAGAACATTTACGCTCTATTACAGCGAAAATGGAAGAAATGGGAGTTACAATTGTTGAGGAAAACGAAGGTATTCGTATTATCGGTCCTGAGAAGTTAAAAGCGGCTGATATTAAAACGATGCCACACCCAGGATTCCCAACAGACATGCAATCACAAATGATGGCATTATTACTGAAAGCAAATGGCACAAGCATGATTACAGAAACAGTATTCGAAAACCGTTTCATGCATGTGGAAGAGTTCCGTCGTATGAATGCAGATATTAAAATCGAAGGCCGTTCTGTAATTATGAATGGACCAGGGAACCTGCAAGGTGCTGAAGTAGCAGCAACTGATTTACGCGCTGCAGCAGCATTAATCTTAGCTGGTTTAGTATCTGAAGGTCATACGCGTGTAACAGAATTAAAACACCTTGACCGCGGATATGTAAACTTCCATGGTAAGTTAGCTGCATTAGGTGCAGATATTGAACGTGTAACTGAACAAGTAGCGGAAGTAGTAGAACAACAAGTATCTGATCTTCACGCTTAATCAGGATAGCTTCTATGCAAAGGCATGGGAGCTATTTTTTTATGCATTATTATTGTTATAGTCAAGAAACATAATATTTATGCCTGTTTCATTTAAAATTCTAAAAATTAAAACAAAAAATAGATGAAGAAGAACGTGTTCTAAATGCTTGTCTTACTCCATAAGAATGAAATGAGTCTAATTTCATAGTGGAGGAAGATCATGAAAACGACAAAGCCCATTATCGTCATCATAACGCTGTTAATAGCGTTAGTGATTATCGTACCAAGCATGCTTGTTTTTCCATTTGGGAAAATGAAAGAAGGGAAGAATCATTCACCTTCTGCTCCTAAGTCCGCACAAGACGTACCGGCTCCCTCTCCTGCAAAAACTGATGTGCAAGTATCTGTGTATCGCAGTCAGCAAAAAAAGAACGAAACGGTTTCAATTGAAGACTATGTTGCCGGCGTTGTCGCGGCAGAAATGCCAGCAAACTTTGAAATGGAAGCATTAAAAGCACAGGCATTAACAGCGCGTACATTCGTTGTGAAGCGTATGTTAAGCGGACAAAAGCTTCAAAATAAAGCGGACGTAACAGATACGGTAGAAAATCAAGTGTACAAAAGTAAAGCGGAGCTAAAAGAACAATGGGGCAAAGAGTACGAAAGCAAAATGAAGCGGATTGAAGACGCGGTATCAAAAACAGCCGGACAAGTTTTAACGTATGAAGGCAATCCGATTACAGCGTCATTTTTCTCGACAAGTAATGGCTATACAGAAAATGCCGCAGACTATTGGGGCAGTGACTACCCGTACTTAAAAAGTGTGAATAGCCCTTGGGATCAACAACAAGCACCGAAATTTACGAGTGAACAAAAGTTTACTGTTGCTGACTTTCAAAAGCGTCTTGGCGTAAAAGTATTAGCAAATGGGAAGGTTGGCGATATTAAAGATCGTACAGAAGGAAAGCGCGTGAAGGAAGTTGACTTTCAAGGAAAGACATTAACGGGGAAAGATGTAAGGGAAAAGTTAGGTTTACGTTCCTCCGACTTTATGTGGAAGCAGCAAGGTGACCAAATTGTCATCACAACAAAAGGCTATGGTCACGGCGTCGGAATGAGTCAATACGGTGCAAACGGAATGGCGAAGGAAGGCAAGGTGTACACAGATATTGTCGCCCATTATTATAAAGGTGTGGCAATTTCAACGCTGAATCAATATGAGGGAAAATTGACAGCGAAGAAGTAAAGGCATAGCGCGGCGGCGCTATGCTTTTTTTTTGTTGGGTGTCTCGTTTTGTCGAAGGGTCTTTAAATCGTGTCGAATCGCCGATAAACGGTGACCATGATGCAAATACATCGCCCGTATGATGGAAGTATCTGTCAGACTTTGTAGAAAAGGAAAGAACGGTTGTTAGTTTTTGCCTAGGTTTGTCGTGTTATAATACAGTTGTATCTATAGATATACAATGATGATAGGGGGAACGAAAGATGATGATGGATGTACCACTTCTCATTCCGGCAATGATGGAACGGGCAGAGAAATACTTTTCCAAAAAGGAAGTTGTCTCACGTACGGCATCACGGATTCAAACATTAACATACGGAGAAATTGCAAAGAGGACAAGAAAGCTTGCAAGTGTGCTACAGAAAATGGGGATTAGGACAGGGGATAAAGTAGGAACAATCGCCTGGAATCATCATCGCCATTTAGAAGCATATTTTGCAATTCCAGGAATCGGAGCGGTCTTACATACGATTAATTTACGCCTTTCCGCAGAACATATTTCCTATATTATTAACCACGCCGAAGATGAAATTATTTTGGTAGATGAAGATATGGTTCCTGTATTAGAAAGTATTCAACACGAAATTCCTCATGTGAAAGCATTTATCATTATGACAGATGACGATGCACTACCTCAAACAACACTATCACCAGCATATCATTATGATCAACTCCTTGAAGAAGGTGATGAAACATTTCAATTTATAACAGACTTAGATGAGAAGGCACCTGCCGGTATGTGCTATACTTCCGCGACGACAGGAAAACCGAAAGGCGTCGTGTACACGCACCGTAGTATTGCACTCCATAGCTATACGCTAGGACTTGTAGACGGAGGAGGCATATCAGAAGTAGATACTTGTATGCCTGTTGTTCCGATGTTCCATGTCAACGCGTGGGGACTCCCATTCGCAAGTACATGGTTCGGTACAAAGCTTGTCTTACCAGGACCGCACTTTACCCCGGAAATTTTAGCAGAGTTAATTGACCGCGAGAAAGTAACAATTACTGCCGGTGTCCCGACCATTTGGATTGGCTTACTGCAAGAGCTTGAAAAGCACCCGTATGATATTAGCAGTGTTCGTACGATATGGTCAGGCGGATCGGCAGCACCGAAAGGTATGATTCGCACCTATGAAGAAAAATATGAAATTGCGTTCAGACAAATTTACGGCATGACGGAAACAAGTCCAGCTGTTGTCATTAACTGTCCGAAGTCGTATCAACGTGATTTACCGAAAGAGGAATATTATGAGCTTCGTTCTCGCCAAGGTTATTTATTCCCGGGCCTTGAAATGAAGGTAATTGGTCAAAACGGTGAGATTAAGTGGGACGGTGAAGAAATGGGAGAACTTTGCCTCCGCGGACCATGGATTGCCGGCAGTTATTATCGTGATGAACGCACTGAAGAGTCGATGAAAGATGGTTGGCTGCACACCGGAGATATCGTAACAGTCGATCCGGAAGGCTTTATTAAAATTGCTGACCGTACGAAAGATTTGATTAAAAGCGGCGGCGAATGGATTTCCTCCGTTGATTTAGAAAATGCTTTAATGACACACGAAAAAGTATTAGAAGCATCTGTCGTTGCTGTTCCGCACGAAAAATGGCAAGAGCGCCCTGTTGCCTGTGTCGTTCTAAAAGAAGGAGAAGTAGTCAATCAAGAAGAGCTATATGAGTTATTAGAAAATCAATTTCCAAAATGGTGGATGCCAGATGATATTTTATTTGTCGAAGAAATTCCGAAAACATCTGTCGGGAAGTTTTTGAAGCGAGCACTTCGCGATCAGTTGAAGAGTTATATGGTGAAGTAGGAAGACAAAAATAGGCTGCCTCTACATGAGGTAGCCTATTTTCCTTCTCGCATTATATATGAATTTTAATCTTCTAATATTAGGAATTATATCACAAATTTCCATAAAACGTCTGATATAATGGAACAAAAAACCAACATAGGGGTGAGAAGATGGCGTTATTAGAACTGAACCAATTGGCAAAGACAAATGTTTTGCCATCTATTCAGTTAGAGATTGAGAATGGACAGTGTGTTGTGCTGCAATGCAATAATCATATTGGTAAAACGTTGCACCGCATTATTATGGGAGAAGAAGAAGCGTCGACGGGAACAGTATTATTTGATGGACAGCCGCTTGGAAAACATTCTTTTTCTCGAATCGGTTTTTGTTTGTTAGCTGATGAGGCGTACGAACGATTAACGGTAAAGGATTACTTTATTTTTTTGCGAGGATTGTATGGTAATGGATTATCGGTAGATGAAGTCGTTCAGCTTGTGGGCCTTCTAGATAAAAAAGAGGTAAAGATAAAGGAGTTAACCTTTTCGGAAAAACGCCGCCTTCATATTGGGAGAAGTATGATACATAATCCGGAGCTTGTTATTTTGGAGGAACCGGAACAAAACGTAGATATAGAAAGTACAATTATTATTCGAAACGCCATTACAAAGTTAAAAGAACAAGGAAAAGCTATTTTTATTACTTCTGCCTTTCTTTCGGACGCTTTATCTGTAACGGAGGACGTGTATGTGTTACATCCAGATGGTGTGAAAAAAGTGGAAATTGAGCAAGAAGAACAGGTAGAAGACGAAAAGGTAATCGAAATGATTCCGCAAATGAAATTAGAGCGTATCCCGGCAAAAGTAAACGATAAAATCATTTTATTAGACCCAATGGAAATTCAATATATGGAAACACAAAATGGTACTACACATATTCATGTGCGTGAAGGTGATTTTATTTGTGCACTTACGTTAAGTGAATTAGAGGAACGTCTAAAAGGGTTCGGATTCTTCAGATGTCACCGCTCTTATCTTGTAAACTTACAACGAGTACGAGAAATGATTACATGGACGCGAAATAGTTATAGTTTAATCCTTGATGATGAACGAAAAACATCCATTCCGCTGTCAAAAGGAAGAATGGATGAATTGAAAGATGTAATTGGACTGTAAATGTATATAAAAACCCCTTTCTTTTTAGGTGGGCGAGAGCATCTGGCTATGTATAGAAGCGGTCAGAGCCTTTTCCTGCCACGCGCAAGGTTAAAAATAAAGGGAGAAAGCAAGTAGAGGTCACTGTTTGCTCCGCATAGCAGTGATTTATATGTTGCGTTACCCTCAATATTACTTCACTCGCCTCTTATGGTGTTTCAATGGGCTCAAACTATGCTCCATTCACCGGTAAAAATACTCCTTTTACCGGTATTTTACTGCCAAGACCCTTTATTTTTCATATGATTGACTCAAGAAAAGCGAAACGAACAAACGAAATTCGTTGAAGCGAGTTTCATCTATAAATGAAAAACAAAGGGGATGACGAGATGGCATTGGCAATTGAAATGAAAGATGTGATGAAAACCTTCGATAGTAAAACAGCGCTTCGTAATGTGAATATTGAAGTGAAGCAAGGTGAAATTTTTGGGTTTCTTGGACCGAGCGGATCGGGGAAAACAACAACGGTAAAAATCTTAACGTCTCAGTTACTTCATAGTGTAGGAACAGTAAAAGTACTAGGGAAAGATATTACAGGGCCAGACAGTATTGACTATAAACGAATTGGTATTTTAACAGATAACAGCGGCCTATATGAAAGACTTAGCGTTTATGATAACTTACTATTATTTTGTGACTTATATGATTGTAAAAAAGAACGAATTGACGAAGTGTTAGCAGAAGTGAACTTATTAGATGATAAAAAAACACAGGTGAAAAAGCTGTCAAAAGGAATGAAACAGCGCGTGACGCTAGCAAGAGCGATACTACATAAACCAGATATGCTTTTCTTGGATGAACCAACTTCTGCACTTGATCCAGCGAATGTCCAAAACATTCATAATATCTTAAGAGATTTAAATAAAGAAGGAACGACAATCTTCTTAACGACGCACAATATGGATGAGGCAGAAACACTTTGCGACCGCATCGCGTTCTTGTGCGGCGGGGAAATTGTCGCGCTGGATACACCAGAAAATCTCCGTTTGCAATATGCAAAAGACAAAATTGAAGTTGTGTTAAAAGATAAGAAAAAAGAAACAGTGCAAAAAGATGAATTAGGAGCAAAACGTATTTCAGAATGGATGAAAAAAGGTGAATTACTATCGATTCATTCTTATGAGCCAACCTTAGGGGATATTTTCATTGAAGTAACTGGGAGGGGATTATGATGACATTTTCTATGAAGCGGTTTTCGGCAATTTTACGGAAAGAGATGCAAGATTTAAAAAGTAATGCACAAGTATTATTAATGGCAATTTTACCACTAGGATTAGCACTTTTTTATAAGCAAATGGGGAGCGGGAAAGAATTTTTAGCGGGAATTGTAGTTGTTATGGTATTGAGTATGGTGACAACAATTACACAAGCGACTCTAATTGCAGAAGAAAAAGAAAAACATACTCTTCGCGTTATGATGCTATCACCAGCTTCTCCTATAGAAGTCATTTTAGGGAAGTCTTTACCAATAATGGTTTTATCGTTCTTTTTAAGTGTAATCAGCTTATTTTTATTAGATTCGTTGAAGGGAAATGTCTTTTTATTAATGACTATTATTTTATTGGGAGTACTGCTATTCATTATAATAGGGACAATGGTTGGTCTTTTAGCTAAAAACCTAGTGCAAGTTTCTGTGCTTGGTACACCGATTATGATGATTTTTTTTGCAGGGCCTTTATTGCACCTCTTTGTGAAGAATGAAATCGTAAAAAAAATTCTTTATCATATCCCAACAAATCATATTTTTAATGCAATTACAGGTGTATTAGAAGGAAAAGGCTTTTCTGCATTGAGTGAAAATGTAATAAATATTTTCGTTTGGATTTTGATTACGTTTATTCTGTTTCTCTTCGTCTACAAAAAGAAACAACTAGATTAAAAAACTGAGCATTTTAGCTCAGTTTTTTTCTTTTTTTTATCATTTCCTCGGAAATTTTGTAATTCCGATGCATAATTTTACAAATTTTGTCGAAAAGTAATCAGTTATAGATTGTATAGGATGGATGAATCTTGTTCAAAATGATTGCTGAGGTGATGATAGAATGAGAGAGAGGGAAAACAAGAAGTCTTCTCGAAAAGTAGTCCATTTGTTTCAAAAGCGTTGGGTATTCCCGACACTATACATTGTGTGTGCAGCAGTCATTTTAACGGTTGCATTATGGTATCAGGCAATGAATACGAAGAAGATGCCTGAGAAAAATGAAGCAACGCAGCAAAGCCAAGGTGAAAATCCAACAGTGCCAGTAATCAAATCTTCAGAAGTTGTGAAGATGCCAACTGCAAGTAGCACAGAAGTTGTTGTAAAGAAGAAGTTTTACGAAGATAAAGCAGCGGCTGAGGAGCAAGAACAAGCACTTGTTTTTTATAACAACACATACTCTGCGAATACAGGAATCGATATCACAGCGAAAAATGGAAAAGAGTTTGATGTAACTGCAGCGTTAAGCGGAACAGTTACAAAAGCAGAAAAAGATCCACTTCTTGGCTATGTTGTAACAGTTGACAGCGGCAATGGTATTACAACGTTTTACCAAAGCTTAGGAAATGCAAAAGTGGAAAAAGGCGCGAAAATTAATCAGGGTGAAGTGTTAGGGAAAGCGGGATTAAGCGAAGTGAATAAAGACGCAGGTTATCACGTTCATTTCGAAGTTCGTAAAGATAATGTTGCTGTAAATCCAGAACGCTTCTTTGACAAGTCTGTTGCGGATATTAAAGTTGAAAAGCAAGAAAAGCAAAAAGAAGAGAAATCAACAAGCGGCTCAGCTAATGATAAGCAAAAAGAAGAGAAATCAACAAACAGCCCAGCTGACGATAAGCAAAAAGAAGAGAAATCAACAAGCGGTCAGGCTGATGATAAGCAAAAAGAAGAAAAATCAACAAATAGCTCAGCTGATGACAAGAAAAAAGAAGAGAAATCAACAAATGGTTCAGCTGATGACAAGAAAAAAGAAGAGAAGTCAACAAATGGTTCAGCAGAGAACGAAACGACATCTTCTGAACAAGCTGAGTAATGAACAAAACCATCAACTCTCTATACGAGAATTGATGGTTTTATTTTTATATAAGAATAAAATGGAAGTAACTACTCAGTCACTCTATGAAAAACCGATAGAAAAGCATTTTTTTAAGTGGTCGAGAGGGACTGGCTATGTATAGTAGCGGTCAGTACCTTTTCCTGCCACGCGCAAAGTTTGAAAACAAAGAAAGGCAGCGAGGTGTAGGTCTATTTTTACTCCGCATTAACGAGCAGTAAGACCCCCACCTCAAGATTGAGAAAGAATCGTTGTCCAGCTCCAATGGCTAGAATGTTCGGTGGCTTCGCTTCCTCCTACGAGGTAAAAAGCACCTCTATGTCAGAAGCTCCATCCCCCTCACATTCTGAACGAGCCACTTCCGCATTTCTTAAGAAGATAGGTGGGGGACAACTGCCCGTAAAAGCCCGATTGGGCGGGCTTTCCATCAGTGAGAAAAGCGTCACTGATGGAAGTTTCACTTTATTTTCATGGCAGCAATTATAGGTAAGTGTATTTTCGTTGGAATTATACTCCTTATCAAACTTCTAAATGAAATGTATGGCTGAATAGTTACAAATGTATTTTTAAAAACCTTGTAATGGCAAGGAAATTGGACAGAATTCTCGAATATATATATTACTAAAGGGAGGGGATTGTTTTGTCGTTATTATTTGTTGTGTCAATTGCAATTATTTTATTATTTGTTTTGTTTTCCTTATATTATTTGATTACCAGCAAGAGAGAAGTCCCCCGTCAAAGCCTTTTGGAAGAAGAATTTGATCGAGAGGAATGACGCTTTTTAGAAGGCGTCATTTTTTTTGCCTTTCCAAAGAAGAAACTTTCATTTTTCACCGATTTCTCAAAAAAAAATGTAATTTTTGTCACTGTAGTCCGCAAAAATAGAGAACTTGTAGCATATAAATACAATGCGGGCAATACAATGGTTATAAACCAAAGCAAAGAGAGTGTTTGAGGTGAGAAATCGTGGATCATTTCATTATAAATCCCAAAAAGTGTAGCGCTTACAAACAGCACTCGAACTTACAGCTTAGTCACATGCAGCGAGTCTCATTTCACCCTTCTCACATCCAATTTAGGGAGGCGAGTGGTGTGCACGATTACATCAAAGAGAGAACAATCAAGATTGGCAAGTATATCGTGGAGACAAGAAAAACAGTTCGTGTTATTGCGAAGGAATTTGGTGTGTCAAAAAGTACTGTGCATAAAGATTTAACAGAACGCTTACCAGAAATTAATCCAGAGCTCGCAAATGAAGTGAAGGAAATTCTTGATTATCATAAGTCAATTCGTCATCTCCGGGGCGGCGAAGCGACGAAACAAAAGTACCAAAAAGAGGATACAGAAAAAATCGTGCGTCAATAATCTGACATGAAGCAAACATTCCGAAGAAAAGTAACTTTTTTTTCAGCATAATTCATTTCTTCAATATTACGTTTCAGGAAAGAATATGATAAAATTAGGAATTAGGTGTAAAGAATTCGGGTTTAACCTGATTTAGATATTGAGGAGGAAGCACAGGAATGTTTGCGAGAGATATCGGAATTGACCTTGGCACGGCCAACGTATTAATTCATGTAAAAGGTAAAGGAATTGTATTAAATGAACCGTCTGTTGTGGCAATTGACCGCAACACAGGAAAAGTATTAGCGGTAGGGGAAGAAGCAAGACGTATGGTAGGGCGTACACCTGGAAATATTGTAGCGATTCGTCCGCTTAAAGATGGTGTAATTGCTGACTTCGAAATTACAGAAGCGATGTTAAAACATTTCATCAACAAACTTGACGTCAAAGGCTTTTTATCAAAACCTCGCATTTTAATTTGCTGTCCAACAAACATCACGTCTGTAGAACAAAAAGCAATCCGTGAAGCTGCTGAAAGATCTGGCGGTAAGAAAGTATACTTAGAAGAAGAACCAAAAGTAGCTGCTGTTGGTGCTGGTATGGAAATCTTCCAACCAAGCGGAAATATGGTTGTGGATATTGGCGGAGGTACAACGGATATTGCAGTACTTTCTATGGGCGATATCGTTACCTCCTCTTCCATAAAAATGGCGGGCGATAAGTTTGATATGGAGATCTTAAACTATATTAAACGTAAGTATAAGCTATTAATTGGGGAACGTACATCAGAAGATATTAAAATTAAAGTAGGTACAGTGTTCCCAGGTGCACGTAGTGAAGAACTTGAAATTCGCGGTCGTGACATGGTAACAGGTTTGCCTCGCACAATTACAGTAGGCTCTGAAGAAATTACAGAGGCATTGAAAGAAAATGCAGCTGTTATTGTACAAGCTGCAAAAGGTGTATTAGAACGTACACCACCTGAATTATCTGCTGATATTATTGACCGCGGCGTTATTTTAACAGGTGGCGGTGCATTATTGCACGGTATTGACATGCTTCTTGCAGAAGAGTTAAAAGTACCTGTATTAATTGCGGAAAATCCAATGCACTGCGTAGCAGTTGGAACGGGTATCATGCTTGAGAACATTGATAAATTACCACGACGCGCTCTTCGATAGGAACGTACTGGAATCAGTGGGAATGAAAAGAACGAAAAACGTTAGGCATACACCCTAACGTTTTTTTAAATTATTATATTTATTTATCTATTTTTAAAAATATAACGCTTTTACGAAAATAAAAGAAAAATGAAGAAAAAAAGAGAAAAATAGATTATTATGGGGAAAAATGTTGAAATTTGTCGTTTTCATCTTGTATATAATTATATTATAATGAAGGCGAATACGACAAATGAGGTGAATATGCCTTTGGTATATTGACTTCCCCTAACTTGGGCATATGCTTTTTCTATCTCCATGTGAACTGTATTTATGCTTGTTATACCAAAAATTGTAGAGAAGAAAGAGTATATGCATTTTTTTTAAAATGACACGAAGCAGAAAAATCTGCTTCGTTTTTTTGTAATGACAAATAATAAACAAAGTGGGATAATATATATAACCTAGTACTAAGACTAATATCTAAAAAAGGAGCGAAATGTGATGTTAAACATAGAGCAAATTAAAGAAATTATCCCGCATCGCTATCCATTTCTACTTGTTGACCAAGTTCTTGAGGTAGAAGAAGGAAAACGTGCAGTGGGGATTAAAAACGTATCTGCAAATGAAGAATACTTTAACGGTCATTTCCCTGACTACGCAGTAATGCCTGGTGTGCTTATTGTAGAAGCATTAGCACAAGTTGGTGCAATCGCTGTTTTAAAGAAAGAAGAAAACCGTGGCCGTCTTGCTTTCTTTGCTGGCATTGACAACTGTCGCTTTAAAAGACAAGTACGACCAGGTGATCAACTTCGCTTAGAAGTAGAAATGACACGTGTACGCGGTCCGATTGGCAAAGGAAAAGCAGTCGCAACTGTAAATGGTGAAGTAGCATGTGAAGCGGAAATTACATTTGCACTTGGAGATAAGAAAGAGTAAACCGTCATGATGATGACGGTTTTTTTTATTTATTGTAATTTCGTTATATAACGTTATATTTTTTGAATATATTTTATATTCAAAAATTTCGTTGTTAATTTAAGTAAAATAATGTATGATTTTGTATGTGGTATTTTCGGTTTTTGATGTTAGAGAAATGCATATCTCATTATAGTCACCTTGAGAATAGAACGAACTTCAATGTATATGCTGATGGTTAATGGAGAATGAATCTCCGTTTCTGAAGGTTCCACTTTATTGAAGGAGGATGTCGTCTATGTTTTTTCGTAAACGTCTGCAGTCGAAGCGGAAACTCATTGCATATGAAAAGCCGCAATCTGTTCTCGCTGAACAATATCGTAATATCCGAACGAACATACAATTTGCTTCTATTGATCAAAAGATCCGTTCTCTTGTCGTAACATCGGCAAATCCAGGAGAAGGAAAAACAACGACGACTGCCAATCTTGCTGTCGCCTTTGCACAACAAGGAGAAAAAATCTTGCTTGTCGATGCGGACTTGCGAAAACCAGTTCTTCATCAGTTATTTCAAGTTGATACCGTTTGGGGATTAACAAATGTATTATCGAGGCAGCGGACACTGCAGGAGTGCATTGCAAAAACGGATATAGAAAACATACATCTGTTAGCATGCGGACCTATCCCGCCGAATCCAGCAGAATTACTAAGCTCAGCGATGATGGAAGAATTATTGCAAGAAGCAGAGAAACATTATGATCTCATCATTTTCGATACACCACCAGTTCTTGCCGTTACAGATGCTCAAGTTGTTGCCAATCAATGCCAAGGTGCGATACTTGTACTATACAGTGGAAAAACGGAAAAAGAGCAAGCGATAAAAGCGAAAAATGTATTACACAATACAAACACAACATTGCTCGGTGTTGTGCTTAATGGGAAACCTCAGTCTGAACATACTTACGGATATTATTAAATTTTTAAAAAATAAAAGACCTAGGTGAAATTTATTGACTCCTAGGTTTTTTATATATATAAATATTTTATATGTATAAAAATACATGATTATTTATTTGGTTTTTATTGCAAATTAACGATATGCTGTTGTCAGATTTAATGGTATTTTGTAATATTAAGTTAGGTTTTAAAAAAATGAATATAGGTACTGTGAGTCGACAATAACATAAAGGTTTTTATAAAAAGCCTACGTTTTATAAAAATCTTATATTTTTTTATGTTATACTTTTTGCTATGTAAAATTACGAGAGCTGGGGGAGCTTATGGAAGACACGATTAGTTTAAAAGAGTTATTTCAAGTTTTACGAAAACGCTTCGCGATGATTCTTACGATTACATTTGGAGCAGCAATCATTAGTGCGATTGTGAGCTTTTTCTTTATGACACCAATCTATCAATCTTCGACGCAAATTCTTGTTAACCAAAAGAAGCAAGAAGGAGCAATGATTCAAGCTGGTGAGGTTCAGACGAACATTCAATTGACCAATACATATAAGGTCATTATTAAAAGTCCCGTTATTTTAGATCAAGTGAAAGAAAAGTTAGGTTTAAATATAACAACGCAAGAATTAAGTAAAAAGATTGAAGTTGCGAATGAGAAAGATTCCCAAGTTGTAACGGTAACAACGCAAGATAAAGACCCAAAAGTAGCCCGTGATATTGCCAACACAACAACGGAAATATTCAAAGGCGAAGTTGCCAAAATCATGAGTGTAGATAACGTAACTGTATTATCAAAAGCAGAAGTGGCAGACAATCAATCGCCAGTTAAGCCACAGCCCGTGATGAATATAGCGATTGCGCTTGTTGTAGGATTAATGGCATCTGTTGGACTAGCATTCTTACTAGAATATTTAGACAACACTGTAAAGAAAGAAGAAGATGTCGAGAAATTACTAGGATTACCAGTTCTCGGTATCGTTGCGCGTATGGATGAAGAAGAATTAGGGAAGAAATCACGTGCAGCGTCAGCGAAGAAAGTGAGGGGGCAAACAATTGGTTCTTAAAAGTTTATTTAAGAAAAAGAATAATCATCGTCAACGTCGTCAATTAATTGCATACCAACAGCCAAAATCACCAATCTCTGAGCAATATCGCAACATTCGTACGAATATTGAGTTCGCCTCAGTAGATCGAAAAATCCATTCTTTAATGGTGACGTCTGCGAACCCAAGTGAAGGAAAAACGACGACAACAGCAAATATTGCCGTTGTATTTGCACAACAAGGAAAGCGCGTCTTACTTGTCGATGCAGACTTACGAAAGCCAGCAACGCATCAAATGTTTCAAGTTGACAACATTTTCGGTTTAACGAATGTCTTAACAGCTGGTGAACGATTAGAAACATGTATTCAAAAAACAGCAGTAGATAAATTAGATTTTCTCCCATCTGGCCCAATTCCGCCAAATCCTGCAGAACTGCTTGGATCAAAGGCGATGAAAGAACTGTTTAGTCAAACTTATAGCTTATATGATCTAGTAATCTTCGACTTGCCACCAATCTTACCAGTAACGGACGCACAAATTATGGCGAGCCAATGTGATGCATCTGTACTTGTTGTACGCAGTGAACAAACAGAAAAAGAAGCAGCACTAAAGGCAAAAACATTATTAGAATCTGCAAAAGGTAAATTGCTAGGTGTTGTTCTAAACGATCGTGAACGTGAACAGAGCCTATATTACTACTACGGTGCAAACTAAAGAGGTGTGCGCTACGCGCACTTCTCTTTCATCTTGAAAATACATAAGAAAAGAGGGTAAACGATGATCGATTTACATTGTCATATTTTGCCTAGTATCGATGACGGGGCCGGGACGTTAACGGATAGTCTCGCGATGGCACAAAAAGCAGCGGCAGAAGGTATTCACACAATCGTCGCAACTCCGCATCATCAAAACGGCAAATATATAAATGAGCGTGCAGAGATTCTTCATCAAGTGAAACAGTTAAATGAAGCGCTCCAAGAACATGATATTCCTCTAACTGTATTACCAGGTCAAGAAGTTCGTTTATACGGGGACTTATTAGCAGATTATGAAGCTGGTAAAATTCTTACATTAAATGAAACAAATAAATATATACTAATTGAATTTCCATCCAATCACGTACCACGTTATGCCGAACAAATGTTATACGAATTACGAGTAAAGGGTATGATTCCCATTATTGTTCACCCCGAACGCAATGCCGAGTTAATCGAGCGGCCAGAGAAGCTATATAACCTCGTAAATAAAGGTGCGTTAACACAAGTAACAGCTGGGAGTTTGCTTGGGAACTTCGGTAAGAAAATTAAAAAGTTCTCCATGCAGCTTGTTGAACATAACTTAACGCATATGATCGCGTCAGACGCGCATAACACAACGACAAGAGCATTTCATTTACAAGCTGGCTATGATGTTATCGAAAATGAATTTGGTACAAACATGCTCATAGACTTCAAGGAAAATCCATATTTGTTAATAAGTGGTAAAACGATCTATAAAGAAGATCCACAACAGATTCGCCGTAAAAAAATATTTGGTATTTTTTAAGGTAAACAATGGTGATGTCTCCTGACCATTATCAACGGAGGCACTCGGTTGTGCTGTGGGTAGAAATTATATTTCAACCTACCTTAGACGCTTGTCGTCGGGAGCATGGCGTGAGGATGGGTTAGATGCCCAATATAATTTATAAAAACTCTAGCTATGGAGTTGTGTATAAGAACACTGTAGCTAGGGTTTTTATTATTGCTGCATCCTTATAGATAGATACAAAAGGTATAAATAGATGTAAAATGTAGTTAGGGGGACTCGTTTTGAAACAAGTAAAAAAAGCAATTATTCCAGCGGCTGGACTGGGAACAAGATTTTTACCAGCAACGAAAGCAATGCCAAAGGAAATGTTACCGATTGTAGACAAACCGACAATTCAATACATCGTAGAAGAAGCAATTGAATCTGGCATTGAGGACATCATTATCGTAACAGGAAAAGGAAAACGTGCAATTGAAGATCATTTCGATCATTCCTTTGAACTGGAAGAAAATCTATTATCCAAAGGTAAATATGAAATTTTAGAAAAAGTACAAGAATCTTCGAAGATTAACATTCATTACATACGTCAAAAAGAACCAAAAGGATTAGGACACGCAGTATGGTGTGCGCGTAAATTTATTGGAAACGAGCCATTTGCGGTATTACTTGGCGATGACATTGTACAAGCAGAAACACCATGCTTACGTCAGTTAATAAATGAATGCGAAGCGACAAGCGCTTCTGTCATTGGCGTTCAAACAGTACCAGACAACGAAACACACCGCTACGGCATTATCGATCCAACTACGCAAAATGGCCGTCGCTACCAAGTGCGTAAATTTGTAGAGAAACCAGCACAAGGAACAGCGCCGTCTAACTTAGCAATTATGGGTCGCTACGTATTAACACCAGAAATCTTCATGTTCTTAGAAAACCAGCAAACAGGTGCAGGCGGAGAAATTCAATTAACAGATGCGATCCAACGTTTAAACGAAATTCAAAGAGTATTTGCATACGACTTTGAAGGAACACGCTATGATGTTGGAGAGAAGTTTGGCTTTATTAAAACGACAATTGAAATGGCACTTCAGCATGATGAACTGAAAGATGAATTGATGAAGTATATGAATGAATTGGTACAGAAAGAGAATGTGCATGTATAAAAAGTGAGGTGGGAGAGCTTTGAACTTGGTAAAAGTATCAAGTGGAGATGTAGAGAAAGTAAATAATAGAGAACTTATTTTGGAAGATGTGAACGGTCGTAAAGGTTATTTAGCAGCAAAGCGATTCATGGACTTTGTTGGTGCGTTATGTGGTCTCATTTTATTATCTCCTATCTTCCTCATCGTGGCGATACTCATTAAATACGAGGATTCAAAGGGACCTGTATTTTTCAAACAAATTCGTGTTGGCAAAGATGGAAAACAATTTTATATGTATAAGTTTCGCTCTATGGTCACGGATGCGGAAGAGCGATTAAACGATTTACTAAAACATAACGAAGTATCAGGTGCAATGTTTAAGATGAAAGAAGATCCTCGTGTGACGAAGATTGGAAAATTTATTCGGAAAACGAGCATTGATGAATTGCCTCAGTTATTAAACGTATTAAAAGGTGAGATGAGTCTGGTTGGGCCACGTCCACCACTGCCTAGAGAAGTGAAAGAATACACGTCTTATGATAAACAGCGATTACTTGTTACACCAGGGTGTACGGGACTTTGGCAAGTGACGGAAAGAAATAATGTTGGTTTTGAAGAAATGGTTGAGTTAGATTTGGAGTATATACGGAATAGAAGTATGTCGTATGATATGAAGATTGTATTGAAAACGTTAAAAGTATTATCAGGATCTAATAATGCTTTTTAAAAAGGAGATCAGTGGATTATGAAAAAAGATTCCAAAATATATGTGGCAGGGCATCGTGGTTTAGTTGGGTCAGCTATTTTACGTAAATTAGAAGAACAAGGATATACAAACCTAGTATATAAAACAAGTAAAGAATTAGACTTGCGTGATTCAAAGCTAGTAGAAGATTTCTTCCAAGCAGAACAAATTAAATATGTATTTTTAGCGGCTGCGAAAGTAGGAGGAATTGTTGCGAACAATGAATATCCAGCTGATTTTATTCGTGATAACTTAATGATTCAAACAAATATTATTGATTCAGCTTATCGCTATGGAGTAGAAAAACTGCTCTTTTTAGGGAGTACATGTATTTATCCAAAAATGGCTCCACAGCCATTAAAGGAAGAATATTTACTGACTGGTGAATTAGAGCCAACGAATGAACCATACGCAATTGCAAAAATTGCAGGGATTAAAATGTGTCAATCGTACAATCGCCAATATGGAACAAAGTATATTTCTGCGATGCCGACAAATTTATATGGTGAAAACGATAACTTTGATTTACATACATCACATGTGTTGCCAGCACTTATTCGTAAGTTCCATGAGGCGAAAGAAAGTAATGATGAATTTGTAGAAGTATGGGGAACTGGTTCACCATTACGTGAATTTTTATACTCTAATGATTTAGCAGATGCTTGTGTATACTTAATGAATAACTATGAAGGTAATGAAATTGTAAACATTGGTGTAGGTGAAGATTTATCTATTAAAGAGCTTGCGGAAAAAGTAAAAACAACAGTAGGTTTTGAAGGAGAGCTTCGTTTTGATGCATCCAAACCAGATGGAACTCCTCGTAAACTAGTAGATGTATCAAAAATCAACTCATTAGGATGGAAAGCAACGACTTCTTTAGATGAAGGTTTAAAGAAAGCATATGATTGGTTTTTAAAAACCGAAAAAGAATTAGTAAGAAAATAAGTTGGAAAATAGATGTGAAAAAACAAATAGATAGCTGGAGGATATTATGAAAAAGGCATTAATTACAGGTGTAACAGGACAAGATGGTTCTTATTTAGCGGAATTCTTATTGGAAAAAGGATACGAGGTACATGGTATAATTCGTCGTAGTTCTTCTTACAACATGGATCGTATTGAGCAATTAGTAAATGAAGAGATTGTAGGATTAAATAACCAAGAAAACTTCCACCTTCATTATGGAGATATTACAGATACATCAAACGTTATTCGTTTAATTAGTGAAATTCGTCCGGATGAAATTTATAATTTAGGTGCACAATCACACGTAAAAGTATCATTTGATGTACCAGAATATACAGCAGATGTAGATGGTGTAGGAACATTACGTATTTTAGAAGCAGTACGTATTTTAGGATTAACAGAAACAACGCGTATTTACCAAGCTTCCACATCTGAACTATATGGTAAAGTACAAGAAGTACCGCAGAAAGAAACAACACCATTCTATCCGCGTTCTCCGTATGGGGTAGCAAAAATTTATGGTTTTTGGATTACTAAGAATTACCGTGAATCTTATAATATGTTCGCAGTAAACGGTATTTTATTCAATCATGAATCAGAACGACGCGGTGAAACATTTGTAACACGAAAAATTACGCTTGCAGTAGCACGTATTGCGCAAGGAAAACAAGATACGTTATATTTAGGAAATTTAGATTCCCTTCGTGACTGGGGATATGCAAAAGATTATGTGGAGTGTATGTGGTTAATTTTGCAACACCACACTCCAGAAGATTTTGTTATTGCAACAGGCGAAATGCATACGGTTCGTGAGTTCACAACATTAGCATTTAAAAACGTAGGTGTTGAACTTGAATGGGTAGGAGAAGGTGTAGATGAAAAAGGTATTGACAAAGAGACTGGTAAAGTAGTTGTGGCAGTAGATCCTAAATTCTTCCGTCCAGCAGAAGTAGAGCAATTATTAGGAGATCCAACAAAAGCGAAAACGCTATTAGGATGGAATCCGACAAAGACTTCTTTTGAAGAGCTTGTTCGTATTATGGTAGAGGAGGATATGAAGAAGGTTGAGAAAGAAGATAAATTGAAGAGGATGTTTGATTAAAAAACTAAATGGTATGAAAGAGATATAGCAGAATGCATACTTTTATAGTAGCATTAGAGATTTTATAACCATATGAGATATATTCTTGTAGTCAAAGCTAAATATAATGTAGGAAATTAAAGGTAGGTAATAAAGTAATTATATTAGAAAAGTAGTTTGATGGTGGATAAAAATATTGGAAGGTTAATTAAAATAAATTTATAGAGAAGGAATAAATTTATGTCAAAGAGTAATTCTAAAATACTGAGTGCACTTTCTTTAAGATTTGATATAAAAAGCAAAATTTTTACTAATACTGTATGGTTACTATTTGATAAAATATTTCGCTTCTTTACTAATTTTATTATTAGTATTTGGATAGCAAGGTTTCTTGGACCGGATAATTTTGGCATATTAAGTTACGCACAAGCTTTTACAACATTATTTATGTATTTTGCTACCCTTGGATTAGATAATATTGTGATAAGAAATATTGTAAATAAGTCAATGGATACTAACACAGTTTTAGGTTCAGCCTTTGTTTTGAAAATTGCAGGAGGAATCATAACTTTTTTTACAATTAACGTAGTGTATTTTTTGATGGCAAAGGAATTGAGTACTACTTTTTGGCTTATTGTAATAATTTCTTTCGGGATGATTTTTCAATGTTTTGACACAATTGGATTCTGGTATCAAGCTCAAGTTAAATCTAAAAAATTTATAATTGCTAAAGATATTGCGTTGGCTATATCGACGATCCTGAAGATATTACTAATTATTTCTAAGGGTTCTTTGATAACATTTGCATTTTTTTCAGTTTTAGAAGTACTAATAGGTGGCTTCCTATTAGTACTAATTTATCGGCGTGATGGAGAATCTTTAAGGAAATGGAAATATGAATCAGAAACTGCTAAAAGGTTACTGAAAGATAGTTGGCCTTTGATATTTTCTGGTATGGCTATAATGATTTATATGCGTATAGATCAAATAATGATACAAAAATTTTTAGGTTCAGCAGCGGTAGGTGTATATACTGCCGCAACTAAACTATCTGAATCTTGGTATTTCATACCAACAGCGATTGCTGCTTCAACTTTTCCATCAATTATCGAGGCTAAAAAGGTTTCAGAAAGTCTATATTATGAAAAGCTTAAAAAATTACTTTTAATTTTAGTTGCAATGGCTTATGCGGTTTCTATTGTTATAACTTTCTCGGCAGACTATATTATTAATTTATTTTATGGAATAGAATACCAAGAATCTGCAATGGTTTTAACGATTCATATTTGGGCATCTGCTTTTGTTTTTGTTCAAATAGCTACAGGAAGTTGGTTTATTAACGAAAATTTACAATTAATGGCTTTTTATAGGAATTTTATAGGTGCTATTGGGAATATATTGTTAAATTTATACACAATTCCTAAGTATGGAATTGTGGGTGCAGCTATAGGGACTATTGTCTCCTATGCATTAGTGGTAGTATTTCCTATGCTTTATAGCCCTTCTTATAGGAAGATTTCACGTTTAATATTTAGCGCGTTTATATTAAAGAGGAGATGAATTATGAAAACAATTTCTGTCTTAGACACCAAAGTGGCGAGTTCAAATTTAGGTGACGGAATAATAATGGATGCAGTAAATGGAATACTTTCCGATATTTTTGAAAATGATTTTTTTATAAATATGCCTACGCACGATGTAATTGGTAAACATTCTTATAATTTCTTAAAACAGAGTGATTATGCATTTGTAGGAGGAACAAATCTGTTATCTTCAAATATGTTCCGACATAATCAGTGGAAAGTTAGTTTATATGATTCATTATTTATTAACAATATAACGTTAATGGGAGTAGGGTGGTGTAAGTACCAAGGAAAAGTTAATTCTTATACTAGATTATTATATAAACGTTTACTAGCTAAAGATGTTATTCATTCTGTTAGGGATTCTTACACGGAAAAAATGCTGAAATCTGCAGGTATCAAGAATGTTATAAATACAGCTTGTCCTACTATGTGGGGACTAGATGAAGCGCATTGCAAACAGATTCCTACAGAAAAATCTGATAGTGTAGTTGTTACATTCACGGAATATAATCAAAATTACGAATACGATAATAAGCTTATTGAAATTTTAGACAAAAATTATAACAACATATATTATTGGACCCAACAACCACATGACTATGAGTACATGAAAACTATAGGTGGAGATAGAATACAGTATTTATCACCTAATATAGACTCATTAAATGAAGTTTTTAATAATAATAATGTTGATTATATTGGTACTAGATTACATGCCGGCGTTCGAGCTTTACAAAAAAAGAAACGTACGCTAATTTTGGGAGTGGATAATAGAGCTACTGAGATATCTAGAGATACTAACCTTCCAGTAATCGATAGAATTAATCTACAAGATATTAATACATGGATAAATTCGAAAAAGAGTACCCAAATTCATTTACCGACGGAAGACATAAATTCTTGGAAGAAACAATTTGCAAATTCACTTTAGTTCATAGCAATGAAGTAAAGAAGGAGCTCTACTTTGTTTATAAGTTGGAAGAAGATAAGCGTGAGTTAATATTGGGAAGCTAGTTAACTACAATGATATAAAAGCTAGAAAAATTCCGAGAACTTTATATCTTTGAGACTAGAATAAACAGATATCCCAAGAAAGAAGAACGCTGGAAAGCTGTATGAGAGAATCTCACTACGGTTTGATGAGGAGAAGTTGTAACAAAAAAGAGATGGGCAAACCATCTTTTTCTGTGCAGTTTTCTACTCTACAATAAGTAAAACAGGATGGGGTTAAATGAATAAGACTAAAGTGGTACAAGTAATAAAGAAGTTAACGCATGGTGGAGCCGAACACTTAGTAGTTAATTTGGCTGAAAAATTAAACAAAGAATTATTTGATGTGACGGTTTTAGTAATAGAAGGGGATGAATCAGATAACAATTCGGAAATGCTCCAAACCCTTCAAAAAAATGGAGTAGTTGTAGAATTTTTAAGAAAGCGTAAGGGGACAAATAAGATTTGGACAGTATTCCAAATTGTTAAAGTACTTAAGAAAATCAAACCGGATGTGGTTCATGCGCATTTAGAACATTGTAGTATTTATGTTGGTTTAGCCTCTTATTTTTATACAAAATGTAAATATGTACAGACTTTACATAATACAGTTCTTAATAATATTTTCCTTATGAAGCTGATTAAAAATAGATATGACAAAACAATAGCGATTTCTCATGAAGTAGAACAGGTAGCTAGGAGAATATTGAAATTACCAAAGAGAGATATGCAACTTATTTATAATGGAGTAAATACAGAAGTATTCTCTGTTCATGGAAAAAGATCGGATTTAATACAAAAAACGCTTAGAGATAGAAGAAATGGAATTAATATAGTTTCAATTGGAAGACTAACTACTCAAAAAGGACATGTATATGCAATACAAGCTATAGAGCAATTAAAGAAAATTTATGAGATTAACTTGTTTATAATTGGTGACGGCGAATTGAAAAAAGAGATACAGGACTTAGTACAAGAATTAAAACTGTCAAGTAATGTTTTCTTATTAGGAAATCGTCAAGAAATACCAGAAATTTTACGAGCTTGTGATTTATATGTAATGCCATCATTATGGGAAGGTTTAAGTGTATCGCTACTGGAAGCTATATCTATAGGAATCCCAATTATTGCTACTGATGTGGGAAGTAATAAATCCGTTCTTTCCGAAAGTGGTACAGATTATAAAATAGTTGCACCAGAAAATACGGATGAATTAGCATATGCAATAAAAGAATTTATAGATAAATACGAAGATCGTAAAGAATACTTATCTCATAGTGAAAATCCATTACCTAGTAAATATACTCTAAGTGAATTTATACAACAGCATCAGAAATTATATTTATCTGAATAAGAATCTAAAGAGCAATGGAGGATAACTTTTGTATTAGTTGAATACCAAAGTTATGAAAAGGTCTGATGAGAAAGGATATTTAATGAAAAAAGTGAAAAACGAAAGTCTTATGATGGCGATATTATTGACCGTAGCTATTATGATACCTATTCCTTTTAAATTACAATTTGCTGGGGAACTTATAATTGGTATTATAGGTATTTTATATTGTTTAATATTTAACAAATTTAGGTTGGGGTTAAGTTCAATATTTTTTGGTTTTATTTTATTGTTAGATTTAATTTTAATTTTTTTCGAATCTAATACATCTTTTTATAATCAGGCCAGTCTTTTTTCTGTGGGTGATAAAGTACTATTACTGATTTGGGCTATTATAGCAATCTCTTTGATTAGGGATATTAGAGAAACCATGACATTATTTTTTAAAATAAGTTTGCCTATTGTATTGTTATTTACTGTGATGCAGATGTTAAATATAGGTTCTATGTTAGATATAACTTACAAATATTACAATACTTCTTGGAGAATAGTGGATTTATATAAGGCTATTGGTAATATTCAGAGGGGATTAGGACCATTTGAACATCCAACTTCTCTGGCAATTTATGCGTTTATTTCACTCATTTTCAATACTCCTAAGAAAGGTCAGGAAACTAAAAAATCTAACAGTTTATTTATGTTACTAGGAATTTTTATAGGGTTTCTTTCATTAACTAAAACATTCCTACTTTTATTTATTATTTATATAATATGGATGCTTTTAATTAAAGCAATACCTATTAAACCGTTTCTTTCAATATTTACAGGGGTTTTGTTAGTTATTCCTGTATTGTTATTTATTAATAGTTTATATGATGGTGCTTATAATCCTATAAAAGAGAATATGTTAAGTGCATTTTCTATAGAAGGGCTATTAGGTACGAGGTTTGATAGCCAATCGGGTATGTTGGCTCCTATATTAGAATTTCTTAGAACAGTAGATATTTTACATCTCTTTTTTGGGAATGGATCATCATCAACGGGAATTTTTATTGGAGATTCTCAATATTTAGTAGTTCTTTTTCAAAGTGGTTTTATTGGTTTGATAGCTATATTTGCACTATTATTGTTTAGCGTTATTGGCTATAAAAGAGATAGACAATTACAGTTCCTTATTGTTTGTATTGGATTTGTAGGGATTGGATTTACATTTTTAGCAGCTCCTAGATTAACTGTGATCTTGGTTCCGATATTAGCATGTGGAATTGAGAATATTAATCATAAATCTCATTTAAGAAATGAATTTAAAATTGATAAAAACACTCAAGAAATTAGAGGTTACTAACAATGAAGAAAAATATATTATATATTCAACCTTACGCTAGTCATGTTGGAGGGGTTGATACAGTACTATTGCAATTAGTGGAAGGTCTAGATAAAGAGAGATTTGCACCTTATGTGGTTCTTCCTGAATATAGCCCATATGTAGAAAAATATGAAGAATTAGGTGCTAAAGTAATTTTTGAGACTTTAGCGGTTTTTGGAAAACCTACTAGTTGGGATTATTATTTCAAAAATTTCATGAAATTATTTGTTTCTATTACTAGATTGAAAAAATTAGTAAAAAAATACAGTATTGACATTATACATTCTCATAAAATGGAACTTATAGGTGGGAACATCGTGGGGAAGATGTTGGATATACCTACAGTGCAAACGATTCATGAATTGCCAAGGAGGCCTTTACTGGCTTATAAATTTGTGGGGTATCTTAATCATCTATTTAATGATAAAGTTATAGTTTTGTGTGATCGTAGTAAAACTATGTTGGAGTGGGGATTATATAAATCAGATAAAACTATAAAAATTTACAACGGAATCAAAGTTAAGGAAAAAGCCCAAAATGAAAATTATAATTTAAGAAGAGAGTTAGGATTAAGTAAAGAAGATAAGATAGTAGTTACTGTGGCGCGCCTTTCACCGATGAAGGGTATTGAATATTTAATTGAAGCAGCGGAAAAAATACAAAATGTGGATAATGATATCAAATTTATTATAGTTGGGGATGTAGCCTTTGATCGTGAAATCGCTTATAAGGAATCTTTAATGGAAAAAGTAGAAGAAGCAAATATGAGTAGTGTAGTGCACTTTTTAGGGTTAAGAAGGGATGTGCCTGAAATTTTGGCACAATCAGATTTATTTGTTTTGCCTTCAGTTTATGACATTTTTCCTACTGTAATTTTAGAAGCTATGAGTAAAGGATTGCCTGTTGTAGCTACAGATGTTGGTGGGGTTCCTGAAATGGTACGTAGCAATACAGGTGTAATAGTTCCATCAGAGGATAGTGAAAAATTAGCAATAGGAATTTTAGATGTTTTTTCAAAAGATTTTAAAGAGTTAGGGCGAAATGGAAAAACAACTTTAGAAAAAGAATTTACCCAAGAAAAATATGTAACTAGAACTGTTCAAGTATATGAATCATTAATGAATTAGGGTGTAATGTTATGAAGAATATAATAGATTTATCTAAGTATAATCAAGAGTGGTATTCTAGAGGAAGAAATAGTGTTACAGTTCTTTTGTGGTGGCTTGTACAAGGAACTATTTTTCGTTTTTCATTACACAATATGTATGGATGGCGGAATTTTTTATTGCGTTTATTTGGTGCAAAGATTGGCAAAGGTGTTAGAGTTCGTAGTTCTGCTAAATTTACTTATCCTTGGAAAGTATCTATTAATGATTATTCTTGGATAGGAGATAATGTTCAATTTTATAGTTTAGATGAAATTCATATAGGAACAAATTGTGTTATTTCACAAGAGGTATATTTATGTACAGGCAGTCATAATGCTAAAGATCCTTATTTTGGTTTGATTACAAAACCAATTCATATTCAAGATGGTGCATGGGTGGCAAGTGATGTGTTTGTTTATCCAGGTATAACAATCCATAAAATGGGGGTAGTGGCAGCAAGAAGTACGGTTTTAAAAGATATACCTGCAAATGAAATACATGCTGGATTTCCAGCTAAGTTTATAAAGAAACGGTTTGAGGAAGAGGAGTTACTGTGAAAAAGAAAAAAATTGCTTTTGTAATTAATTATTTTTATCCTGATTTTGCCTCTACTGGCCAATTAATGACTGAGCTCTGTTTAGACTTGCAAAATGATTTTAATATAACTGTTATTGCTGCTCAACCTAACTATGCAGGTGAAAAAATTAGTACAAGAAAACTATTTGAAGAAGATTGTTTAGAGAATATGAAAATCATTCGAATCCGTTTACCTGAAGTTGATAAAACTTCTAAATTGAGCCGAATGAAATATATATTCTCTTATTTTGTTTTAGCTAATATTGCACTTCTTAGAGAAAAAGGTGTGGATCTTATTTATACAATTTCACAACCACCAGTTTTAGGAGGTTTGATTGGTACAATCGGGAAATTTTTAAAGAGAACAAAGCATGTTTATAATGTTCAAGATTTTAACCCTGAACAAGCAGCTGCAGTAAGTTATACGAATAAACAATCTATATTTAAGATTGCTAAAAAGATAGACATGTTAAACTGTAGTTTTGCTGATTGCGTCATTGTAGTTGGAAATGACATGAGTGAAACTTTAAAACAAAGGTTTGTTGGAAAGAAAGTACCGGATTATGCAGTTATTAATAACTGGACAAATGAACAAGAAGTTGTTCCTCTTGATAAGTCCGATCGAAATATCAAACAATTCTTGGAAGATAATAACTTGAAGGATAAGTTTATTATTATGTATTCCGGTAATATAGGTCTATACTACGATCTGGAAAATATCGTTAAAGTGACTGAACACTTTAAAGAATATAAGGATATTGCTTTTGTGTTTATTGGTGAAGGTGCAGTAAAGAAACATATGGAGGAATTTATTCAAAATAATAAAATTCCTAATGTATTCTTTTTACCATATCAACCGAAAGAGTTTATTAAATATTCTCTTAATGCTGCAGATGTTCATCTGGTTGTCAATCAAAAAGGAATTAAAGGTGTATCTGTTCCGAGTAAGATTTATGGAGTCATGGCTGCTGGTAAACCTATTCTTGGTGTTTTAGAACAAGAGAGCGAAGCACAAATGCTTATTGATAAAAGTAATTCTGGATTTGTAGTCGAGCCGCAAAATTATCCTGAAATTATCAAAGTTATTGATAATTTATATAAAATGGATAAGATTGATTTGGTTAAAATTGGGTTAAATGGAAGAGGGTATTTAGAAGAGAACTTAAAGAGAGAAATCTCTATTAATAAGTATAGGAAATTATTAAAACGGATAATGGAACAGTGAGATAATTTTGAATTTATATACTGGAAATCTTAAATATGTTTACTGCATATTATGGATAATTAGTTTTTTATGTATAGTTACTTGGAAGAAGGTTCTTTTTTATTTGAACTAGGAGAAGGAGGGACGGACTAGTGAAACTTGTCTTATTATCAGGTGGCTCAGGTAAACGTCTTTGGCCACTTTCGAATGATACTCGTTCAAAACAATTTCTAAAAGTTTTAGAAAATGAAGAAGGCTCATATCAATCAATGGTGCAACGTGTATGGGGGCAACTGGAATCAGTTGCTTTAAGCGATTCTGCTGTTATTGCGACATCAAGAATGCAAACGGAAATGATCTACAATCAATTAGGTACAGGTGTACCGCTAATTGTAGAACCAGAGAGAAGGGATACATTTCCGGCAATTGCACTTGCTGGTTCTTTTTTATTCTCTGAACAAAAAATGGATCTAGATGAAACGGTTATTGTATTGCCAGTGGACCCTTATGTAGAAGATAGTTTTTTTGAAAGAGTAAAAGATTTAGACACTGCTTTACAAAATTCTAATGCTGACTTAGCTCTTATGGGGGTTGAACCAACATATCCATCTTCGAAATACGGTTATATTGTGCCAACACAAGAAAATAATCCACAAGAATATTTTAATGTAGCGCGTTTTACTGAGAAACCAAGTGAAGAAAAAGCAGTAACGTTAATTGAACAAAAAGCATTATGGAACTGTGGTGTGTTTGCCTTCAGATTACGTTATTTAATTAATATTTTAGAAGAAAAGAATCTCCCTGTTTTTTACCAGGTCCTTTCTAAGCAGTACGATCAATTACCAAAAATCAGCTTTGATTATGAGGTAGTTGAAAAAGCAAATCATATCATTGCCTTGCCATACAGTGGGTATTGGAAAGACTTGGGGACATGGAATACATTGACAGAAGAGATGGCTACTACTCAAATTGGGAAAGGTATAATTAGTGAGGATTCTCAAAATACACACGTAGTCAATGAGTTAGAAGTACCGATTACTGTGGTTGGTCTTTCTGATATCGTTGTTGCAGCGAGTCCTGATGGTGTCCTTGTAGCCGATAAAGCATCTAGCCCAAAGATTAAAGACCTAATTAGCTCTTTCGATCAACCACCTATGTATGAAGAGCGTGTATGGGGGTGGTCTAAAGTGTTAGATTATGCAAAATATGAGAATGAAGAAATGGTAACAAAGCGAATTTGTATTCAAGAAAATAAAAATTCTACTTACCATTATCACAATTTACGCAATGAGGTATGGACGATTATTCGTGGTGAAGGTGAGCTTATCTTAGACGATAACATTCGACGTGTAAAAGCTGGGGATATTGTTCATATTCCTGCAGGTAAAAAACACGCTATTCGTGCAATTAATGAGCTAGAGTTTATTGAAGTACAAACAGGGAAAGAGGTAGTAAATACTGATTTTATTCGTCTTTATACAAAATGGGATGACATTTTAACACATTATTACCAATCACAAGCGCAGGTTATTATGTAACCGCTAGGAGTATACTAGCGGTTTTTCTTTTGAGGGAAAATAATGAAAACATTTGTTATTTATATTTCAGAATATGGATTTGGGCATGCAACTAGATGTATTGCTTTAATACGGGAAATGTTAAGCGTAAGAAAAGATATACAAATTATTGTATGTCATTCATTTGCTTTGGATTTTATTCGAGAGTCGTTAAAAGAGTATGCAGGTAGAGTGATTTTTCATGATGTTGAAACAGATGTTGGGTATATTTTAAAAGAACATTCTCTAGAATTAGATGGCGAGACACTGCAAAAAGTATGTAAGGAATTTTGTACAGGATTACCAGAGAAGATCGAAAATGAAGTAGCTTTCCTTAGTTCTTTTCAAATTGAGTGTATCGTCTCTGATATTTCACCGATTGCTTTTGAAATAGCTGAGAAACTAGCTGTTCCATCTATTGGTATTTCTAATTTCACATGGTATACAGCTTATGAAAATATTCTTTCCCAAGACTTGCTACAAATATTTCACTATATGTACGAGAAGATGGATTATTTTTATTCATTAGCTGGAAATAAGGAGAAGTATTGGGCGAAGGAAGAGACCTTTTCTTTTAATTTTTATAGTAGAAGGATAAACGCATTAGAAGTTAATAGAATCCAAAAGGAGCTAAATCCAAGTGGAACAAAAAAAATAATCTTTATTCCACTTGGAATGAAGATTGATATAGGTGATATAACAGAATTATCTTTGTGGGATTATAAAGAATTTGTATTTATTATTTCGAGCAATATGGATGTCAAACATCCGAATGTGCATAAAATCCCTGATGATTATACAGAATCACAAAACTATGTTGCGGTTGCTGACTGTGTTGTTTCTAAAGCAGGTTGGGGAACGGTAAGCGAAGCTGTTGTTTATGGAAAACCTTTAGTAATTATAGATCGAAAAGGAATGAATGAAGACCAAAATACGATTCGTTTTTTGAAAAACAATCAGTTATGCGACCTTATTACATGGGAAGAGCTTTATAGTATAAATCCTAGTGAATATGTAAATGTGAAAAAAGTGTTATATGGAAATGAGGTCTCTACTATTGTCTCTCATATACTTGAAATAATAAATAAAAGTGTCGTAAACTTTATTCAGAAAGAAGGTATTATGTAAGGATGAAATCACCGTTGTTTTTACAACCTGTTCTTCAAGAACGAATCTGGGGAGGAAAATCATTAGAACAATTTAATTATGAATTATCTTCCGAATCAATTGGAGAATGTTGGGGGATTTCAGCTCATTCGAATGGTTTAAGTGTTGTGAGGGATGGGATATATAAAGGGATAACGCTTGAACAGTTGTGGAGGCAAAAGCGTTATTTGTTTGGAGAACATCCATCTGAAAAATTCCCATTGTTAACAAAAATATTGGATGCAAATAGAGATTTATCTGTTCAAGTACATCCAAATGATGAATTTTCTTACAAATATGAAGGCGGCGGACTAGGAAAAACAGAGTGTTGGTATATTATTGATTGTAAGGAAGGTGCGCAATTAGTATATGGGCATCATGCTTACACAAAGATAGAGTTTGAACAAATGGTTGAAGAAGGAAAATGGGATGAGTTATTACGTAAAGTTCCCATTTGCCCTGGAGATTTCTTTTATGTACCAAGCGGAACTGTCCATGCACTTTGTGAAGGAACGCTTGTACTAGAGACACAGCAAAGTTCAGATACAACATATCGGGTGTATGATTATGATCGTATTGATACAAATGGAGAAAAACGAGCGCTGCATTTAGAGAAGGCTATTGAAGTTATTGGTATTCCGCACCAAGATTATTTTGTAACTCCACAAATCATGAAAGAAAACGGAGCGATTATTACGACTTATGTGCAAGGGGAGTATTTTTCTGTGTATAAGTGGGAGGTTCAAAAAAAAGCTTCATTCCAACAAAATAAAGATTTTCAATTAGTGAGCGTTATAGAGGGTGAAGCCATATTAATAACAGATGATGGTGAATTTTTTATTAAAAAAGGGGATCATTTTATTTTACCTTCTAACATGGGGAACTTTATTATAAAGGGACATGTAATTACAATTGTATCTCATGCATAGAATGTAAAATTTATTTTGTTAAAATTTCTTCTATTTATAATACTCTTGGATGTAATATAATAAGATAGTGTGGATTTTTATTATGATATCTATAAATGTAGATGGAGAAGGTATGAGATATGAAAAAGAAAATTTTATTTTGGATTCTAGGTATTTTCGGCGTATTAGTAGTTGTTGGAGGAGCTTATGCGTATCATATTTATTCTAATGTATCAAATACGTTAGATGCAGTCCATAAACCGTTAGACCGCGATAAATCTGATAAGAGAGAACAAAAAGTAGATGTCGCAGATCAAAAGCCCATTTCTATTTTATTAATGGGTAGCGATCAACGAAAAGATGAAACTGGCCGTTCCGATTCTTTAATGTTATTTACTTTAAATCCAAAAACAAAATCAATGAAAATCACAAGTATTCCACGTGATTCGTATACAGAAATTATCGGTAAAGGGAAGAAAGACAAAATCAATCATGCTTATGCATTTGGCGGAATTAACATGTCTGTGAAAACAGTAGAAAACTTCCTTGATGTTCCCGTTGACCATTATATTGAAGTGAATATGGCTGGATTTAAGGATATTGTAGATGCAGTTGGTGGTGTAGATGTTTATAATGATTTAGATTTTAAATCAGACGGTACACATTTTGAAAAAGGTAATATTCATTTAAATGGTGAAACAGCTTTAAAATATACTCGTATGCGTTATGAAGATCCTCGTGGTGATTTCGGGCGTCAAATGCGTCAACGTCAAGTCATTCAAGCTGTAATTAAAAAAGGAGCAAATGTTTCTTCACTTGCGAACTACGGCGATGTATTACAAGCGATTCAAAAGAATGTAAAGACAAGCTTAACGCAAGATCAAATGTTTGATATTCAAAAGAATTATAAAGATTGTATGAAAAACAGTGAAGAAATTCAAATTCCTGGTAATGGTCATAAGGCTGAAGATGGCATTTGGTACTACTTTGTAACAGATCAAACTCGTAAAGATTTATCGAATAAATTAAGAGAGCATCTTGAGTTACCTAAGAAATAATTTTCCACAAACCCAACTACTCTTACAGTAGTTGGGTTTATTTTTACATGCTTTTATACTAATATATATGTAGTATGAGAAGAACAGATGAGGTGAACGAATGAATAAAAAAGCATTACTTGTGCTCTTTGTTTTTGTGTTGTTTGTTGCTTCTGTTGTGAGCGGTAAGTTGTATTGGAATAAGAAAGTTGCCAATGCAACGCAGCAAGCGGGGGAGACAAAGCAAGAGACGAAAGTGGAAGAAGTAAGTACACAAAAGCAAAGTGCAAAGACAGAAGAGAAAAAGCCGGAATCAAAGGGATCTTTTAATGAAGCATATGCAAAGAATTTACCTGATGCGGTAAAGGAAAAGTTGAAAAAAGCAGCAGCTGATAAGAAGGCTGTGAATCTTGTGATTGTTGGGGATCAAGCTTCAGCGGCTGATGCTTGGCCAGCAAAGTTGACTGCTAATTTGAAGCAGGCTTATGGTGAATCGCTTTGGAATGTTACTGTAAAAGAGTTTAAAGATGAAAGTACAGATGATTTAATTGCGAAGAATCGTGATAAAGAGATTGCAGATGCAAAGCCAGATGTGATTTTATTTGAACCGCCGTTTGTTACAGATAATAGTAAATCGGGTAACGGTAATTCTGTAGCAAATACGCAAAAGTTTGTAAAATCATTACAAGCAGGTGCAAAGGATGCGGTAATTATGATTCAACCGCCAAACCCAGTGTATAATGCAAAGAATTATCCGAAAGCGATTGCTGCTTTGAAGCAGCTTGCTGAGCAAAACGGTTATACATATATTAATCATTGGGAAGTATGGCCAGATCCAACGACGAAGAGTATCTTACCATATTTACAAGATGAGTTCGGTTTCCCAAGTGCGAAAGGTCATGAGCTTTGGGCGCAGTATTTGACGAATTATTTCGTTGCAAAATAATGATAGTTTAGCAGAATGATTAGGGAATATAATAGAGGGAATTGTCGTCAATATATAGTCGATAATTCCCTCTATTTTCGTTTCTGATGTTTGTTATACTATATAAATCACAAATAAGTTTCTGTTAAACCCTGCATGTGGAAAGAAAAGGGTTTTTCAATTTGTATATATATATGAATTCATTTCATTTCAATTTTTCGGGATATAGATTGCGGCTATGGGGAAAGAATGGAGCCTGCACTCGCTTTTTCCCTTTGCTTTAAACTATGCACGTGGCAGGAAAAGGCCCTGACCGCTTCTACGCGCGGCCAGATGCTCTCGTCCCCCCTAAAAAGAAAGAGGTTTTTATGTCGTCATATATATAAATCCATTTTAATTTTTTGACATATAAGCCGCGGCTATGCAGAAAACAACATGACCGCTACTCGCTTTCTCCCTTTGTTTTAAAACAGAGCATGTGGCAGGAAAGGGCCCTGACCGCTTCTATGCATGGCTAGATGCTCTCGCCCACCGAAAAAGAATGGTTTTATGACGTTTTTTAATTGGGATTTATATAGCTCTGAAAGGAGGAACTCCATGAAAATACTTGTAGTTGATGATGAAGCTAGCATTTGTAATTTAATTCGGATGCAGTTAGAGATGGAAGGCTATGAAGTACTTACAGCGGCGAATGGAAATGAGGCGCTGCAAAGATGGGAAGAGAAGCCGGATGTATTGATTTTAGATGTGATGCTTCCTGATATAGATGGTTATGAACTTCTTCGGCTGTTTCGCGAGAAGGATCGTGATATTCCCGTGTTAATGTTAACGGCGAAGAGTCAGATGAATGATAAGTTGCTCGGTCTGCAGCTCGGCGCTGATGATTATGTGACGAAGCCTTTTCATTATGCGGAGCTGCTGTTGCGTGTGAAAAATATGACGCGGCGTGTGCAGAAGAGGGAAACGATTCATCATGAAGTGATTCAGACCGGGGAGTTTGTCATTTGTCCAAAGGAACGAAAGCTGCATGTGAATGGAGTAGAAATTCATTTGACGTACCGCGAGTTTAATTTATGTCAGTTGTTTGTGATGAATCCTCAGCGTGTCTTTATGAGAGATGAGCTCTTAGAGAAAGTATGGGGTTTTGAATATATCGGCAATACGAGAGCGGTTGATATTATGGTGCAGCGTCTGCGGAAGAAGCTTGAGAGTAGCGGAGAGAGTATTAAAACAATTTATGGCGTTGGCTATAAGTTAGATTGTTAAAGGTGATTGGATGTCGTTAAAACGAAATATGGTGCTTGGTATAGTAGGATTATTGATTCCCATTTTGTTTCTTCTTTATATGGTGATTTATATTTCACTTGAAAAGAGTATGTATCGGAATGCGGCAAGTTCGCTTGAGAAGTTAAGTGTGGAAGCCCAAATCTATACGATGAATTATTTAGAGAAGGAAGCAGAAGTGGAGACGCTTGGGCCCAATTCGTTATTGATTGCTTCTTATTTAGCAAAGCGGATGGACGTCCGTGTTCAGATGATTGGGAGGAACGGAGAAGTTGTGGCGGATACGCAAAAGGGAGCACTTCTGTATCGGAATGTCGATATTGAGCGTTCACTCCAAGGGAAGAAGGCTTATGTTGTTGAAAATGGTGATCCAGCTCCGTTGTTATTGTTTTCAAGCCCTGTTTATTACGGAAATGAAGTGATTGGGGCAATTCGGTTTGTAGATGAACTGCGTGATGAGAAGGAAGTATTGATGAATGTGAGCTGGACATTTGTCGTGACATCGATTTGTTTAGTGGCAACGGGCATTTTCTTTGCGATTCGTTTGGCGAGGTCACTTCATAAGCCGATTGATCAATTAAGACAAATGGCAAAACGTCTTGCCAATGGTGATTATAAAAGCAAAATTGAGCTAACAGAGTATGTGGAAATTGCGCAGTTGTCAGCTTCTTTTAATGCGATGGCCGATGCAATTGAGCTGCATATGACGCAACTCAGAGAAGAGAAGGAGAAGCAGAAGGATTTCTTAGACCGGATTACGCATGAGTTGAAAACACCGCTTACTGCCATTATTGGTTATGTTGATTTAATTCCAAAACTGCAATATGAGCGAGATGTGAAGGAAAGTCTTCATTATATTGCGGTAGAGAGTCAACGATTACTCTCTTTAGTGGAGGAGTTATTGCAATCTTCGAAGTATGGAACGAGTACGTTTGAAGTTTCACCGACGATTGTGGATATAAAGGAGTTGGTGGATGAAGCTGTTTCGATTGTAAAGCCGCGCTTGCAGCAATATGAGATCAAGGTTGTGAATGAATTATATTCTACATATGTTGTGGCCGATTTTGATAAGACGAAGCAGATTTTCTTAAATGCATTTGATAATACGATTAAATATAGCGATGCTTCGCAGTTAAGAATAAGTACCGTTATTAATGAACAAGAAGCAAAGGTGCTTATTTATGATGATGGAATTGGAATGGATGAAGAGGTACTTGCTGAATGGAATCGTTCTTCTCATGGGAAGGTGTTATCTTCTAGTTACGGGAACGGATACGGTTTGTTTATTTGTAAGGAGATTATGAGTAAGCAAGGAGGGAGTATGCGAATTGAAAGCAGTGAGAATATGGGAACGATGGTGTATATCACATTTCTGTTACCGCGGTATATGGAAGATATAAAACACTTGAAAGCGGTTAAATGATACATTTATGAAACATTTATGCGGTATTTTCGAAACAACGTTTTTTTATCTTGGAGGTAAGCAGAAATGAAAAGGCTATCATTTCAAGTTCTCTTGTTTGTCTGTTGTATGACGTGTTTTGTCCTTTTGTTTTACTTCATTGAAGAACATCTATACAACCGCGTCACAATCGTAGATGACAAGCAAGCTGTTTTAAAAGGGGCAAATGAATCTGTTCCTACTGAAGTAAGAGTAAAGTACGAAAAGTGGGGAGAGGTCGTTGTCACAGACGAAGTTCGTCTGCATGCGATTATCTCATTTTTTGATCGAATTGGCATGGAAAAGAATCATGCAGATGCCGGAGAGAAAGTATTTACTGGAGAAATAACGTATTTGAACGGACATAAGCGTACGTTCGCAGTAGGTGATTTGTTTCAGTATGAGGAAGATGTATACGGACAAACTGGTACAGATCCTATGATCTCCGCGTTTCAAACGTATTTGTTAAGTTTATATTATACGCCTGAGAGAATTAGTGATTTCTTTGCGAATGCAAAGGAAGTGGTTGTGCGGCAAGGTGAGGATGTGCATGCTGCTGATTTGGATCCAATACTTACGCGAATCCGGCAAGCGAAACAAATTACGGATTATGCAGAAATTCAAAATTTGCTGTATGCGCAGAAAAATCCAATTGCTTATATAACCGCCTATCAAAATGGAAAACAAATAAAGAATAACCGTGAGGATATTCTGACGATTTCTGTATATAGAGATTATTTTGTTGTCCAATATCTCGGCGACAATAATGGAAATGTGATGTATATGAAAGGCTCTCTAGCATCGTTATTTGTAAAGGAGAATCATTCATGAAAAAGATAGCCTTTTTCTTCCTTTTGCTAGTCATTGGAGGAGCGATGTCTAGTTGCTCTCGAGATACTACCACTATTAAATATGATAAAAGCGGTCTTCCGATTTTAAAAGACCGTCATCTCGTTGCTTATGTAGCAGCGCGTGAAGAGGTTGGCGAGGCATTGTTATCGTCTTTTTGCAAGCCGCGCGGGTGTACGTATGAATTTATCCGTCTTTCTACAGAAGAGATGTTAAGAAGAGTAGAAGCGGAAGCTGATAATCCAAAAGCAGATGTTATTATTGGGGGCACAGTTGATGCCCATCAAACGATGAAGCGAAAGAACATTTCGGTTCCTGTCACAAGTCAGCATGCCAAGAACATTTCAAAAGCTTTAAAGGATCAAGATGACTATTGGTATGGCTATGAAGTAGAGCAGCTGGCAATCGCTATTAATAAAGAGCGATGGAAACAGGAAATAGAACCGCTTGGACTTTCGTATCCCACGGAGTGGAAAGATTTATTACATCCTGCTTATACGGGGAAGATCGTCATGCCTGACCCGAATGTATCAGGAACAGCGTATACGTTGTTTCAATCATTACTGGATACGTTTGGAGAAGAAGAAGCGGACAAATTTGTGCTCGGGCTTGCCAAACAAGTTGCAAAGGTAACGGTTAATGGTTATATGCCCGCGGAATATGTTGCGAGCGGTGAAGCGATCATCGGCATTAATTTCTTAGGAGACCAGCGTATGCTGCAAAAGCAAGGCTTTCCAATTGTAAGTAAGGTACCGAAGCAAACAGGGTTATCTGTTAATGCGATTTCTAAAATACAACATGCACCGAGTGGTATTATAGCGGATTTATTTATTGATTATTGTTTATCAGAAGAAGCGGGGCATATTTTAGAAAGGGTTTCGTTTGGCGTACCAACGATGCTTACAGAGCGGCAGCAAGAAGTGCAAAGTCAGCCGGTTGGAAGAACGAATCGGTCAGTATCAGATAGTGGAATCATCGAGTTATGGAGTAGACAACGTCTCTCTCAAAAGTGAAAAAAGGAGAAGAGATAATATGTTTAAATGGCTTAAGCCTGCACCAGTAATTGAGCGTTTGCCAGCGAATATGATTGACAAATTATACACAATACTACGTATTCGTGTGTTACTTGGAATTTCGGTTGGATATGCAGCGTATTATTTAGTTCGTAGTAACTTTACGTTATCTAGTACGTACTTAATAAAAGAATTTGGTTTTACTACAACGGAATATGGTTTATTAGGTTCCGTTACAGCGATTGTATATGGACTAAGTAAGTTCTTCATGGGAAATTTATCAGATAAAGCGTATGCGCAGCGCTTTATTGCGGTTGGTTTATTCATATCAGCAATTGTAAATATTTGTCTTGGTTTTGCGTCTTCATTTGGCATGATTTTAACATTATTAATATTCAACAATATTTTCCAAGGTATGGGAGCTCCTCCTTGTAGTACGGTAATGACGAAGTGGTTCTCGAAGAAAGAGCGCGGTACAAAAACAGGACTTTGGAATATCTCACATAATGTTGGTGCGACGCTTGTAGCACCACTTGTTGGAATTGGTATTGGTATTTTCGGTGAAAGTCATTGGCAATCCGCTGTGTTTATCTTCCCAGCGATCATTGCGATGGTCATTTCAGTTCTTATGTGGATCAATGCGAAAGATACACCAGAATCTGTCGGTCTTCCACCAATTGATGAATATCGCAATGATTATGAAAATCTTGAGAAGGCAGACAATGCCGACAAAATGTCACCAAAAGAAATTTTGATGAAATATGTAGTGAAAAACAAATTTATTTGGTATTTATGTATTGCGAACGCATTTGTATATTTAATTCGTTTCGGCATTATTAACTGGGTACCAATCTATTTAACGACGGTTAAAGGATTTACAAAAACAGAAGCGCATGCAGCGTTCTCTATTTTCGAAGTAATGGCAATTCCAAGTTCATTAATCGTAGGTGTGTTAAGTGATAAGTTATTTAAAGGAAAACGTATGCCGCTATGTGTGTTTAGTATGGCTGGTGTTGTTATTGGAACGATCGTATACTGGCAAGCAACGAACATACTTGTTGTAAGTGCGGCTGTTTCGATTATTGGTTGCTTAATTTACGTACCACAATTTTTAATCGGTTTAAGTGCAATGGAATTAGTACCAAAATTCGCAGTAGGTACAACAGTTGGTATGTGCGGCTTGTTCGGTTATTTAGGCGGAAGTTTTGTTGCAAGCGCAGTGATTGGTGTTATCGTTGATCGCTCTGGTTGGGACGGCTGTTTCATGCTATTAATAGCAGGTGGTATTTTATCTACTGTATTCTTATTCATGGTTCAATTTGGTCATGAGAGAAAGTTGGCTAAGAAGTAAACTGCTTAATCGTTTTAAAGAGGAGAATCCATCAATTGATAGGTTCTCTTTTTTTAATCAAACGTTTGTTTAAAGTATATTCCCCCTCGTAGGTTGCTGTTATGCAGAATGAAAAGTGACCTGAACTCGCTGAGGATACTGAAAAAGAAAAAGAAGATAACTCCCTATTGTATATAGGGGATTATCTTCTTTGGTTTAAAACCTCGCTATGCGTGGCCAGATGCTTTCGCTCCCCTAAAAAGAAGGGGGCTTTTAGGTTAATTTTTAAACTTGTATAAGTTATTCTTTAATTTTAAATTGCGAAAGCAATCCTTCTAAATCTTCAATTTGTTTCTTAACTTGCATAGATTGATTCGTTATTTCAGTAATGGATGATGCCTGTGTTTGAATTGCTTGTACAGTCACATTCGTATCGTTTTCTACTTTTGTAGAAGTTTCGGATACTGCTGATAATGAAGCGTTAATTTCTTCTGTCCCAGCAGCCATTTCTTCTGTTGTAGCTGATACTTCTTGAATTTGCTGTGCTATCTTATGAACGTCTGTCATGATTGTTGAAAATGCTTGGTCTGCTTCATTAGCAGCATTGCTTCCTTGTTTTGCTTCTTCTTGCCCTTTTTTCATAATTCGAACGGTATCTTTCGTGTCTTGCTGGATGGATTTAATTAAATTATTAATTTCATTTGCAGATCGCTTAGATTGTTCAGCTAAGTCTCTCACTTCAGCTGCAACAACTGCAAACCCTTTTCCATTGTCCCCTGCGCGTGCTGCCTCAATTGCTGCATTTAAGGCAAGCAGATTTGTTTGGTCTGCTATATTTGTAATGGCATTTAATGCTTTATCGATCTCTTGCGTACGCATAACTAGACGTTCGATCACTGTAGATGTTTCTTCAACAACTTTATGAACATTATTCATTTGCGTAATAGATTGTTTGATTACTTTACTTCCACTGTCGATACGATTTGTTGTAGCAACAGATACTTCCGCAACGGTTGATGCAGATTCAGCTACTGTTTGAACTCCGTCTGCTACGTCATTCATTGCGATTGAACTTTCTTGAATACTCGTAACTTGTCCTAATATTTGTTTGTTCACTTCATGAATTATTTGCATAGCTTCATTAGAGATTTGAGATGCTTGGTTTGTATTTTTCAACATGCTTTCAGTTGAGGTAGTAACCTCTTGTGCTGTTACCTTTATTTTTTCCATTAGTTGTTGCAAGTTATCTAACATATGATTAAAGGAAGTAACGATATTTCCTAATTCATCATTTGCTTGATAAGAAGTACGTGTGACTAAATTTCCGTTTGCTACTTCTTTCATATCCTGTTGCAATAAAGTAATTGGACGTTGAATAGCAGATTTAATAATATATCCAATAAATATAATAACTGCAACCGATACCACTGAAATAACAATAAACATTAGTAATATAGTTTGCCCACTGCTGGCATTGTTTTTTTGTAATTGTTCTGCCTGATCACCATTATACTGAATGAGATCTTGAATTTTCTTACTTGATTTTGTCCTAGTCGACTCGACTTCGCTTACATAATAATCATAGGCAGCCGCTTGATTATTGTTCTTTACTAAGTCTTTCGCTTTGTCTATTTTTGTATTCAACTCATTGTAGCTTTTTTGAAAATCTTCATATAATTGTCTTTCTTCTTGTGAATGGATTTTAGCCTCGTATTTTTCTAGTAATTGATTATTATCGTTTCGTACTTTATCCATTTTAGATAGTATTTGTTTAGTTCTATCTTCATTATTTGAGACGATAAGTTCTACAAGGTTTTTATTATTATAATGAAAATTAGATTCTACAGACTCTATCAAGTAAATTGGAAGCAATCTGTCTTCATACATACTTTTAGCAGCTGTCCCTGTATGTATTAATCCTCTATATCCTATAATTGATAAGAGAATACATGCAATACTAGCCGTAATCATTAATATATTCAATTTTGTACTAATTTTATGGTTCCTGAAAAATAACATTATAATACACCACACCTTTCTTGTTTTATCTATATATTATATTACAGAGATTATTGTAAAAAAAAATAAAAAAGCGAAAAATTATAAACATTTTCCGCTTTTTTATAGCATGTGGCAGGAAAACCAAAAAGAGCAAACAAGTGCAGGTTCCTTTTTTCATAGTAGCAATCTATATGTAAAAAAATAAATTGGATTTATATATCATCTGAAGATATACTAACAATTAATAGTATTGAAGGCTACATGAAAGAACATTTTATCGAAAATTAAACAGCTTACTAGAAAAACCTGTATCGCGGAATTACTCAGTAATTCCACGATACAGGTTTCTTTTATAATGTTATAAAAAAATGCCTTCAATGTAATTTTTTCTAAAAATTACACAGAAAACAACAAATATTCTGTTTTTTATTTCTAAAAATTCATAATATTTACAAAACTATAAAAACAATATACATTTTAGTTGTACCAAAAAAATCCAAGCAAAGAGGAGATGGTTGTATGTTCAAGAAGTTAGTAGTAGGAGCATTAGCAGCTGGTTTTGCATTAACTGGAGGATTGGGAACAATATCAGCAAGTGCAGAAAAAGATTATACGATTAAATCGTTCGAGTATTTATCTGTAGATGAACAGAATGTGGGCACTTTGGCCAAAGTGAATAACCAATCTAACAAAGACATAAAAGTAACTATAGTTTTACCTAAACAGAATGACAAGGGAGATTGGTTAGCTTACGGTTTTACGAGCAAAGAAGCCTTGGATGCTTTTATTGAAAAAGATAAGAAAAGCTTTAAAAATGTAACACCGCCTCAACATGAAAATGTAATAAAGCCTCTAGGAAGCGGTCCTGGAAGTACCGATTTCTATGAGCATAGCAATAAAGGTGGACAGTATATTTATTGGAGCAGTGGATTTACAAACTTATCTTCTAGCTGGAATGACAGAATTTCCTCCTTAAGTACGGCGTCACCTTCTGCAAGCTATGCAACGACACTATGGGAGCATACTTCATCTCAAGGATATGGCCAAGGAGTCTTGTTTAGACATTATGAGTGGTATGGTAAAACTGCTAATATGGATGCGTTTTGGAATGATAGAGCTTCAGCAATTCAAATCACGAAGAATCCATGATAATAATAATAATAATGAAAGATTCCAATTGATCAAATAAAGAAGTTTTAAAAACACCTTTATTATTCGTAAACAAATAGTGAACCTTATAACAACCTACTTATAAAAAGAAAACCTGTATCAAGAATTACTCAGTAATTTCACGATACAGGTTTCTTTTATTATATAATCAACTACTACTTCATTTAATTTCGCAAAAATCCACCTTCTGAGTTCATCACTTGCCCCGTAATCCACTTCGCATCGTCACTCGCAAGAAATGCCACGATGCGTGCTGCATCTTCCGGCATACCGATGCGGCCCATTAAAAATTTAGGCAAAAGGTGTTTTCTAATTTCATCATTCATCCAAGTTGAATCCGTTGGTCCTGGGTTTACCGCGTTAACTGTAATTCCTAAAGGAGCAAGCTCTGCCGATAACGACTTTGTAAAAGCGGTAATCGCTCCCTTCGTTGCAGCGTATGCTAATTCCCCAATCATCGGTCCTAATTCTTGCCCGGATGTCATATTAATAATTCTTCCGCCATCGCTATTCGATTTCTCATAACGACGAGCAAATTCCACGCAAAGAAGAAAAGTTGCTCTCATATTCACTGTATAATGGTTATCAAGTATATGAGCATCTAACGCAGCATATCCATCACTTGTTGAATATGCTGCGTTATTCACTAAAATCGACAGAGAACCAAGCCGCTTTGAAACAGTCTCCATGATTGTAAATGCAGCATTTGCATCTGATAGGTCAATTTCTAAACCGTCACAGCGAACGCCGCATTCCAACATCTCTTTTTGAAATGTCTCTGGCCAACTAGCCTCAGACTGCCAATGCGTAAAGAAAATATCGATACCTTGAGAAGCCAATTCACGGCATATAGCCGCGCCAATCCCTCTTGGACTACTTACCCCTGTTATAAGAGCAACTTTATTTTGTACATTCGTCATTTTCTATTCCCCCTAATAAATAGGGACACGATGATATGTGTAAATAGAGATGTATTACTCTCATCACAAATAAAAGCCGATACACACAGGTATCCGCCTAGTAAATGGAACGATCACTCCACACCATGCATCCCTTGTATGATTATCTTCAATAAATAGACATACTTCACCCTTGATAGTTATAGGACAAGTATTCTATTCATTTCATTTCGTAATCATTACAAGATTTGCCACATGTAGAATCTCAATTCCCCTTTCATTACATCTCTACCATTATTATACTTTTATTGCTAGTAATAAGCAATCTATTGATTTATGAATGTGCCGATCGTTGCCTATCACCTCTCGTTCCATACTTACTCCTTTACTCGCTTTGCATAGGAATTTATCCGTCGCAAAGCGAATTCCAGTAATAAGCTGAATCTATGTTTGTTTATCAAGGGGGCTACGTCTATCTTCAATCCAAATCAAAAATCCGATTTTTAATAGAATCAATTTCATTCGCAGTCAACATGTAAGAAATATAAATGACAGGTGCCCTTGTATCTGATAATTGGCAGTTACTAATAATAAAATCATATTTCATATTATAATTTGGTATCCTATCTATATTTACATTTTCCCCTAAGCTTTGTTTTAACTTCCTATAAATAAGATTTTTTTCAACGGTAGTCCCAGAAAGTACAAGCACAATGTTGATTTCATTACAGATGGAGTTAAGAATGGCAGTTGCATGAGAGGCGATATATTTTATTTCATCTTTCGTAAATTGTTTATCATTGTTTGTTTCATTCCAACGGGAAATGAGAGATACATTTTCCTTATAATTTCGTAATAATATACTGTCCGAACAATGGATCGGATCAAAAATATGACTAATTGAGAAATTAAGCTCTCTGGAGATACATACCTTATAAAAATATGGAATGACTTCCACTGTTAATTTTCCCTTTAGTTCACTCGATAATGGATTGCCTATTAAAAGAGTATCAATGAAATTCATGAACTTTTTATAAATCTCCTGATTATATTCCCTTACATATTCAATCGTTACCTTTCCCTGTGAACCTGTGTTTATTAATCCAAAAAATAAAAATAAATGCAGGGCATCTCTTTCATACTTTGAAAAATCGATTTTATAATAATTCTCAATTTCTGTAATGATTTCATTGAGGCACTTTAATTGCTTGTCGCTATAGATAGGCATGCATGTTATCTCTTTCGATACACAATGTCTATTAAAAAATCGATTAATAAAAACAAACACAATACTGCGTAATAATAAAATATCCATAGGAACTTCGCTGTGATAGAGAATCGCTAACACTTTTTTTCTTAATTCAATCGGTATGAAAGGTTGATCTGAAAATTGTTGGGTAAAGTAAAAGAAAGCAATATAATAATATCTTATATTGATTTCATCTCCTTCTAGTTGAAGATCCCTGAATTTAATATTTAACCCGCTTTTATTTAACATTTTATTATAATCTTTTAAATGGGTTCTCAAAGTTAACTTATTCATATATAAAATTTGAGACCATTTTTCTAATGTGTAATACTTATTATGAAAGATTTCTAACATCACCCTATAAAGAGTACTTTCTGTCAAATAAGAATCAATCACAGATAATACCGACTCTTCCACCGGTTTGATTAAAATGTATCCTCTCGTTTTCACACTAATAATTCCCCAGTTCTCAGGCAATTGCTTTCTTAATTGTGAAATATCATTCCTAATTGTTCGTGTCGAGCACTGCAACTGATCTGCAAGCTTTTGAGACGATACGAATTTTTTCTCATTATTTAAAGATTCGAGTATCGCAATTTGTCTTTTTATTGCTTTATCATCTATTAAACTACAAATAAAATTATGCATACATTTGCCTTTCCTTATAAACCACCTAAAATGTAAACATTAATTATAAATCAACATTGTTAATACATGCTAGTTATTAGGATTTTTTATGAATTGTTGATAATTTCCCCATAACATATTATGGTATTTTCTGGCCTTTTGTAGACTTTTCTGCCACTCAGCATACTATAAACACTACGCCCACAAATCAAATAAGGAAAACGCACTTTTTTTTCAGTTATTAAAGGAAAAAATACTAATTTTACACATTTTATGAAGTGATATCCTTATATCAGAAGAGTTATTTGACCAACTTTTCTATTCGTAATGTTATAACATGTATACTTGTTTGGTTCGAAACACGTCATCTAATCAAACAACATAAAAAGCCATGTTACTCTATTAAGGGTATCGTGGCTTTTTATGTTGGAGCTATATTATATAATGGAATTGAAGGCACTACATTCATAATAAAAAACGCGATCAATTTCTAATAATTATTTAGGAATTGATCGCGTTTTTTCAAATAATTGATAAATTCACTTCACTTCGTATTTCCAAACTTTTCAATGGTGTGCGTATCCATATTGTTATGAACAGTATTTACATTTCCTTTTAGCTTAAACGTACAAACACAGAAATATATAATCGAAAGAATAGATATACATATCCATAAATTATATACATAAGAAGTTTCCCATACACCTATAAGGGAAAGAAGAGCAGGGCAAGTTAGTGTAACCCATGACTGTACAAAAGCTATTTTTCCAATATAATGATTGATGTTCTTTTTCTGTGCATTCGAAATAAAAAATAAGAACCATAGAAATGCCCACATCAACCAAGTTAACGCATTAACGATATCATGAAAATGCATAATAGCTACAATCATGTAGAATAGTGCAATAATCGCTACCCAAAGAGAAAACCAGCCTAATCCATCACCCTTCAACCCTGCAATGAAAGTAACTCCTACATATAAATAAGTTAAACCAAATAAAAAAGTAGCTGCATATAAATAGACTGTCCAATTACTTTGATCAGATACTACAATTAAATAGAAAGGAATCATAATTTGCAATATACCTACAAATATATTAAAAACACCTGCACTCTTTTCGTCCGCTTTTCCTAGCATCACAAGGCTATTTAAAAAGAGCGCTGCACCAGAAAGCAATAATCCAACATTACCCATATATATTCTTGTGAAAAACAATACTGTTTTTCACAACGATACCTCCTCACATCATACATTCATTTTTTCATAGTTTTAACAATAAAAAGCAATTCCTCTTCTCCAATAACATGTGAGAGGAACTGCTTGTATTTAGAAAAATTTACAACAGGCCGTATATAAATTTCCAATTAAGCGCTTCCAAAAAATATGCATTACGTTATGAAAACGATATCAATATAGTAACAGCATTCAATACAAAAGTAAATAATACAAAAAATAGTAAAATTTAAACGACCAAAATCAGCGCATACCCATAACTTTGTGTTCTTTCAATCAATACATCACTCCACAAACCGTCCATACTCCTTCAAAAACCTTAGCTTCACAACCCCAACAGGCCCGTTCCGATGCTTCGCCACATGAATTTCTGTCACATCTTTATACTCTGTTTCCAGATCATAATAATCCTCCCGGTACATGAGCATAATGATATCGGCATCTTGTTCAATCTGCCCTGTCTCTCTTAAGTCAGACAAAAGCGGGCGCTTATCGTTTCGCGACTCAACCGCACGAGATAGCTGCGACAGTGCTACGACGCACACATTTAAATCACGAGCGAGCAATTTCAGTTTGCGGGAGATTTCACTCATTTCTTGAAACCTATTTCCTCTATATTTTGAATCGCCTGTAATGAGCTGTAAGTAATCAATGATGACGAGCAGCTTTTTATTCGGATGCTTTCGTTTTAACTTGCGAACTTGCACCCAAATTTCTTGCGTTGTCACGCCTGCTTTATCGTAAATCTCTAGCGGCAAATCCCCAATTTCCGCAAATGCCTGGCTTGTTTTTTCCCAGTCTTCGATTGTAAAACGGTTCTTCGGATTTTTTAGCCTTTTTCCTGATACTCCGCCGGTACAGGAAACCATCCGTTTTAACAGTTGCTTATCGCTCATCTCTAAAGAAAACAACCCAACCGCTGCACCTGATTTTGCCGCATGAAAGGCAATATTTAAAGCAAACGCCGTTTTCCCTACGGAAGGCCGTGCCCCAATCACAACAAACTCGCCATCTTGCAAGCCGCACGTCATCTTATTTAAAGAAGAAAATCCCGTCTCAATACCAGTAAGTTCTTCTACGTCCTGATGAAGCTCTTCATATAAATCAACTAACGCATCCTTTAAATCAAAATCTAATGTACACTCCACCTCTTCTAGTTCACAAAGAGCTGTAATTGTTTCACCGATTACTTTTTCATCTTTCTCTGCTAGAAGTCGTTCACACATACTTTGCCCCATCATTCCGGCCCGGCGCATTTTCCAGGCACTCCGAACAAGCCCCTCGTAATAGGCGAAGTTGGCAGTCGTCGGCACGCTTTCGATAATGTTGACAAAGTACTCAATCCCGCCAATTTGCGCCAAAAAAGAAGGATCCATTTTCGAAACGAGCGTCACAAGATCAAGCGGCTGTCCGTCTTCCTCCACTTCCCGTATTACCTTAAATATCGCTTGATGCAAAGCCGTAGAAAAGTGGTGCTCCGTCAACCTACATTCTTTAATGAGTTCCCCGTCAAGGAGAAGTGATCCTAATACCGTCTGTTCCGCTTCGACGTTTTGAATACTCACGGACACCACCCCTTCTCTGCTAAGAACTTCTGCAACTCTTCTTCAGAAGGTACATTTTTCTCCCACTCTTCGCATTCCTCTAGAAACTGCTCCGTCTCCCGAACAAGAGACGATTCCTTCTTTCGAAACTTCACCGCCGCCTCCTCTACTTCACTCACCTTCGTATATCCCTTTCCGTGCCAATCTCGCAAAATCCCCTTCACATAAGCAAGCGTACGCTTATTGTTTTCATGAGCAATTTGAAGTGCCTTTAAGACGAGTTCCTCTGACAAATCATCTACCCACGCAGTCAGTTCCTCTGCCGTATACGGTGACAAACTGCCAAAGTTTTGTTCATAAAACGTGAATACATTGCTTTCCGAATCTATTTTTTCATCTGCTTCACAAATTTTATATTCTTCTTGAGACTCTTCAGCTGGCATACCGAAATGCGCTAACAACAGCGGAATGTTCATCTCTTCCTCTAGACATTTTTGAAGAAACATCTGAACAAATTGTTTACTTTTCACAGTCTTTAATTCACGAAGGACACATTTCTCAACGTTCGGACTTGTAATCGGATTATAACGAAGCCAATTTTGGATATATAACTCCTTCGTTTTCGCATCGTATAAGATCTTTCCATATTCAATAAACCGCTGCAGCAATTTATCAACTGTCTCCCGGTTGTAGCCTGTTTCCATCTCCGCCAAACGTTTTGGCAACGGATAAATACCACACTGCGTCGTTTTCGAACAAGTCAGCAAATATATGTAAAAATAGCGCTCCTCCGGCGTTAAGTCCAATACGAAATCATCTTGCCAAAAATTCACCTGTACATTTCGGTATACTGCCATATGTATTCCTCCCGTCTTTAAAATGCCGCTTCTTACTATATATAAGGAGGAAAGAAGGAATTTGGTAATTTAATTTTAAATTTTTTTGAAATTCTTGTAGTAGTATTTTTTGTTTTTGTTTTTTTGAAATTCTTGTAGTAGTAGTTTTTTGTTTTTATTTTTTAAAATTCTTGTAGTAGTAGTTCTTTTGTTTTATTAATGATTTATTACTTGTAAGGGGCCTAGTAGGGGTTTGGTAGGGGCTGTTAAGAGGGTTTCAATATGCTTTTTCAAAAAATGGGACATGAGTAAAAAGTACTCATGTCCCATTTTTTATACGTTTTGTTTCTGTTTTCGTAATGCTTTTGGAATATATACACAGAAAGGTTCACTTTCCATGTAATCTCCAGTCATGGCAAAAGCTCTAGAACGCGATCCTCCGCAAACATATCGGAACTCACAAATCCCACACTTTCCTTTATACTTGTCCGGGTTACGCGTGTGATTTTCCTCACTTCTTATTCATTATCTCTATGTTACATTGTTCTTGAGAATTAATATCATTTATTTCCGAGGTGAGAGTGATGACAAAGATAATTGATTTTAGTCAAACCGTTTGTGATTTGGCTAACAAATACCCTGAAATCATCCCTATCTTAAAAGAACTAGGCTTTGAACAAATAACGAAACCCGGAATGCTCAACACGGCCGGCCGTGTGATGACTATTCCAAATGGCTGCCGGATGAAGGGAATTTCGTTCGATGTAGTTAAAAAAACTTTTAAAAATAATGGATTTAACATTAAAGAATAAAGGAGAATTCTTATGAGCGAAATAATTAACAATCGTGAACAAGAAAGTATAAATAAATTTGAAAGACAGGCTATCTTAAAGGAAATTATTAAAGATCTTCATAATGGAAAAAGTGTGGAAAAAGTGAAGGCTCAATTTGAAGAAGCAGTTGGGAATATTACCGTCGCGGAAATTTCAAAGCTTGAGCAGGCACTCATGGAAGAAGAAGGAATTCCAGTGGAAGAAGTACAACGTCTATGCTCGGTGCATACAGCTATTTTTAAAGGTTCCATTGAAGAAATCCATCGATCTGATAAACCCGAAGATCAAGCTGGGCATCCAGTTCATACATTTAAGCTTGAAAATAAAAAAATTGATAAGCTTGTTAACTTCAAACTTCAACTTCACTACGAACGTTTCGAGAAAGAAGATAGTGAAGAAAACGTTTATAAACTAATCGAAGATTTAAATCTGTTGTTGGATGTAGATAAACATTACAGTCGTAAAGAAAATTTGCTTTTCCCTTATTTAGAGAAATATGGAATTTTCGGCCCAACACAAGTAATGTGGGGAATCGATGATGTCATTCGTAATGCCATTAAAGATGTTAAACAAACATTAACAAACTATAACGGAGATAAAAAGACGGTCTTAGACGGCATTTACTTTGTCATCCGTGAGGTAACTGAAATGATTTTTAAAGAGGAAAACATTTTGTTTCCAATGGCACTTCAAACTCTTACGGAAGATGAATGGATTAAAATCGCTCATGAAAGTGATGAAATTGGCTATTGCTTAACAGGTCCTGCGAGTGTATGGAAACCTGAAAGAAAAGCGGTGCAAGACCAGGCTATGTCTGAAGGATTCATTCGTTTAGAAACAGGCATACTATCTTTACAACAACTAGATATGATGTTGAACCACTTGCCTGTGGATATTACGTACATTGATCAGGATGATGTTGTACGCTACTTCTCTCATGGAAAAGAGCGAATCTTTGCTCGCACAAAAGCAATAATCGGCAGAACAGTTCAAAACTGCCATCCTCCGAAAAGCGTTCATGTCGTTGAAAAGCTCTTGGAAGACTTTAAATCTGGAAACAAAGATTGTGAAGATTTCTGGATTAAGTTCAAAGATAAATATGTATACATTCGCTATTTCGCTATACGGAGTGAAGATGGAGAATACATGGGCACCCTTGAATTCACACAAAATATCAATCCAATTCAAGAAATCCAAGGGGAAAAACGCATTCTCTCATAAAGTGAAACTCTTATCAGCCCTCATCAATCGAACTTTTATGGACTCCCCCACTTAACGTTTTTACTTTACTAAATGTTGAGGTGGGGGTTTTACTTGGTTTAGAAGCCGCACGAGGCCTCATCGACTTAGGACTTCCTATTATTGGTTAATCAACACACCTGGTACTGACCACTTCTACGCATGAATAAATCCTCTCGCCCCCAATTTTTAATTTGTCTTTATACTCTAAGAGCTAAATGTTGCATTACATCTTAATATAGTCATAAAATTAATCTGTAGTCGAAAGATATATAAAGAGAATGAAGAAAAAAGTAAAAACAAAAAATTAGAACAGGAAAATGGAGAGATGTATTAAATGTTAAAAATCATCAAACATTTAAAACCATTTGCTGCTTCCATCATTGCAGTTGTATGTTTGTTAACTGTGCAGGCAATATGTGATCTATCACTGCCAGACTACATGTCTAACATTGTCAATGTAGGGATTCAACAAAAAGGTGTCGAGAACGCAGTACCTGAAGTTATTCGTAAAAGTGAGATGGATAAACTTACACTCTTTATGAATGACAAAGAGAAGAAAAAAGTAGGTGACAATTATACACTTTTAGATAAGAACAATCTTTCTCAAAGTGAACTAAAAAATGACTTGAAAGATTATCCAAAGCTTGATAAAGAACCACTTTATAAGCTACATACAACGGATAAAAATACAATCAGTGAACTGAATGATATCTTTGGGAAACCGATATTAATTACAGAAGGAATTGAAAAAGGCGGCACTGACAGTAAAACACAGATGAAGCTTCCGCCAAATACCGATCCTTTCGCAGTCATTGCAAAACTGCCGCAAGATCAAATTGATGCGATGAAAGAAAAAGCAGATGAACAGTTTAAAAAGATGCCAGGCAGCATGGTAACACAGGCGGCCGTTTCGTTCGTTGAAAATGAATATAAAACGATTGGGATCGATACAGGTAAACTTCAATCCAATTATATTCTTTCTTCCGGCGGAAAAATGCTGCTTTTATCTTTAGTAAGTATGGCAGCTACCGTTATCGTAAGTTTACTAGCAGCAAAAGTAGCAGCTGGACTCGGCAGAGATCTTCGAAAGAAAGTATTCCGAAAAGTTACAAGCTTCTCGAATGCAGAGTTTGATAAGTTTTCCACTGCTTCTTTAATCACAAGAAGTACAAATGATATCCAGCAAGTGCAAACCCTGATGGTCATGATGCTTCGAATCGTCTTCTATGCACCGATTTTAGGCATAGGCGGCATCATTAAGGTACTTACTACAGACCTTTCCATGGGCTGGATTATCGCCGTTGCGGTGATCGCAATTTTAAGCTTAGTTATTGGTTTATTTAGCGTTGCCATTCCTAGGTTTAAAATGATCCAAAAGTTAGTTGATAAAATTAACTTAATCACGCGTGAATCGTTAACAGGTATGCTCGTCATTCGTGCGTTTAACAATCAAAAACATGAAGAAAAGAAATTTGAAAAGGGAAATCAAGATTTAACAAAAACAAATTTATTTGTAAGCCGTTTAATGTCATTTATGATGCCGATGATGATGTTTATCATGAATGCCGTTACTGTACTTATTATTTGGGTTGGAGCACACCAAGTGGATATGGGACATATGCAAGTTGGTGATATGATGGCATTTATGCAATATACAATGCAAATCATCATGGCCTTCTTAATGATCTCTTTTGTATCAATTATGGTTCCACGTGCTTCTGTATCTGCACAACGTATCGCAGAAGTTTTAGACACCGATATTACCATTCATGATGCAGCGGAGCCAAAAACATTCGCTTCAGACAAGAAAGGTTACGTTGAATTTAAAAATGTTAGCTTTAAATATCCAGGTGCAGAAGAAGATGTGCTTTCCAATATCACCTTTACTGCAAAACCTGGTGAAACGACAGCTTTCATTGGAAGTACAGGTAGTGGTAAATCCACACTAATCAACTTAATTCCACGCTTTTATGATGTCACAGGCGGCCAAATCTTAATAGATGGCACTGATATTAGAGAAGTATCTCAGAAGGAATTAAGAGAAAAAATCGGTTATGTACCGCAAAAAGGAGTTCTATTCTCCGGTACGATTGAAAGTAACTTGAAATACGGTAAGAAAGAAGCAAGTGAAGAAGAACTAGTAAAAGCGTCAGAAATTGCGCAAGCGATGGAGTTTATTAACGCAAAACCTGAAAGCTTCCATGCAGAAATATCACAAGGTGGTACGAACGTTTCCGGTGGCCAAAAACAACGACTTTCTATCGCGCGTGCTCTTACGAAGCAATCGGAAATCTTCATTTTTGATGATAGCTTCTCAGCTCTTGACTTTAAGACAGACGCAGCGCTTCGCAGAGCTTTAAACAATGACATTGCAGGAAGTACGATTTTACTTGTTGCGCAAAGAATCAGTACGATTATGAATGCAGATAAGATTATTGTACTGGATGAAGGAAAAATAGTCGGAACTGGTACTCATGAAGAGCTTATGGAGAACTGTGAAGTTTATAAGCAAATTGCTTTATCACAACTTTCAAGAGAGGAGTTGTCATCATGAGCGATAGAAAAATAGAAAATAGAAAACAAGGTGGCCCTGGTCCTGGCGGCGGTGGTCATATGGGCGGCGGCATGCAAAAGATTGAGAAAGCAAAAAACTTCAAAGGAACGATGAATAAGCTCCTTCAATACTTGAAGCCCTATAAATTATCAATCTTAATCGTTATCCTTTTCGCAATCGGTAGTGCAGCCTTTACAATCGTCGGTCCAAAAATTTTAGGAAAAGCAACAACAAAACTTTTTGAAGGACTCGTAAGCAAAGTAACAGGAGCACCAGGTGCCGCAATTGACTTTACTTATATCGGAAACATCGTCATTTTACTCCTTGGATTATATATACTGAGCGCTGCGTTTGGCATTATCCAAGGCTATATCATTTCTGGAGTAGCCCAAAAAGTATCTTATAACTTCAGAAAAGAAATTGATGAAAAAATTAACCGGATGCCGCTGAAATACTTTGATAAAACGACGCACGGAGAAGTATTATCGAGAGTTACAAATGACGTAGATACAGTGAGCCAAACGTTAAATCAAAGTATGTCACAAATCATCACATCGGTAATTACAATCATCGGTGTACTTATCATGATGCTATCCATCAGCTGGCAAATGACATTAGTGGCGCTTTTAATCTTGCCAGTATCGATGATACTCATTATGGCAGTCGTAAAACGATCACAAAAATACTTCAAATCCCAGCAAGAATATTTAGGACACGTGAACGGGCAAGTTGAAGAAATTTATAGTGGTCACAATATCGTTAAAGCCTTTAACAAAGAAGAAGAAGAAGTGAAAAAATTCGAAGAGGTAAATGACATCCTTTACCACTCGGCATGGAAATCGCAATTTTTATCTGGAATGATGATGCCGATTATGACGTTTATCGGGAATATCGGTTACGTCGCTGTATCGATTTTAGGTGGATGGCTTGCGGTAAAGAGAACCATCGCAGTTGGGGACATTTTAGCATTTGTGCAATATGTAAGAAGCTTTACACAACCAATCGCTCAAGTTGCGCAAATCGCGAACGTACTCCAATCGACAGCTGCAGCTGCGGAACGAGTTTTCGAGTTTTTAGAAGAAGAAGAAGAAATGCCAGAATCAGAAAATCCAGTGAAGCTGCAAAAAGTAAACGGAGAAGTAAGCTTCAAAGATGTAGAATTTGGATACAATCCAGATAAAACGATCATCAACAACTTCTCAGCTAACATCAAACCTGGCCAAAAAGTCGCAATCGTCGGCCCAACCGGTGCGGGTAAAACAACAATCGTAAAACTATTAATGCGTTTCTACGACGTAAACAGCGGTGCCATCTGCATAGACGGTCACGACATAAAAGACTTTACGCGCGAAGACCTGCGCAGCATGTTCGGGATGGTACTACAAGACACATGGCTATTTAACGGATCCATCATGGAAAACATCCGTTACGGCAGACTAGACGCAACCGACGAAGAAGTCATCGAAGCAGCAAAAGCCGCGCACGTGCACAGCTTCGTCAAAACATTACCAAACAAATATCAAATGGAACTAAACGAAGAAGCAAGCAACGTATCCCAAGGACAAAAGCAATTACTCACAATTGCCCGCGCCCTTCTAGCGGATCCGAAAATCTTAATACTCGACGAAGCAACAAGCTCCATCGATACGCGTACAGAAGTACTCATTCAAAAAGCGATGGAAAACCTGATGGAAGGCCGAACAAGTTTCATTATTGCTCACAGATTATCAACAATTCGTGATGCCGATCTAATCCTTGTGATGAAAGACGGGGATATTGTTGAGCAGGGTAATCATGAAGAGTTGTTGAAGGCTGAAGGGTTTTATGCTGAACTTTATAATAGTCAGTTTGAGAGTGCGGATGCTTCTTGAGGTTATAAACAACACTCCTCTATTTTTTGAGAGGAGTGTTTTCTTTTAGGAAGTTATATTTGATAATGAATTAATTTGTATAACTCATAAAAACGTAATAGTTAAATGTCATCCATACTTACAAATATAAGTCCTCTTCAAGTTTTCTACTCTCCGCTTTTTCCACTTCTACTTCAAGCGATTCAAGAAGAGTTTATAACAGAGAATGTTACCGCCTCAATCTTCATATTCCTTATATATCCCCCTATCCAAAATAGCAATCTTTATTTTATTTTTAATATGAGGAATTTCATCGTTTATTACTATTTTTCTTCCCAAAGTTGCAATTTGTTTTTTTATTGTGTATCGCACACTGGACTCATTAACTTTAGAACTAAATTCCATTTTTGATAATGTATATTCACTGTTGAAAAGAAAATAAAAAAGTGAACTACTAAAAATCATTCCCTTTAATATAAAAATTAATAAATCTTTAAACTTACTCACTCCCTTTCTAGCACTACTTTTGTTAAATTAAATACTTAGAAATAATTATTATTAACTAAAAATTAACATAAATAAAAATACCTTATAAGTCTAGAATTAAATTCTTTTTTATATTAAAATTTATATATACATACTTATATAATTAACTTCATTTACTATACATTTTGTTTATAAAACAGTAATAAACATTCTTATAAATACACGTACTCTCTTCTCATGCAATAACCTTTCTCTTATACTCTGCAAGGCTGCAACTGCATCACCTTGAGTACCACCAAAGCGTTTAACTTCACTTAATACTCTGTATACTTCTCTTATATATTCTGGACTATGATTACCAATATGTAGGGCTTCAGTAGTCACATAATCGTTCACTTTATATGGTAAAAATACCCCATTAGAAGCAGAATCATGATGTATCCCAAACTCTTCTAATAGCTCTTGTACCTGTCCCGCCCTTTTATCATTCCAAAGTGCGATGTGATGTGCAGCATTAGGGTACGGTGGTGGTTCAATTCCTGCATCTTTCAGCTCTCCTCGTAATTTTTGAGATGCTGTATACGAATCGGGATATTCTTTTTCCACATCTACTCTATCAAGAACTTTATCTGCGTAATCTTGAATTACTTCCTGTACATCCTTAACTCTAGTTTTTCCATCTGCTGTTTTAGAAAATACCATTGTATCTTCAGCTTGATTAAAAACAGAGGAATCCAAATTATGTCTTAGATTAAGTCCATTAGTATCGGCAAACGCCAGTCGATTTTCTAAACCTAAACTATCAGCTAAATTTGTAAAAGTTTGTTGTATACGTGGTGCCTTAATCTTAGTTACTTTTGCAAAATTGGTTCCTTTTATTATTGTAGTGACTTTACTAGTACCCTTATCTCCAAATAATGCTGTACCGATTTGCACATAAGTATATGATCCCCATCTTGCAATACTTTCTGCGTCTCCATTCAAAACATCCTTTTTAAAGGAATCTGATAAGACATTCCACATAGCAGGTAATGTCTCATCCCAATTTTCAATAGCATTCTTCATATTTTTCCATGTTTCCAAATCAAATAACTTTGGGACACCTTCTATTATAGCTCCAGCAACTTGCCCTGAACCAACATAAAAACCATTCCAAGCTTGCCCTAATTTCTCCAATATTGATTCTTCAGAGAGACTATCATTCATTTCACTATGTGCATCGGAAGTGTAAGCTTCACGAGCCTTATCCTCTGTAATCCTTTGAATAGGCCCCGTCCACTCCATATTCAATTCTTGCACACTAAATGTTCCACTCGCGGGACTGAAACCCTTCCCGCTTTGAACTTCCGCAAGGCCTTGCGCAATACTCGCAGCAAGTTGGAGTGCTGTATCATAGTTACTACTAGAAGTATAATTGAATTCACGCAGATGTTCTAACTTTTCCTGCAGCTTTCGTTTCATCGCATCAAAAATATGCACCATAGCTTGCATACCTGGAAGGGTGTTACCAATTACTTCAATACCTGCTCTCGTTCGGTCAATCCCCCGAATTTGTTCTAGTATTTCTTGTTCGATGATATCTGTTGAGGCTACTCATGATTGGAAAGGCATTATTTTGACGAATCAATTCTTCACATAAGTAAATGATTCCTTGCGCTAAAGGACGAAAGGTTTGAGCAAAGTAGGCTTTTGCACTGTCATAAGTTTGTCCTTGCAAAACGGCATCGAATACAAAAGCATCAATCGAATTGATAGCCTGTTCCATTCCTTGAAGTGCATAATTCGAAAGGGCAAATGGTTTTACAGCTAGTGATGCGTATGTAAGTGTGAGGTAAATCAATAACAAAAACCTCTACTAGTTTTCTAGTAGAGGTTTTGCTAGTTTTATCTGTAATCCAAAAGGTGTACTTTTCGTATATCCTTAAAATTATAATAATAATTCTTCCACACCTATGCCATCCACCAATAACGATTTCAAAGAAGATGATATTTTAATTGCTTCCTCGATATCTAAATCTCCAAAATCCACTGTATATAGTCCAAATTCGTCCTTTCCATTTGCATATAATAATACTTTTCCACCTTCATCGTCACCAATTGCAAGTGAGTTAGGTATATATTTTTGAATATTATGAGCTTCATTCATTTCTATACAATCCGATGGACTCCAAATACGGATATATATTTCATTATTTACATTAATCTCTGCATTTGTACAATGTTGAATTATCTCTAGATAATCTGAAGGAACATCTATTGGTGAAAAATCTTGTAATTCTTGAATCGATTCTTCAGTTGCTGGAGGTTCTTGAGTTTCTAATATGAAAATTGCATTTAAGTTCTCAAGTATACTCATTAATAATCAATCCTTTCATAATTCACTTTTAACTTATCAAGCATTTTATATTGTTGTTCTAAAGTTTCTCTAATCGTTTCCTTAGAAAATCCCGCTTGTTCAAAATCAGAAACCATATTCTTTAATTCATCTTGTAAAGTGGAACTCCATTTTCCATTTCTTAAAGCTACACGTTCATCACGTCTTAAGTTCTGTGCGTTAGTAATAATAGTATGGGGTAATCCTTTTCCTGTTTCAATTGTCACTGTCGGTGCAAGTTTTGGATCATATCCATACTGACTTAAATTTTCTTTCGCCCATTGTTGTTGTAGCCCATGATGAGATTGTAAATTCCCTCCATTTGGACCTCTTCCTTTTGGTTTAGGCATTGAATTTATATGTGTTTTATTGAAAAGTACATAATTCGGCTTAGCAGCTTTTACAGTTTTAACAGCACTAGCTGACATTTTTACACCTTTACCAATTTTCACCAACTTCCCAATTGGCGTAATACCTGCTACTACCATTCCTCCAGCCATAACTCTTTCCAAAGTATCGAGTTTTTCTCCAGTAGATGGGTCTACACCATCCCAAGCGCGTCGAACATCATATTCCCCACTTACTTCACCTGTAATGTCCCTTGCTAATTTTTTACCATCAAACTCTTCCTTCCCCGATTCTGATAAAATTTCATTGTTTATTGTTTCTTCTCCAATCAAATTACTATACGCAAGTTTATCAGCTTCACGAGCTCTATCCTCTGTAATCTTTTGAATAGGCCCTGTCCACTCCATATTCAATTCTTGTACACTAAATGTTCCACTCGCGGGACTGAAACCCTTCCCGCTCTGAACTTCCGCAAGGCCTTGTGCGATGCTCGCAGCAAGTTGGAGTGCTGTATCATAGTTACTACTAGAAGTATAATTGAATTCACGTAGATGTTCTAACTTTTCCTGCAGCTTTCGTTTCATCGCATCAAAAATATGCACCATAGCTTGCATACCTGGAAGGGTGTTACCAATTACTTCAATACCTGCTCTCGTTCGGTCAATCCCTCGAATTTGTTCTAGTATTTCTTGCTCGATAACATCTGTTGAAGCTACTCGTGATTGGAAATCGTTTGGAAAGGCATTATTTTGACGAATCAATTCTTCACACAAGTAAATAATTCCTTGCGCTAAAGGACGGAAAGTTTGTGCAAAGTAGGCTTTTGCACTGTCGTAAGTTTGCCCTTGCAAAACGGCATCGAATACAAAAGCGTCAATCGAATTAATGGCCTGTTCCATACCCTGAATCGTTGCAGTGCACATAGCATTCATACTTTGTGATTGGGAGCGCACTTCCCCTAGAAACATATTTAAACTCATGACTTCACCTCCGATGCTAACTTTTGGCGTTGGTGGTGAAGGCCATTTTCTAAATTGTTTAGGTTTTGTTTTTCCTTTAGCAACGTTTCTTTTTGCTCTTCTAATTCGTGGGTAAGCTTTCGCTCAATTTGCTGTGCATCTTGGCGGAGGTTATGAAAGAATTGTCCTAGTTCTCTATCGTTATGCCAACTTTCTAATATACGATCAAATAGACGATAGCTTTGACCTTTCCATTCATAAAAATCTGCTTCTGCTTGTTCTTGCCTTTGCATCGCACGTTGATTTTGATATTGGTCTTCAGATACAATTCTTAATTTATCATTTAGTTGATTGATTTGTTTTTGAATATCTTGGCTCATTTTTTCACTCCTACTTTTCTATGTTCGTGTAGGTTGCTATATAAATCAATTTTAATTTTTCGACATATAAGTTGCTGTTATGCAGACTGCAACACCACCTGTACTCGCTTTTTCCCTTTGTTTTAAAACATCGCA
>NZ_JAVBXD010000080.1 GCF_030756675.1 Bacillus multifaciens
CGAAACAAAACGTACTTCCATTCTTTGATCAATGGGGACTGAAAGCATCACCAGAAACAAGAAAAAAAGTAGAAGCTTTGAACTATCCAACATTAACTGCTCCTATATGGGAAGCGACGGATGCGAAGCCTGTTAAACCAACCGCTGCGTATGGTCCAAGAAAATAGTTAGTAGGAGGCAATCCTTTAGGGATAGCCTCTTTGTGTGTGACGAAATTTATCGGAAGGGATCTTTATTCTGTGTCGAATCGCCGCTTCGTATGAACATTAGAATGGATTTAGATGAAAGGAATGATTGATATGAACAAAAGAAAGAATGATAGATTACAAAAACCAATGAAAGTATTGATGGCATCTGCTGTTATGACAACGACATTATTTACATCTATGACTGTAAATAGTTTGAATATTCATGCTGAAACTAAGCAAACCCAGGCGCAATATGAAGCGAGGACGTTCGACCTTCCAAGTACAGGTCATTATATAGGTGAAGCAAAAAGAGAAAGAAGAAGTGAGCAACGAAACTATACGCCAACAGGAATCTATGTAAAACCGAATGAACAAGTCACAATTGAAGTATCGGGACTATCGGGATTAGACATGCTTAACGCAACTATTGGGACAAATGAATATGATAAAGAAGGGGGAAAAGCATTTCGTCTTTCTCCTGGTTCTAACACTATTTCCTCTCCAAACGGTGGTTTATTAGGGTTTGATAACTCTGCAGAGAAAGGAACAGTTAAGGCGAAAGTAACACAAGGTGGGAGCCCTGTTCCATTCTTTGAATTAGGGAAGCATACGAAAGCAGACTGGATTGCGATGATGGACAAGTATCCAGATGCACATGCTGTTCAATTAAAGTCAAAGAAAGCAGTATTTACTGTTACTCAGGAAAGTGCCAAGAAATATATTGTAGATCAAGATCCTGTTCCTCTATTAAAAAAATATGATGACATGATTCTAGTACAAGATAGATTATCAGGGCTATCTGAAACAAGTTCTAATCCGTTACATCGTTCAACTCGCCGTCTTTGGGCTTTTGTAGAAAATCCTAACAACCCACCGGGCATGTACATGTATGCAGGTGGGGATGGAGTCGTATTTACTACTGCTTATGACGCAATTAGAAGTGCTTTAAATGTAAATGAATTTGGATGGGGACAAATGCATGAAGCAGGGCATACAAGGCAACAATATCCTTGGACGTGGGGTGGAGTGGCTGAAGTCAATGTTAATATATACTCTTTAGCTGCACAAAAACAATTATTCCCAGGTCAACCGACACGTTTAGAAAAAGAAGGAGATTATGACAGAGCCTTTCAATACTTAAAACAAACAGATAAAGAATATGAAAAGATTAATGATCCGTTTGTGAAAGTTGTTATGTTCTGGCAACTTCATTTAGCATATGGGGAAGATTTCTATCCAAATCTTCACAAACTATATCGAGAGTTACCAAAGGATAAACTGCCGGGTACTGATGAAGAGAAAATACAAGCATTTATTTACAATACATCGAAAGTAGCGAAACAAAACCTACTTCCATTCTTTGATCAATGGGGACTGAAAGCATCACCAGAAACAAGAAAAAAAGTAGAAGCTTTGAACTATCCAACATTAACTGCTCCTATATGGGAAGCAACGGATGCGAAGCCTGTTAAACCAACTGCTGCGTATGGTCCGAGAAAATAATGAAAGAAAGTGCGGGTCATGTTGTATTCCGCATAGCAGCGACTGATATGTAGAAAAATTAAAATGGATTTATATATATTATAACTAACAATAGAGTCAATGTTTCTAATGAAAGAAGCATTGGCTTTTTTCTATTCTAAAAAATAGAGAGAAGTGGTAACAATGTGTCCAATAATTAAAGATTTCAAAATAAGTCTAATTGAGGTGTGACCGTTAAGTAAAATTGGTTCTTACGCTAATTTGGGGGAAGTTGATACAACACTTTAAAAATGTAGTTATCATTTTTTTTTACAATAGAGTGTTCAAACTGTATAACATCTGTAATCACATTAGGCATAATTAGTTCCCAAACAAATAAAATTATTCCAAAGACACCAAATGCTTTTTCTTATTAGTGGACGTTTTTTCATAATCTCTCCATTTTTCCTATTTATCATTATTTAGTTGCACTAAAGTTTAATAGCATTGTTTTGTCGGTAGTATGCTTATAACGGTTATGAAATCCCAAAATATTGAAAAAACACTTTACGAACGATGAATAATTTATTATACTCTGTTTGACAGAGTATTTTGAATATAAGGAGATTTTTTATGCCAGATCAAAAATATACCACTTTAGAAATACTTGAAAATTTATCGCATATTAAAACAATTACAAATTATAAAACTGAATATTGTAAACAAACTAGCACATACTTCATTATTTGGGGATTTATCTGGATTGTTGCTTATACGATTACCTTACTGAACTTTAATCCATTTACTATTGGGGTTGCATGGCTTTTGTTAGGGATTATTGGTTGGATTATCACTTTGACTACATATTTTAAGCAGAAAAAAGTGAATCCAATGCCTTTATTTCTAAAAAATCAATTGAAATATATCTGGTTAGGTCTCATTATGTTTCTGGGTATTTTTGTTTTTTTGATTTACTCAGATTTATTACTATATACATTTAATAATTTATCTTTTTATATCGTTTTATTGGTGTCAATTATGTATATGCTCTTGGGTACTGTTTTGACGAAAGAGATTTTTTTTATGGGGTTTTGGTTAAGCATTCTTGGAATGATCACGTTTTCTGTTTTCCCTGGTTTAATGAACATTATTTTTGCATTTATCGGGGGGGGCAGTTTGTTGTTAACGGGATTGATTCTGAAAAGAAAAGGGCAAGGAAATGAGTAATGTTAATAATTTAAATGATTTAATTCATGCAAAAATTCGCCTAGGGATTATGAGTTTATTAATGATTTATGAAGAATGTGATTTCACTTTCTTAAAAAAATCTTTGTCTGTTACGGATGGGAATTTAGGCTCGCATTTAAAAAAATTAGAGGATGCAGGATATGTAGAAATCACAAAGACGTTTGTATCTAAAAAAACAAAAACAATTGTACAAATAACAAATTTAGGCGCAGATGCTTACAAAGAGTATATCAGTACCATTGAAGCCATTTTAAAAAATAAAAGTTAAGAAAGGATGAGTGTAGATGCTACAGGTAGATAATATAAGTAAGAAATATGGGACATTTCAAGCATTAAATAATGTAACACTAACAATTTCCAAAGGAGTATGCTATGGATTAATCGGTCCAAACGGATCCGGTAAGTCTACCTTGATGAAAATCATCTCTCATATTATTAGATCTTATGAAGGCAAGGTTGAATACATAGGAGGATCTAAAGGTACACTTGGGTATGTTCCGCAGGATATTAGCCTAGAAGAAAAGCTGACAGCTAAAACAAATATGGAGTTTTTTGGTCAGATACATGGAATAAAGGGTAAAGAGTTAATGCAAAAAGTAGAAAGGTTATTGAAGGATGTAGGATTATATGAAAGAAGAAATGATGTAATCGAGAACTTTTCAGGAGGAATGAAACGTCGCTTGAATATTGGTTGTGCTCTTATGCATGATCCAGAGTTAATTATTCTAGATGAACCGACGGTAGGGGTTGATCCTCAGTCAAGACGTTATATCTTTGATCTCATAAATAAATTGAAAGGAGAAGGAAAGACCATCGTCTATGCCAGTCATTATATGGAGGAAATTGAGAGTTTGTGTGACTATGTTTTTTTCATCGATAAAGGGAAAATTGTCGAAGAAGGAGAAATTAATGAACTTCTAAATCGTTACACAGAAACATCTATTTACTTTGATTCATCTATTCCTAATAAAACATTGATTGACCGTGGGTTTGATTTTAAGTCATATCAATCAGGTGTGTTAATTAAAACAAAAGATCCGTTAGATACTTTCGGAATTTTGATTAGATTAAGCAAGGAAAATCGTTTCGTTCCGAATCAATTGTCTTTATTCAAACCAAGACTAGAAGATGTATTTTTTCAATTGACTGGCACGGACTTGCGAGATCAGTAATAAAAGGAGAGTGATTTTATGTGGCCTGTAGCCCAAATTGAAACAAGAAAACAAATAAAAGATCGGTCTTTGTTGTTTTGGACAATTTTATTGCCTATTGGATCAATCATTCTTTTGATTGAGTTATTTACCAAAGATATTTCGAAAAAAACATTAGTAGCTTCTCAATCAATCACGGGAATGAGTGTATTCTTTTCTACATTTGTTATTATTTCTATTGTCATAAGTTTTGTAAAGGATCGTGAAAAGGGGATGGTAGCTAGATTGGCAAGTACTCCTTTAAAGCCTTACAGTTTTTTTCTTGGTAAATGCATTCCATTCTTTCTCATTATTGTAATGCAAGTTCTTTTATTAACGATTTTGGGGGTTTACTTATATGATATTAAAATAACACATTATGGCTCTTATCTTGTTGTAATTCTCATGTTGTCAATGCTAGTTACTTCATGGGGCTTGGCTATTGCTGTGTTTGCTAAGACGGAAAATACAGGATTGGTGATGACCAATATTATTGCTTTAGGAACAGCGGTTGCTTGTGGGTTATGGACTCCATTTGAACAATTACCTAGTTATTTGAAGATTATTGGTAAGATCTTTCCTCAATATTGGGCACACCAAGGTTTAGTGAATTCGGTGTCTACACTACCAGGAGGAGAAAGCCTAAGTTTGGTTGCATTTGTACTTATTGGATACTCTGCATTAGGCTTTATTGTGTCACTGGTAGGCTATAGAAATTACATTAAAATGGCTAGAAGCTAAGATTAGAAACAATTCTTCCTTAAGAGTTATTTTGGAATATAAATAAGATTGCAATTAAAATATATTAATCGCAATCTTTCTTTTTGGTTTGAAATGAGAAAATATTTTGTGAAAACGTGTTCGTATAAACCTTAGGAGTGAGAGAATGTTAAGTGAAAAGTTAGAACTACATATCGAAGGGTATTTTCGACCATACAAAAAAGATCGAACATATCAAGAAAAGAAAAAAGTATTGATGCATAAACTTGAGAATATAATGTTTCAACTTAAAAATGAAGGATTGGAAGATAAGGAGGCTTATAATGTTCTTATTAAAAAGCTTGAATGTGGAGATGTGAAAATTGATGTAAGTGAATTATTTGTTGATGAAAATAACAAATTAAATTATTTTAAAAAAATATTCAACAACGAAAATCTAGAAGATCTTGCACTAATTAATGTCAAGTACAGGTTATGTGATTTTAAAGGATCGATGGCCAAAAACCGGGAAATTAATTATTCGGAATTTAAAGATTGTTATTTCAAAAGATTAAATGTCATTTATTCCACTGTATCTGAATCCAACTTTAAGAAGAGTGATTTTAGCCAAGCTATCTTTGAAAATTGTAAAATCACCAATTCCTCTTTTTATGACTCTCATTTGCCAAAGGTAAGCTTTGATGATTCTATTTTATTAAATATTTCATTTAAAAATTGCTATCTGAAAAAAGTGTCTTTTGTGAATTCTAAATTAATTAATGTCCAATTTGAATCATGTACTCTTTCAAAGTTAGATTTTACGGGAGCGACTATGGATAGGATAACCTATCGCTTTTTACAAGAAGAAGGGGCTAATTTAACTGATGTGGAGATAATTTAATTTTTATTCATGGATTGGTAAGGAAGTAGACCAATGAGAAAGTATTTTAATTGGTCTACTTCTTAGTGATTAGAATGTAGAAGAACTTGAAATAATTGTTGTACAAGTACAACG
>NZ_JAVBXD010000081.1 GCF_030756675.1 Bacillus multifaciens
TTGTTGGGTCGCACTTACATTCTACAAGAAAGGTGTTCTTTTTTGTATTTATTTTTGGTTTTTACTGGATAATCAACACGCCTGAGTTTGACTAGTATCAGTATTTGTAAGTACAACTTCATCAGAGCTTAATAGGACATAATTTCGAGTACCAACACTAAGATTATTAGTTTTCTTCTCTACACTATCTAACTTTTCACTGATTTCCCCTGCTTGCTCTTTGATTTCTGTTGTTGTCTTCTTAAGTGAATTTGTATCAGACTGCACATCAGAAATCGTCTTTTTCGTACCCTCCACAGTTTCTTCTACAGTGTTTATTTTGTTGGTGATCGTCCCAGTTGTTGTATTTAATGATTCTATTGATTTCTTGAATCCCTCGGCCGTTTGTTCTGTAGTAGTGACTCTCTTGCTGATATCACCTTGCTCTTTTTGTACATTTGATATAGTTCGAGTAAAACCATCAATTGTTTCTTCAATCTCGTTATATTTTCCTTGCGCTTCTTTTTGAACCGCTTCTACTTTTTCATTAAGCTCTGTTTTCGCCGTTTCTACCTGTTTGTTCACTTCTTCTAATGTATCTTTTTTTATTACATCAACATCTGGAACGATTATATCCCATGTTTTACCGTTCCATTTTTTCAGAACACCAGGCTTTCCTTTCGAAGTATCCAGCCAAAGTGTTTTACCAGGCTCAAGATTGGTCGTTGGTTCCGTATTACTTTCAATAATTGTAGTTTGAAAGTTCTTTTGATTTTCTTTTACCAACTCTGCAAGTTTCTTCGCTGCTTCGCTTTCTTTCTTGGCTTCCTCGGCTTTTTTATCTGTTATTTCATTGATACGGTCTGTATATTTATTGGATTCCTCTAATAACTTTTTATCCAATTCTTTTACAACGGAAAGAATATCAGCGGTCCATTTCTTTTGCTCTTCCGTTCTATCAATTAATTCGTCACGTTTGTTACTAAAATCATAGATATTTGGTGTTTCTTCAAATGGATAACGAGTACGCTTTACAACACGCACGTCAAAGTCCATATTGTACTTATGATGTTGAAGGATTGCACTATCTCCAACTTTCGGTTCGTTAGAGTCATCAAAGTTCGCTTCTTTATGGTCCACAGTGATAGAAGTGACTGGAATATCATTTACAGCCTCTTCGCAACGTTTCCTTGCTGTTTCTTCATTTTTGATCTTGTCATCCTCAATATTCTCAGCTTGTCGATAACGAATGAGTTCCGGCATTTTGTATTTAAGAGGTGATTCATAATAATACGTAAATTGTGGACCGTCACCTTCTTCTTTAGATGGTTTATGTCCTAAAAGTAAAACAGAGAATGAGCAATTGCTATCATCTGTCGTTTTCTTAATCGCATTTACGTTATAACCAAATTTATATAGCTTGTCTGTTGTTTTACCGATTCTATCCGCAAATATAACAGTCATATTATCGAAAATACATTCAATATCGAATCGATCTAGTAGCTTTCGAATCATTTTCATTCGACTTTCGCCACCGAAGTTATCAAACTGTAATTGTGTTTTTTTCGAACAACGATTGATATATTTAAAATTACTTCCCTCAAATGTGTGCGCAAGCCCTTCCTCTATATCGAGGTATCCTGTGAGCTTCTTTTCTTGTGTTTGTAAAGATAATTCAGCACCTATTTGAATTGCATCACAGTCCTTGAAGCCTAATTCATCAAGATGGTTCACTAGAATGATATAGTATTGCCCCTCAAAGATAAGTAGATTCCTATCTTCTACATACGGATACACACGCTTATTCATATCTGTATCTGGAACTTCGAAGCGAATAGAGGACGGTTCATTTTTGCCCTCTATTACCTCAAAAAGTTTCATATCAACTAAATGATATTGATCTCCGGTACTCAATTGTTCAATTTTAGGTCTTTCCACTCGCTTCATACTACCAACCCACTTCTAAATAATCGATTTTATTATTGTGATTAGAACCAACTTGAGAGAAGCCCCCACCTTTGATAATTACATTTGCAATAATACTATCTTGTAGATTCTCTACTCGTAATGTTCTAACTTGTACATTTGAAAGAATGGATCTAAATACTTTTTTATTACCATTTGAGATTGCTAACTCTCCGATGTGAACGTCTGCACGGGAATCCCAACCAAATTTATTATTATATTTAACCGTTCCACCGTTTAGACCCCAATCAAGAGTGAAGTAATTCCAAATACCATCTTCCCAACATTCTTGTACATCTGGATTGGTAATTTTAGCACTAAACCCATATTCCGTTACTATTCCTTTATTAAAAGCTCGAACGACAGGATTTAATATCCTCACATTTTTGTATTGTGGTGCATTGTCACCTTCCTTGCTCTTGAACCAAACACCACGAGATGTTTCTTTACTTTTTCCGTTTCGAAGGTTTACGCCTTCAATTGTGAAATCTTCGCAAGTATCATTTAAAATCTGGAATACTAGACCGTAACCGACATCATTCCCAATTACTTTTTCTGTTTTGAAGTAGGACATATTATTGAACAATCCGAGTTCTTCTAATACATTCTCAGCTTGTACGTTATAAGTGATATTTTTATGAATCACTTTATCAACAGGCCCAATTTCCACTAAACCTTTTTTCACATTTTTCAATTTGAGATTTATATTTACATTGTCACAAGGTGTCATATCATAAGGCTTCGCATTTTGATTTGTGAGCGTATTTTTATCATTGAATACATACATACCTACCACTGCACCTATCGATGTCGTAGCTGTACAATCCACAGCTTCTATGTCTACTTTTGAATCTTTCACAGCATTCAAAGCGACATATGATTTGGACTCACCGCCATTAATAATTTTTGTATCAATCACAACATCTTGACAATGTGATAACACAAATGCTTTTGCATCTTTTAGCTTTTTAAAATCAAAAATTCCACCTTTAAAGACGATGTTTCTTGTCTTATCATATCCGCCAATATTGACAACATCTTTATTTGTAAAAAATGTTGTACTTCCTGCCTTTAAAATAAAAAAGGCATTCGGATCAGCACGGATGTTAATGCTACTTGGAATTTCTAAATCACCAATTGTGTATGTGCCTGCTGGAATATCTAACGTTTTTCCTGCCGATTCGTTCAGTGCCTTTTGAAAGTCTGCGTAATAATTAACACTATTATATGGAATCATGGATCTGATTGCTGCATCTAACGAAGGATGAGCGCCTTTAACTTTATTGACTTCATTTTTGATATCATCATAAGCTCCAGCCAAACCAAGCTGCTCCCATTCCGTCCAAGTTCCCTTAACTTTCTTGCGGACGTATAGGCTGTTATCTTCCGCACTGTGAAGACAGTACGCGATCTGCATACAAGCAAAATCAGTAACATTATGCGAATACACTTGGATATACCAACCGTAATTTTTCTCTTTTGGAGCATTTTTAAGTTCGAATCCCCTGTAAAAACCAGTTTTAGTAATCAAATTAAGATCTCTTGCATCTGTAAGTCTAACTGAATAACCTTCATCATCAGTTAATTTAACTTGTTGAAAACTATCTGTATTATCAAGCTTCGTTTTTATCTTTTGATTCAAATCATATAATGTCTTTTCTCCTAGCCTTGCCGCGACTACCTCATCAAAATTTGACGGCTTTGCTGCTAAGAAATCTGAGATTAATTTTTTCACTGTATTTAAGGTATCTGTGTTTCCACTTGCTATTAATGCTAATAAATTAGTAACATCGGCTGCTTCTTTTGTTGTTAAATCTAAAAGAGCTTGTTGAACCTTAACAATAAAATTGTTGTTGTTCACAAGCTCTAAATATACGTTGTCCATTTCTAAATTCAATTCTTTACGTTCATCGGCAGATATAAGGGTGTTTATATAATATTGTCGCGATAAACTCATAACATTCGCTCCTTTCTACAAATAATAGAATTTCGTATCAATCTCACACCAATGAAAAGTGGACGATTCAATTTTGATTTGGTTTATACCAGGTACAAGGTGAATTTCACCTGCATCAGCATGACGCACAAGATTACGGCCATACTCATCTTCTATATGAAGTCCCTTTATAACAATGATTCCTTGTGAAACGGCACCAGGATTATAAATTGTTAATGAGTCATTAGTAGTAAAGTTAGTAACCTTTAAGTAGCGTGGATCACATTTTATCCGCCATGTTATATCATGCTGTGATGGATTAATTTCCATCGTTCCAATGTTTTTGAAGTGGAACATTTTTTCTTTGAATGTGTAATCATATTTATGGTCCCATTCCATTCCCATGCCCCAAGCGAACTTATTTGTATCCCATTCCTTTGCATCCAGTGATTTAAAGATACTTTCGCCGAAACCATCAGGCATGGAAAACTCAACAGTAATTTCAAATAATAAAGAACCAGGCGGACGATTGATTTTCATGTCTTGATACTCAACACGTCTCCGTATACCTGGTTCTCTTGAATATATGATATAAAAGTCTTCTAGCCTTCCGAATAAGGCATATAACTCATTCCGTTTCTCATAAACACCCTCTATGTCCATCGTATCCACAAGAACTCTAAGCTGGCAGCCTCGTTCTGTATAACTCTTGTTGTAATAATGAACACCATACTTACCATTCATTTTTGTTTTCTGTGCTTCCTTTTGTGGAGGGTCAACTGTTAATTCTAATGTTTCAACATTGTGGTCTTTCTTGAGAGAGCAAGTTTGTCCATTTTTAAATAACAGTAGTGTATCTTGCATGATTATCATTGCCCCCTTTTCAAGAAGTTAATGTTTTCTTGTCTTAAATCTTCTTTTCTTACAGAGCGTTGCACCGTACGGCCATCCACAATTACGGGTTGATCTACAGTAAGCTGTACAACTACCTCTTTTGGAGTTGAATCCATACCAGGAATTCCTGCATATGAAACACTCATTCCACGCATTGCACTTTCATTAAGGGATTGTATATTACCAGCCATCGTACGATTCATATTCGCAACTAACTCTTTAATTGTACCCGTGATACCAAGCGATTTCTCCCTAGATGATAACGGTGTTACAGAAACTTTATTTCCTTGTTTGGTGAATAATTCAGGGCCTTTTTCACCAGCAATAAATTGTCCATCACCAAGAACATGTCCACCTTTCTCAAGCATTGGAACATGTGGAATTTTCGGAGCATCAACACCAGGTATTTTATTTAAGGCATCCGCCGGTGCATTAAATCCATCTATGAATTTATTAATCATTTTAATGATGAAATTTATTGTTGTTTTGATACCAGACTTTATACCATCCCATGCGCTCAAAATTCCTGAC
>NZ_JAVBXD010000082.1 GCF_030756675.1 Bacillus multifaciens
CTTCACAAGCAACACTAATTTCTCGGTTCGTTATCCCCTGCACTTTTGGAATTACAGAAGAAATGCGGATTAATTTAAAGGGGCGTATCTTCGATATTATTGAACCACCAATAAATGATAATGAAGAGAATAAAACATTAACCATCATAGCTATGGAAAAGGTTGGGTGAAAGCTGGTGACTAGTGTTAACGATTTAGCGAATGAGATTGTTAGACAAGTAGCAGCATATACAAGAGAAGTAGAAGAAAAGGTAGACCAGGCGGCTGATGATGTAACGAAAGAATCTGTAAATAATTTAAAAACAGCAGGTGGATTTGACGATCAATCTGGTGATTACCGCAAGGGATGGAAACGTAAGAAAATAAATGGTGTATGGGTTATTTACAATAAGAAATATCAACTTACTCATTTACTAGAGCGTGGACATGCGATTGCTGGTGGTACTGGCCGATCGCGGACATTTCCGCATATTGGACCAGAAGAACAGAAAGCTATCTCTGAATTCACAGATCGCGTTGAAAGGGCGATACGGAAATGACATTAGCAGAACTATTAAACATTTTGAAAGCTACAGGTTATCCTGTGGCTTATTCGCATTTCACAACAGCACAAATGCCACCGTATATTTGTATCCTTGTGGACGCCTCATCTAACATGATGGCTGACAATAAAGTCTATCACGAAATAAATGATATCAATATTGAGCTTTACACACTTAAAAAAGATTTGGTTGCAGAAGCCAAGCTTAAAAACGTCTTAGATGAACATGAGATGCCTTATGATTCTCCATTTGAAACGTTTATTGAATCTGAGAAGCTATATCAAAAATTTTATGAAGTGAGGTTGATTTAAGTGAATGAAAATAAAGTAACGTTTGGTTTGAAAAACGTTTATTACGCACTTTTTGATGTGAAGGATGGAGTAGTTACTTTCAAAACACCAACTCCAATACCAGGTGCAGTTGAATTAACGTTTGATCCACGCGGTGATTTAATTGAGTTCTATGCTGATGACATGCTTTATTATTCCGCAAGTAATAACCAAGGTTATGACGGAACATTAAATATTGCTACTATTCCAGAGCAGTTCGCTATTGATGCGCTTGGTGAGCAATTAGATGCAGAAGATGGAGTATTAAATGAGCTAGCTGATGCGAAAGGAAAACCATACGCATTACTATTTGAATTTGATGGCGATGTGAATGCAACTCGTCATGTTATGTATAATTGTTCAGCAAGTCGCCCAACCATTGCATCTAAATCAAAAACGAATTCCGCAGAGCCTAATACAAATGAACTTAAATTTGTATCTAGTCCTATTGATATCAATGGAAAACGTATGGTTAAAACAAAAACGACTTCTAAAACAACTCAAGCAATTTATGATAACTGGTATAAAAAAGTGTATGTAAAAACACCAGCATTACAAAAAGGAGCGTAATTAGATGGAAAAAACGATTGTAGTAGACGGTAAACAAGTTCGATTAAAAAGTACAGGTGGAACTCCTAAGCGATATAAAGCACAGTTCGGAAAAGATTACTTTTCGGATCTAATGAAACTGTATCCGTTGATAAAATCTGATGTTAATGATTTAGATAATATGGATTTTAGTTTATTAGATATGGATGTTTTCTATAACTTTACTTATGTATTAGCGAAAACAGCAGATCCAACAATTCCTGATCCAATTACTTGGCTTGATACATTTGACGAATTTCCTATTTATGAAATCATTCCAGAAATTCAAGATATGCTAATGGCTTCTATGCAATCTAAAAAAAAGATGTAAGTGACGGGCAAGGAACAGATGATGGTGAAGGATTTACCACTGAGATGTTCCTTGCTTTGTGTTACAAGTGCAAGCTTACAAGCGCAGATTTAGAGGAAATGACAATCGGTATGTGCCTTGATTACATTAGTGAATATATCGAATTACAGAATCCGCAAAAAGAAACAGTGAAAAAAGCTACACAAAAAGATTACGATGCATTCTAAAAATGACTACCTATACAACTGGTGGTCATTTTTATTTTTGTAAAAAGGTGGTGAATGTGTGGATAAATCAATAAAGGGGATTACGATACAGCTCGGTGCGGACACTTCTAAGTTGGGAAATGCACTTAAAGATGTTACAAAGGAATCTGTAGCTTTATCTCAAGAATTAAAACAAGTTGAGAGAGGACTGAAGTTTAATCCTGGTAACGCTGAATTGGTTGCACAGAAGCAACAAATATTAGCTGAGCAAGTAACAGTAACAACTGAAAAGCTAAATAAGCTAAAAGAAGCGCAAACGCAGATTAATCAAAAATTTGCAGAAGGTAAGATATCACCAGAACAGTACAGGGCGTTTAACCGTGAAGTAATCGCAACTGAAAACCATCTAAAAAGCTTACAAAACTCGATGCAAGAGATGGAAGCTGAAGAAGGTCGTATAGCTACTTCCACAAGACAACTAGAATCATTATTTCAAGCTACAGGGACGAGTGTAGATAACTTTGCTAGTGTTTTAGGTGGTAGATTAGTCAACGCTATTAAAAGCGGTACAGTGTCATCTAAACAGCTTGACGATGCTATTAATAAAATCGGTGTGGAAGCATTAGGGACAAGAACTGATTTAGAGAAGATGAAACAAATTCTTGCAACTATCGATGATGGTAATTCTGTAGAAAACGTCAGGAAGGAATTGTCTAAGTTATCACAAGAAGCTGAACAAACAGGTAAGAAGTTCAAAGAACTTGATATCGGTTTAGAAAATATGTTAGGTGCAGCGGCCGCTGGTGGCGGTTTAGAAAAGGCTATTGAAACAGCATTAGATACATCTAAACTGAAAACAAAGATTGATATATCGTTTAATGTTCCTGAGGAATCTAAAAAATCAGTAGAAACAGCTATAAGAGGTATTGAAGCATACGGAGTTGATGGGGCAGAGGCACTCGAAGGTGTTCGCCGTCAATGGGCATTAAATAAAACGGCTTCTGATGAAGCAAACACAGCTCTTGTGAAACAAGCAGCAACCATTTCTCAAACATATGAGGGTATTGATTTTACTGAGTTAATCCAAGAAACAAACGAGATTTCCAGTGAGTTAGGGATATCTCAAGAAGGCGCGATGGGTATGGCTGATGCGCTATTGAAAGTAGGCTTTCCGCCAGAGCAACTAGACATTATCGCCGAATATGGTGGTCAGTTAACTCGTGCTGGGTTCAAAGCTGAAGAAGTACAAGCGATTATGGAAGCTGGGATTGAAACGGGTACATGGAATATTGATAACCTGTTAGACGGACTAAAGGAAGGACGGGTTAAATTAAATGAATTTGCACAAGGGGCGGATAAGGCGTTAAAAGAAGCGCTTGATGGCTCTGGGATTGCAACTGAACAAATAGAACAATGGGGAGCGGCTGTTGCTAAAGGCGGAAGCGAAGGTTCGCAAGCAATGGTAGAAGTGGCTAAAGCAATCGATGCGATAGAAGACCCTGTTAAAAAGAATCAAGTTGGAGTTAAAGTTCTAGCCACTATGTATGAAGATCAAGGACAGAATATAACTAACACTTTAATAGGTGCTTCAAAAAAAACAATAGATTTTAAGAAAAACCAAGATCAACTTAATGAATCAGTAAAAAAATTAGATGCTTCGCCAGCTGTTAAAATGGAAAAGGCGTTTGGAGATTTAAAGATAGCACTTGAACCAGTATTAGAGGTTGTGGCAAATGTGATTGGTACATTGGCTGAATGGATTTCTAAAAATCCTGAATTGGCAGCAACGTTGGCAGTTATAGTAACTGTAATCGGTGTTATATCAGGAACTTTACTAGCATTAGCACCGATAATTATCGCTGTGGCCTCTGCGTTAGGAATAGGTATGGCAGCGGCCGCGGGAATTGTTGTAATTTTTCCTATCATAATTGCAGCTATAGCGGCACTAGTCATTGCCATCGTTAAAAACTGGGATTCTATTAAGCAAAAGACAATTGAAATATGGGATTCAATTATCGAATTTCTTTCAAACTTGTGGAATGGCGTTGTAGATATAGCCTCAGAGATTTGGGACAAAGTTGTTGAAGTGACGACAAGTGTTTGGAATGGAATCAAGGATTTCTTTTCTGAACTTTGGGCCGGTATAGTAGAGTTATTTACAACTACCGTGAATGGCATTCGTGATTTCTTTGTTCAAGCATGGACAACCGTATCAGAATTCTTTATGAACATATGGAATGGTATTGTTGCGTTCTTAACACCAATTCTTCAAGGGATAGCGGATTTCTTCTCGATGATCTGGAATGGAATCTCAGCTGTTATCCAATCTGTTTGGAATTTCATAACACAGTACCTACAGGCAATTTGGACAGCTATTTTGTACTTTGCGACGCCAATTTTTGAAAGTGTAAAACAGTTTATTGTTGATACTTGGAATACAATTAGTTCAACAACAAGCGCTGTATGGCAAGCGATAACGGATTTCCTATCATCCTGTTGGAATGGACTCGTTAGTTTTGTTACACCAATCTTTGAATCTATAAAGAATTTCATCATATCCGTGTGGGATACAGTAAGCTCAACGACAAGTTCAGTGTGGAATGCAATAGTTAGTTTCTTAACTGGATTATGGAATGGTATTGTTTCAGTTGCCACAACAATATTTAATGCTATAAGAAGCGCAATTGAATCCGTTTGGAATTGGATCAGTAATACAAGTAGTAGCATATGGAATGGTATTAGTTCTGTTTTATCAAGTGTTTGGAATGGGATTAAATCGACAGCATCATCCATTTGGGAAGGCCTAAAAGAAACAATTATGGGTCCTGTCCGATGGGTTACTGGTGCAGTTACAAGCGCGTTTGAAGGAATGAAGTCAGGAATTTTGAGCGCATGGGATGGTATAAAGTCTGGTATCAAAACAACAATAAATTTCATCATTAAAATGATTAATAAATTCATA
>NZ_JAVBXD010000083.1 GCF_030756675.1 Bacillus multifaciens
ACTTTACATGGAAGTTGGGCCGGAATCCATACCTAGAACGGGGCGTGAAATTATGAGTTTTGCGATTTGTAGAATGCAAAAATTTAAGGCTGGAGACGTCAAAGGAATTCAGTTTCATAATCAAAGAGAACGAGAGAGTCATACAAATCCCGACATTGAAAAAGAGTATAGTCATCTAAATTATGATTTACATAATAAGCAACACATTGATTATTTGGAGAACGTGAAAGAGAAGATTGCACAAAATGTAGAGACCAATCGAGCAGTTCGGAAAGATGCGGTTGTGATGTGTGAATTTATTGTCACGAGCGATAAAGGTTTTTTTGATGACATTGATCCGCATAAAGAACGTCAATTTTTCGAAGATGCCTATAACTTCTTAAAAGACCGATACGGGCAAGATAACATCACACATGCGACAGTTCATTTAGACGAAAAGACTCCACATATGCATGTGGGGATGGTGCCTGTAACAGAAGATAAAAAGTTATCAGCGAAACAAATTTTTAACCGTAAAGAATTAGTTTCGCTCCAGGACGATTTTCATGCGTATATGGTCAAACAGGGGTTTGATTTAGAACGTGGTGTATCGAGTGATAGAAAACATATTGAGACAACACGTATGAAGGCATTAACGGCTAAAGAAGAGGTGCAAGAGTTAGAAAATACACTTGTACAGAAAGAGCAAGAGAAACAGCAGCTGGATCAATCTATGAATAAGATGAAAAAACGATTAGGAGAGTTGAAGAAATCTTTAGATGGCGTAAAACAAGTAGATAAAATTGAAATTAAAGAGAAAGGTGGTCTTATACGCTCTAAAACGGTCGAAATTGCGTCGAAAGATTTTCAGACAATGAAATCCCTTGCGAAAGCTTCTGAATCTTTTAGAGACGAAAATAGACATCTTAAAAACGAAACTACGAAATTGAAACAGGAAAAAGATGATTTATATAAACGTCAGCAAGTTTTACAGACACAAATAACTAGTTTAAAGCAAGAAAATCAAGAATTGAAAATAGAAACTGATTTTCTCAAGAAAACATTGGAACGAGTAAAAGAGTTGTATCGAGAAAAATTACCTGAACTTGTAGGTGTGATCGGTTATGTAAAAGCCAATGTTTTAGATAAAATGAATCGTAAGTTTTTGAAGCGACATTTTGCGGATGAAAATGAGGTGCAAGGGGCGCAAAAGTTCCTTAACCATAAACAAGAACAGAAAGAAAAACATAAACAAGAAAAACAAATACAAAAAAATCAAAAGAAAAATAGAGACTACGGATTGGAGAGATAGTATGAAAATCGTAGAAGCTAAAACGTTTTGTTGTAATAAATGTGGTCGTATTCACGAAAGACCAGAACAGCCTTTAGAAGACGTAGATTTTGTAGAAAATCTATTTCATAAATTCCGAGTGCATTTTGGCTACACAAGTCCATTTGATGATGATGTAGTAGATTTTATGTTATGCGAACTTTGTCTGTTTGAAATGTTTCGCGAATTTAAACATAAACCAGTGATCCAAAGTGTGGAAGAAGATAATAATAAAGATTTGGTAGAATGGTTTGATATATTCCGTACAGAAGAACGCCCTTATTACAAAGATTTTTTTATTAATACATATAATGAGCTAGAAAACTTAATAAAAAAGTAAACATAGAAAAACCTCTGGTTACAACCAGAGGTTTTTCTAAACAAAGTACCTTGCAATCGTACTTTATTCAGCTTTATTTTCTTGATTATTACTATCGTCATAGTAATTCAAGAGTAAGCTTTTTTTATGTTCAGAGCCCTTCATCATAATGTTGGGATTTACTTGCCATACTCCATTTTGAATTTTAGTAATAAAATTGTTTTCTTGCAACTTTTTCATAATTTTAGCTATTGTTGGCTCGGATACATTAGCTCCCTTTGAAATCTTTTTATATGTACCTATAAAGGTATTTGTAGCTTGTTCTGTGTGTTCGAGAATATAAATTAATACATCAAGTTGTTTGTTCTCTAAAATCCCTAGAACGCTTAAAAAATCCATTAAATATAATTTCCAAAATTGCTTTTGTCCGTATGCTCTTTTGGTTATCTGATTTACATGTATTTTTTCTCCAGTTTCAGTATCAACAAATATTTTCTTTTTTTCTCCTAATAATGTTTGTATATCTGCATAATACTCCATATTTTTATCCATCATCTCCACCTCCTTTTCTTTATTTGTTTTTTATCTTACACTAAACTATAATTTAAGTAAATAATAAAAAAAAATTTTTTTTCACTTAAAAATCGCTAAGTGGACACTAATGGATAGTTAAGTGCCCAAAATGCCTAAAACCCTTGATATATATAGGTTTTAAAGACTTTTTTTTTACTTTTACTCTCTTCTATAATCAATAGGGCTTTTCTCCATACAAGGGTCAGGTAGTATTTTTTGAAAAAACCATTCAAAAAATCTCCACCTTTTTTCCCTTGTATGGAGAAATTCGGCAGGTGTGGGCATGTCGCCAAGCCGAACATACCAAAAACGAGAATTTAGGTTGCTCGACTTGGACTAGCAATTGTACCTGCCGAACCGCCCAGTCCTATCGATTTAAACAGTCCGTTTATTCCATATTCAGTTACGTTAAGTTCGTGGGGTTTAGTCCCCACACGACTAGCCAGCACTCACACCCAAAAACAAGGGAGATTTAAAAATAAAAAAGAAAAAGCACTCAAAGAGGTTTCTGAGTGCTTTTTCTTTTTTATTTTTATTCAATTCCACAAATTCCACAAACTGCTATACATCCAGGGCCGATAGCAAATCGAAGTTCTACTCGTCCCCAAGGTTTTGTTTGTCCCTCTGTATTGTTTTCATGTCCGAACATTAATTGTTGTTCCGCACTACCTTCAGGAGGAAAATATTCATTTTTTTCGTTAATAAAATGATAATGTGTTCCTTCTAAAGGTTTAATACCAGTTTCTTTTTCAATAACTTCTTGAGGATTTTCTATAAATTTTTTTAATAAATCAGGATTATTTTTTAAGCGATAATCTAATTCATATAAATTGGTATGATCAACTTTTTCTAAATGATTAATCATATTTTTTAAAGAGGTTTGTGTTTTTTGCATAGTTGTAGTTAAAAGTTCTCGATCTAAATTATGCTCATTATGATTCATGTGATATTCTCCTTTTTTGTTTTTTTACTATATTTCCCAATTTAGGATTTTTATAAACAGGGATAGCATCTCAGCCTTTACCTAACACCTGAAATAAAATGTAAAAATATCCCATCATTATAACAAATGGAAATATTAAATTGTAGACTTGTTTAAATATTTAAAGTTTTTTAACATTTATTTATATTAATATTTTTGGAGGGAAAAGATGAAAAATAAAATTTTATCTGGATTATTTTCATTTGTTTTGCTTTTCAGTTTTATATTTCCAACATTTACTGATGCTAGTGTTACTTCGGAAAATGAAAACACAAATGAAAATATAGTTGAAAATTATGTTGAAGAAGATTATGGAATTGATTTATCCAAAGTTGATGTTTCTAATTTTAATTTTGAAGAATTTGAGAAGGATTATGATTTTTTAGTGAATGATCCTGTGTTTGTGAAATTAGAAGAGGAAATCAGTAAACCTAGAGTTGAACATATTATTGAAAAAAATCCTTTTACAGGTGAATTGATTGTTAAAGAAGAAGTATTACCTGCTATTGTTATTGGAGCATTAAGAGTCTTAACTTCAAAAGTTGGTAGAAATGCTGCGGATAAGGCTTGGAAAATAGCAAGACCATATGTACAAAAAGCATTAGATGCTCCAAGTAAATATATTATTGATGGTCCATCTGGGGGAAAAATTATCCAAGTAAGAAGTAAAGCTACAAAACAACCTATATTCCGTTTAGACTATCATTATATTGATGGGAAAGGCCCATATTTACATTATCATGTTGCTCCTAATATGAATAAGCATTACTATCTTTAATTGATAATAAAGGAAATATTATTATGAATTCTATATATGATTCAAAATATCATCTACATTTGGGTTATTACGAACAGGGAAATGATTTTGAAGCAATTGCGTATAAAAAAAACCAAACGAATATTTGGGATGTATTTTTTGATTTTGAAATGTACAATTTAAAAATTCCTGAAAAATATAAAGATCAATATTATGAAAAATATGGTGTTAAAATCTTTTCGATTTGCACAGATGATCTAGATTATACATTAGGTTCAAATGAATTTAAAAAATGGTTAATACAACTAAAAATTATACAAGTGGATAGTTTTTAGGAGAGGCTAGTATACTTTAGTTCAGATAGTGAAAAGAGAGAAACTACAAAGCGATTATGCCGCGAAAGTTTCTTTACCATGAGGGGAACCCTCATGCAAACTACTGAAAGTGGTCCCCTAGGGCGGTTTTGGCCCTGGGGGATTGCTTTTGGGAGTTTGAGGGTTTAGAGGCTCGTGGTCAAGAAAACGTGGAATAAATAGCGTTCATCGGAGAACAGCTATTTATTCCACGTTTTCTTGTTTTTTAAAAGGGGCCTGGGGAAGAGTTCCCCAGTAGGTTTGGACAAAGTCCAAGGTTTGTTTTTTTGCACGCTGCAGCGTGCTTGGCGGTAGCCAAAACAGCCCCGCAGGGCACACCTTTACGATAGTAAAGTATAGTGTGCTATACTTTACATGGAAGTTGGGCCGGAATCCATACCTAGAACGGGGCGTGAAATTATGAGTTTTGCGATTTGTAGAATGCAAAAATTTAAGGCTGGAGACGT
>NZ_JAVBXD010000084.1 GCF_030756675.1 Bacillus multifaciens
TGTTGAGTTTTCCATGCCTGATGGTTTCGGCGAAAGTATCTTTAAATCACTGGATGCAAAGGAATGGGATACAAATAAGTTCGCTTGGGGTATGAATTTGGAGTGGGACGACAAATACGATTACACATTTAAAGAAAAAATGTTTCATTTTAAAAATGTCGGAACGATGGAAATTAATCCGTCGCAACATGATATAACATGGCGTATTAAATGCGATCCACGCTATTTAAAGATTACAAACTTTACTACAAATGATTCGTTGACTATTTACAATCCTGGCGCTGTTTCGCAAGGAATCATTGTTATAAAGGGACTTCATATAGAAGATGAATATGGTCGTAATCTTGTACGTCATGCTGATGCAGGTGAAATACATTTTGCGCCTGGATTAAATCAAATCAAAATCGAATCGTCTACATTCCATTGGTGCGAAGTAAATACAAGATTCTATTATTTATAGAAAGGAGCGAATGCTATGAGTTTAGCAAGACAATATTATGTAAATAGTGCTATATCTGCTGATGAACGGCAAGAATTAAATTTAGAAGTAAATAACATATATTCGGAGCTTGTGAACAACCATAAATTTATTACTATGGTTCAACAAGCTCTTTTAAATTTAGCAGAAAAAGAGGCCATTGATGTTGCAAATTTACAGTCTTTAATAGCAAATGGAGATGCCAAATCTTTAAATGTTGTTAAAAAAATGATCTCGGATTTTCTAGCAGCAAAGCCGTCTAACTTTGATGAAGTGACTGCATCTAGATTAGGGGAAAAAACTTTATATGATTTTAACCAAAAGATTAAAACGAAGCTTGATAATACAGATAGTTTTCAACGGATTAAATTAACCGATGACAATGGCCATGTTATAAATCTTGAAGATGCAAGTGATATTAATGCCATTGTTAAAACAGGTTTTTATAAAGGAAACGTTAAAAATGCGCCTAAACAAGGATATTGGTGGATTCAAGTCTACTCACAACCAAATTCTGACTTCGGTTGCATGCAAGTAGCATATAGCTTGAATAATGCAGTTGAAAACAGTCTGTATGTCAGAAAAAAAACTAATAAAATTTGGACGGATTGGGAGCAGCTTGGTTTGGCTGGTGCTTATGATGATATTAAGAATGAGGTCATCAATGTTAAAGGTGCTCACGTTTCGTTAGATGCAGCAATTCGCTCTATGATTCCGTATAACAGTGTTAATTATTATGGCAGCGATAACGCGGCCTTTCAAAAAGCTCTGAATGAGTCGGCCGGGAAAACATTAGATGTACCTGCAGGGACGTACACAATTGGGGATTTAGAAATTCCAAGCAACATAACAATTCGTGCTGATCCGAATGCCTTCTTTGTTTTAAAGGCAGGAAGTGCAACATTCTTTACTAATAAAGATGTTGTCAATATTGGCGGATATGATAAAACAAGAAGTATTACTTTTAAAGGCGGATTATTCGATTTTAAAAAGGTGAAAGATGCAAAAGCATTTGTGTTATCACATTGTCAAGACGTTGTGATTGATACAAAAGTTATTAATGGTGGTGAGTCGCAATCATACGTCGCTTTGAATGCTGTGAAGGATTCAGTAATAGAACTAGAGGCTGTTGATTGTAGTGCTACAACGTCTATAGGGTCTACAGTAGGTATTTATGTATTTAATGATAAAAACACGCTCACAAACCAAAATACGAAGCCTTATGATATGACACCTTGTGACAATGTAAATGTAAATCTCAAATTGAAAAATGTGAAAAAAGGTTTAGTGGAAATTGGGCCTGTTGATAAAGTGATTCATAAAAATATCACTTATAACGTACAAGGTGAGAATGTGTTAGAAGAGCTCGGATTATTCAATAATATGTCTTATTTCAAAACAGAAAAGGTAATTGGAAATGATATTGGCCACAGTCTTATTTTTCAAATTCTAAACAATACTTGCGAAGATTTCACAATAGAAGGTGTAAATATTAGAAACGGTAAAAATAAAGAAACATCACGCGGTATCTGGTTTAAAAGTAAGGAAGGTGACAATGCTCCACAGTATCAAAATGTGAGGATTTTAAATCCGGTTGTAAAATCAATGAACGCTGGAATTGTAACTGATTTTGGGTTTGGAGTAAGAATTACAAATCCTGATATTTCTTATTGTCAAGAAGATGGTATTTGGTGTTATTACACGCTGGATTGGAGTTGTATAGGTGGTGTCGCCAAATACAACAACCAACGAGGCTGGCCGCGTGCTGATATTCACATTGGCGAAGGTGGAGGCAAAAAGACGTTTAGAGCAATATTAGCAAACTGTCAAGCAAGAACAGTAACACTTGTTGGTATTCAAGATAGTATTGTAACAAATGTAATTGTGAATGGCGGCGGGTTTTCTTACAACAAAAGTGACCACAATAATAAAATAGACTATCTAGAAGTGGGTTGGGGCACTATATGAAACGAGTAGAAAGACCTAAAATTGAACAATTATCAACGGGCGATCAATTTCATCTAGTTGATATGAAGCTTTTTGAGGTAATAGAGGGCAAAAATGAACCGTCCTCTATTCGCTTCGAAGTTCCAGATACAGGTATGAATAAGCGCGTTTATCCGTATGTGGAAGACAGGAATCTACTTATCTTTGAAGGTCAATACTATATCATTCTAGTGAATCATCTTGATGAACTTGGATTTAAAGATTGTGATGCAATACAAGTTGGTGCCGAGTTGTCTTTACAAACACAAGAGAAGAAAATCACAGGTTACATTTCAATAGAAGAAGGGCTTGCCCACACATTTGAAGGAAGTAACTTCAAATATATCAATCGTTGTTCGAAAAAAATGCAATTACAGTTTGATAACTTCGGTGGCGAAAGTCGTATGAAAATGATTCGAAAACTACTGGATCGTTTCGATATTGAATGTATTTTCGATAATATGACTGTTATTTTTGCGGATAGAATTGGTAAAACAACAGACAAGTTATATAAGTTTGGTTATAACGTAAATGCCATTAAGAAAACAACAGATGACAGCAATTGCTCATTCTCTGTTTTACTTTTAGGACATAAACCATCTAAAGAAGAAGGTGACGGTCCACAATTTACGTATTATTATGAATCACCTCTTAAATACAAAATGCCGGAACTCATTCGTTATCGACAAGCTGAGAATATTGAGGATGACAAGATTAAAAATGAAGAAACAGCAAGGAAACGTTGCGAAGAGGCTGTAAATGATATTCCGGTCACTTCTATCACTGTGGACCATAAAGAAGCAAACTTTGATGATTCGAACGAACCAAAGGTTGGGGACCGGGCAATTCTTCAACATCATAAGTACAATATGGATTTTGACGTGCGTGTTGTAAAGCGTACTCGTTATCCATTTGAAGAAACACCAAATATCTATGATTTTAGTAACAAGCGTGATGAGCTTGTAGATCGTACGGAAGAACAAAAGAAATGGACCGCGGATATTCTTTCTGTCGTAAAAGAATTGGATAAAAAGCTATTAGAGGAATCAAACAAGTATACAGAACGTATCAATGCAGAGACAGAAAAGAAAGTGGAAGAAGTCAAAAAGGAAAGTGAAGCAGCAAAGAAACTTGCCGAATTAGTGAAAGAAAACCAAAAGAACTTTCAAACCACAATCATTGAAAGTAATACGGAACCGACTCAAAACTTAGAGCCTGGTAAATCACTTTGGCTAGACACTTCAAAAGGTAGACCGGGCATTTTGAAAAAGTGGAACGGTAAAACATGGGAACCTATTGTTCAAGATGTAGATGCAGTTAAAAAAGAAGCATTAGAACAAGTAAATAAACAAGTAGAAACGGCAAGAACAGAGCTTAACGAAAAGGTAGAAGCGGTTCAAAAAGAAGCGCAAGGAAAATATAACAAGATTGCAGAAACAATTGATGGTTTTACTCGAACTATATCAAATGTACAAAAAGAGCAAGGTGATATTAGCAAGAAATTCACCACTACAGAACAAACCGCCGAGGGATTCAAGAAATCAATAGAATCATTAAATACAACAACTGGGACGATCAGCAACAAATTAAACACAGTTGAAGAAACTGTGGAAGGAACGAAAAAGACGATTTCTGACGTGCAGTCTGAAACAAATTCACTTAAGAAGACAACAACAGAAATCAAAGAGCAAGCAGGGGAAATCAGTGAAAAGTTAGATAGTGTAGAGAAGAAAACTAATAATCTTAGTGTTGGTACTCGAAATTATGTCCTATTAAGCTCTGATGAAGTTGTACTTACAAATACTGATA
>NZ_JAVBXD010000085.1 GCF_030756675.1 Bacillus multifaciens
GTTTGATCCTGGCTCAGGATGAAACTCTCCAATAAAGTTTGTCTAGCATCATAAATAAAAATTGACGTTTCACGTTGTTTGTTTCGTTCAGTTTTCAAAGAACTTATCCGTCGCTCATTTGCGACTCCCTTATGTTAACATCTCAGTCATTCAATGTCAACTAAGTTTTTCATTTCGCTTTCTGCTCTTTCGCATCAGCGACCTTTACTATATTACACACTTATTATTATAAAAGCAATACCTTTTTTGATAAAATTCGATTTTCCTTCTTAACTGTAGCTTTGAAATAAAGTTTGAGCAAAAATACCCTGCAAACCCTTATTTTATGATAAATAAGAAGAATCATCTTTGGCTTTTTATAAAAAAGTTTAATCATTTTCTACCTATTGTTATTCAAGAATCGCGCCTTATTGTTGAAGAAGTGACAATTACTATCGAGTATTTCCTAATGATATTTATTTTATCTTTGGAGTGTGCAATATTACTAATTCCCATTCAAATGATAAATTAGTTGCACAACGCCAGAGGAGAACGTTCTTGTATTAACCATTTTTAAATTCAACCTCTGTTTTATATCAATAAACAATGGTTTCCCTTCTCCCAAAATAACAGGGTGAACAGATAATCTAAATTCATCAACAAGCCCTAAATTGATAAAAGTTGTAATAAGACTCGCTCCGCCATAAAGCCAGATGTCTTTACCAGGCTTATTCTTTAATTTATTTACTTCTTCAAAAATATTATCATTTATGAATATCGCTTTATTATCAGTTCCCTTTTGTGTTCTGGAAAACACATATTTTTCTTTACTATGAACTAATTCCCAAATTTCTTTTTCAGTATCTTCAATTTCTGGAGTAAATTGTCCCCATAGATCGTAGCTTTTTCTTCCATATAAAATAGTATCAATTTGATTTAAGAAATTAATAAATCCCATCTCAGAGTCCATGATGCACCAATCAACTTCCCCATTTTTCCCTTCAATAAAACCATCTAAAGTAACTGCTAAATCTAAAATTATTCTTCTTGCTCTTACGTTATTGACCACAATTCTTCCTCCCTTTAATCATTTAGATATTATTTCTCTCGCAAAGTTTTTTATATTTTCATTATTTACAGCATTTATTTTTGAATAAAGTTACTGATGTTATTAAACTAACCAGCCCTTTAACGAAACAACTGATTGTCACTCAAAATCAGCCGTTCTGTTTCTTTTCACTATAAAAATACCCCTTTAGATTACCATATCCAAAGGGGTAGAGCATCGTATCTATTTTAGAAATAACCGGACTTTGTTCTAAATTAACATTAACTTTAGTAAATTGGATACTTCTAATCATATACAATGAACATTTATCGAAATGACGATAAGAATGTTAGTAAAATGATTGTGGAAAGCTATCGGTTTTCAACGGAAGCAAGCTATGATAAACTCAGTTTGTCAGAATTTACTAAATAATAAATATTTGTTATTCCCTTTAAGAACAGAATAGGTGAATAAGAATATCGACAAGTTGTGGGGGGAGAAATATATTGAAACAAATTGAGCTAGTAGAGTTAGACAAAGAGAATATAAATGATGGGAGTTGTTATTGTCTTCGCAGCAAGCCAACTTCAACAGGTTACATCAATAAAAACAAATGGCTTATGGGAAGCTTCAATGAAGGGTTAAAATATATAAAAATAATGGAGAATAACAAACCAGCAGGGTTTATTGAATATACACCTATTGAATATTCTTCGAGAGTTGTATATGGTGAACATTATTTAGTTATTCATTGCTTATGGGTAAATGTTACTGGAAAAGGGTATGCCTCAAAATTAATTAATAAAAGCATAGAGGATGCTAAGGAACAAAATAAAGATGGTGTTATTGTCATTACAAATCCAAACACTTCTTGGACTCCCAGCAAAGACGTTTTTATAAAGAATAATTTTAGAGAAATAGATTATGCACCTTATGGATTTGAGTTACTTGTTTACAAATTTGGACATTCACCTGATCCATATTTTCCAAAAGATTGGGATGAGCGACTTAAGCCCTTTAAAGACTTAACAATCCTCCGTACCCAGCAGTGTCCATTTGTAGATGTATCAACCAATAATGTTGTTAGGGCAGCAAAGCAATTGGGTATTCACGCAGAAATTATCGACATAAAAAATAGAGAAGAATTGTTGAAACTTTCACCTACTCCTTACGGTATCTATGGAGTCATCTACAAGAATAAATTAGTTTCATTTCATAGACTTACAGTTCACTCTGCAATAAAACGGTTAAAAGAGCTATTCTAATTCAACTACAGTGGATAAGAGAACTCAATACCCTTATTTTAAAACAAAGAATCTCTCGCTGCTAAGAGCGAAAGATTCTTTATCTAAACTTACAGAGATGAAGGAATATACTTCTCAACAAATCCCCATACAGTATGCCAATATTTCTTCGAGTCTATTTGTTCCGCTTCACCATGCCCCGCACCTGGCACAATTAATTTCTCTTTTTCTACATGTGCCGCATTGTACACTTCATCTAACATTTCAAAAGGAACAAATGCATCCGCATCTCCATGAATAAACAACATTGGTGTTTTACTTTTCGCAACTTGCTTAACAGCTGACGCCTCATTCAGATCATATCCGGCTCGTAATTTAGTTATTGTATTACCCGCATTCATCACTGGGAATTTTGGTAAATGAAATAGATCTTTTAGCTGATACGTAAATTCATCCATAACAGATGAGTAACCACAATCCTCTACAATGACTTTTACATTGGCTGGTAGTTCTTCTCCTGAAGTCATCATGACAGTTGCGCCCCCCATAGAAATACCAAACAAAGCAATTTCGGCTTGTGGATCTTTCTTCAGAATTTCCTGAATCCATAACAGAATATCTTTTCGATCATGCCAACCCATACCAATATAATTACCTTCACTATTTCCATGACCACGAAGATCAGGTGCTACTACACTATAACCTTTTTCATAGAAGTGACGAATGTATTTTGTCATCCCTGATGCTCTGCCATTATATCCATGAACCACAATTGACCATTTATGATTTGTTTCTTGATTACGATATTCATAGCCAGTTAATTGCAGATTATCAAAAGAACGTATCGATAATGTATTTGGTGGATGTTGTGATACGAACTCAGCATTTTTCACTTTATCCGCTGCTAATACTTCTCCTGATACATTTACACTTTTCTTCAAATGAGGGTTTCCCTCTAAAAAATCTTTTTCTTGTTTTGCATTTAATGCATAGTTGTAAAAATAATTCCCGACCAATCCATAAATAATAACTAGAAGAAGGAAAACTATTACAATAATAATACTCATTTTCTTCATCCTATACTACCTTTCTATCAAATGTATATTTCTTGAGGCCTACATATCAGTATAACAGAACTGAAAAGAGTTAAAAAAAGGAAAAGTTCTCATTTTGAAGAGGGCCCCGAAAAATACAATGAAAAATTGCCAACAGATAGATAAACACAAAAAAGACGAGTCATACTGACTCGTCTCAAATTGCCTGGCAACGTCCTACTCTCACAGGGACAAAGTCCCAACTACCATCGGCGCTAGAGAGCTTAACTTCCGTGTTCGGTAT
>NZ_JAVBXD010000086.1 GCF_030756675.1 Bacillus multifaciens
CTTCTGCAAATTTAGACATGAATCTTTAAGAAAAAAGAGAACTGCAAGCCTCTGCACTTTTCGCTGCAATTCTCTGCACTTTCTGCTTGCAAAAAACAACTTTTTACCGATTCTCCTGATATCCTCAATTTATATGACAAAAGTATACATTCAAAACATTGTAGATAAAGAGGTCTAAAATCCATGAACAAAAAACCACATCTCATTGATGTCCAACCTATCCGTAGCAAACAACAAATCGAAGATATGAAATGGGCCCTAAAACGTCACTGTTCCGAAAGAGACTATCTATTATTTCTTACTGGCATTCATACCGGATTACGTGTGAGTGATCTACTTAAACTAGAAACTCAAACCATATTGAAATTAAAACGAAAACAGAGAAAAGAATTTAAAATCAAAGAGGGGAAAACGAAGAAAGAACGTATAATCAACATCACATCTATTTTTAATGAAGTATATACCTATGCTCAAACTATCAAAAGTACCTGGCTATTTCCTTCTCGAAAAGGAAATCAACCCATTAGCAAAATCCAGGCTTATCGACAATTACAAAAAGCCGGAGATTTTGCCGGTGTAGAATCCATTGGTACCCACACCATGCGAAAAACCTTCGGCTATTGGTTCTATAAACAAACAAAAGATGTGACCATGTTGCAAGAAATCTTGAATCACAGCACACCACAAATTACACTTAAGTATATTGGAATCAATAAAGAAGAAAAAGATAATATATTAGATACATTTCTAATTTAATTCAATATATCTAAAAAGATACCCTTTAAATTGACCATTTTATAACATATCCCAATCCTCCTCAATATTGAGGAGGTTCCCTTACTAATACAAAAGCTATTTCTCACTGAATATTAAGGTATAAATCTTCTAAATCCTTAATATTTTCCCCAGTATAAATTAAATTATTATTACGTATAATCCCAATATTATCAGCTAATTTTTCAGCTAAATCCATAATATGTGTTGAAAGCAAAATTAAAGCACCATCTTTAGATAATTCTTTTAAAACATATCTAAACAGGACTATTTGTTCTGGATCCAAACCGTTAGTAGGTTCATCTAATAATATAATTCTTGGTTGATGAATAATACTATTTATAAAAGCAACTCGCTTTTTTGTACCTTGTGACAATGAACCCATTGTTTGATTTCGATATTCATGCAAACCAAACAAATCAATCCACTTTTCAATCTGATTTTCTAAAAAATTCACTTCTAACCCCTTTAATTGTCCTACCAATCGAATCATTTCTACTGTAGTTAAAAAAGGATAAAAATATGGAAATTCCGTTAAATACCCTATATTCTTCAATAGAGATTCGTTAATATTCTTCCCCTTTGAATCTAATAAAGTAATACTTCCAGAAGTAGGCTTAATAGCATTTGCTAATAAATTAAGAAAGGTTGTTTTCCCTGCCCCATTCGGACCTAAAAGAACATAAATATTCCCAGCATTTAAAGTCCAATTTATATTATTCAAGGCTATTTTATTATCATATGAGTGAGAAAGATTATGTATCTGCAAACTAAATTTATCAAGCATTGAAAAGACTCCTTAATTTTTCTTCTGAACCTAATAGTTTTATAAGTAAAAAACTTATCAATAACGCTTCTATAACTAATAAGTTTACAGAAATTAAATAACTAGAGAATAATAGTATTACACATACTACTGAAACTACGATACCTTTTATATTTATACGATAATACGTTCGACGATTAAAATCAGAAAAATAAATACCGATAAATATATATAGTACACTAGTTAAAAAACTAAATAACAACAATATCAATACATTGTGAACCACTTTTATTATAGGCTCACCATAATATATACCCCAGAAAATATAATCACATATACCTATAAATGATACTATCGAAAAACAAATAAACCATTTGGTAAAGACTAATTTTTTTAAAGATAATCTAGAATAAATATATAAATAGATTGTAGATTCCTCTAAGCCAACAATATTAAGAGTCCACGTATCATGCATAAGCGCAATTAATATTAATGTTATAACTACAAAAGCATCAAGCTTCAATTCATGTATAATATAAAAACAAAATTGCCCACATATTAATAATATTATTAAAGGAATAATCCTTTGAAACCCAAACATAACTACTAACTCTTTTTTTAATATAGGTTTTCTAGTAATAAAAGATCTCTTTTTTTGTTGTCTTAAGTTATGTTTACAATAAAGATATCCTTTCCAATTATATTTAGAGAATTTTAAAAAGAAAAAAATAAAAAATAAACCTGTAATAATTTTAATATTCAAATATCCTTTAAAACAACTTGGAATTAAAATTAACAAATTACTTATACAGTTAAATAATCTATATCTTTTAATTAAATTAAAAAGAAAAAATAAATTCCCTCCTAAAACATATCCTAGTATTATCTCTATATGAAGCTCTAACATACTGATAATAAAAGAACTATGACACCAAAATAATGAAACAAATAATATACAGCTTATTCCTAATAAAGGAATAAGCACTTTTAAAACGTGATACCAAGAAATAATTTGTATATTATAAGTTTGAAGAAATAAAAATTGTACTTCTTCTTTATTGTATTGATTCAAACTAATAGTTATCCCTGTTGTGACACCTATCAATAAACAAATAAAATTTAAATGCAAAGATTGATATAAATCTTCTACAGAAGGATAAAACCCGGTTATAGCATATGCCATAATAGGAATCCCAAGTAATAAAACAATAAAGTCAGACAATTTCAACGTCCTTCTTATTTTTCCTTTAGACAAAGTCTTAAACAAACTAATAGCAATAAATAAATCTTTAGTTATCCCAATATATATTTCTCCTTTTTAAATAAGTTAATACATGAATCAATTTCATAATTTTCAGCCCTGATATACCAATGGTTTTGAGCACACAAAAAAGGAGTACCTCCCCAAATTCTTGTATAATGGTAGT
>NZ_JAVBXD010000087.1 GCF_030756675.1 Bacillus multifaciens
CGAGGACTTAACCATATAATATGAAGCAATGTTATCTAGTTTTGAAGGAATATACCTTCATAAGTCTGGTAATGATGGCAGAGAGGTCACACCCGTTCCCATACCGAACACGGAAGTTAAGCTCTCTAGCGCCGATGGTAGTTGGGACTTTGTCCCTGTGAGAGTAGGACGTTGCCAGGCAATTTGAGACGAGTCAGCATGACTCGTCTTTTTTGTATATGCATAATAAGAAGAAAAACATGAGTTGCGTACATTAAGCGAATTCAGATAAAGAAAAAAGGATTTTCCCAGTATTATAAGTAGTTCAGATAACGTGGAGAAACAGCGGGGATAGCATAGCAATTAACAGGACGACAATAGTTATTGTTATAAAATAAGGATTAAGAAGATATATTATAAATTGAAATTAAGGGGATTTAATGGAATAAACCTCATGAAAAAGATAAGCTCAGAGCTAAAACTCTGAGCTTTTTTAAGTGTTAAATACTGTGTGAATCTGCTTGCGAATATCACTGTTATTTAGTTTGTTATTTTATCCATAAAAAAAAGATCGCCTCTTTGGCGATCTTTTTAAACTACATCTCCCGTTACTAACATGGAACGCTTTTGAAGGCTATCGGAACGGAGGCTATATGCAACCACCTTTTTCTTATACTGTTTGATTACATCAACGTGATCGTTGTAACTGTATATCGAAAAACTAACATCGTTTTTGCCTTTCTTAGTATTAATGACCAATGGCGTTCCATTACTCTGTGGAGGAAAATAATATTTCTCTAAAAATAGCGCTTGGTTAAAATGATTAATAATTTGAATCTTCTCTTCGCCTTCTAAAGGTTGTCCGTCGATCGTTACGGTGGCACTCGTATCATCGAGTTTTGGATGTAATTCAAATTTGCCGACAAACGATTCTACAACAGAATTTGGAAGAGAGGTTACTAGTAATTTAAGAGTAAACACAATAACCAACGACACTATAAACCAAGTTGTCATATTTTATCATCTCCATTACATTTTTAAATAAGATTATTACATTACTTATAGTAGTAATCAGCTGATAGACATGTAAAAATAGACCATAATGGTCCACTGTTTATTAACTGTTGATAATTTCCATTTTATCATAGGGTAGTTTGTTGATTTGTGTATATTATGTGAACTTTATTGAAATGTAACAGAAACGACTTTCATGCGTTTTAGTGCAGCTGTTCATGAATAATAAAGTCATTTAAAATGGGGAGAAGGATGGATAAGTTATTACAAGAAATTATAAACTGGGTTAGTATGGCTGATGAACAGATTGTTATTGGCATTTTGGGCCATGGTGCTGCTGGAAAAACAATGTTTGCTAATATGCTCGTAAATCAACTCAATTAAAATGAAGTGAATTATATTAATACGGATCCATACATTGTTAGTTCGTACGAAGTGTTTATGCATCCATACAGTCAATATTTTGATATTATTATTAAAAATTCTGATGAAGCAATATATCTAGAAAAAAATACATTTGAGTTTTATGGAGTTTAAATGCAAATACTTTATTTGGTATGTTTATCATGAGGATTCATTTTCATTATTTTACAGCATCTAGCATGTCGAACATCGTTGGAGGGTCTGTATATTGTGAAAAACGCCGATATATGAGGAGGTATGTAAGAAGGAATTGACCTCCTCGTGGTTAACTGGATAGGTGTATTTTGTTATCCTTAAATAACCGTAAAAAAAGCATTGACTATTATTGAATATGAGTGTAATATTATACGAGTCGCTGGTGAAACAAAGTAACCACGATAAACAAGATGAAAAACTTAGTTGACATCGAATGACTGAGATGTTACCATAAGGAAGTCGCAAATGAGCGACGGATAAGTTCTTTGAAAACTGAACGAAACAAACAACGTGAAACGTCAATTTTTATTTTATGATGCTAGACAAACTTTATTGGAGAGTTTGATCCTGGCTCAGGATGAACGCTGGCGGCGTGCCTAATACATGCAAGTCGAGCGAACCAATTAAGAGCTTGCTCTTAAGAAGTTAGCGGCGGACGGGTGAGTAACACG
>NZ_JAVBXD010000088.1 GCF_030756675.1 Bacillus multifaciens
AAACAATGAATTTAGTGCATGGAACAGCTGGTAACAATAGTGTTGGTATAGAATTAAGGGTTGGGTATAAAGACGGGAAAACAAATTGGTTTGAAGCATGTTATGGCAAGATAGTTCCTGCTGGCACCAATTCGTATCGTAGGTATTTTAAAGTATCACAGGTTATTGAAGATAAAGAAATTGATAATTTAACAGTAACAGCCTTGTTAAGGAGTGCTTCTGGAACTGTTAAATTTAGAAATCTTCAAATTGGGATCGGTACAATTCCGTCATCGCATCAACCAGCTCCAGAAGATCAAGTGTCTAATGAAGATTTCACTAAGAAAACAACCGAGATCGTCAAGAGTGTGGAGGGCATAAAAGAAAGTATAACGAAAGTCGAAAGTAATCAAAATTCTTTTAATCAACGTGTTACTACTGTAGAGAAAACCGCAGATGGTATCAAAGAAAGTGTTAGCAGTATCAAGGAAACACAATCGGCACAAGGAAAGCAAATACAAGATGCAAAAGCTACACTGGAAACGCAAGCAGAAGCGATTAAAGGTAAAGTAACTATAACGGAAGTTGGCAACTATGTTAGTAGCATAGGTATGGATAATTTAATAAGGAACTCATTATTAAAAACAGATTCAAGCCATTGGTCACTAGCGCCTAGTGTTTCACGAGATACAGCTGTTACGTATAACGGTGCTTATAGTATAAAAACAGATCAAAGTGGTTTAACCGCTGATAATTGGCGCGGCGGCATTAGTGAAAAAGTTAAAGCTGCAGCTGGTGAAGATTTTGTTATATCTGGTTGGTTTATGACTGATGATAAAGGAAAAATCGACAAGGGAGTAAGGGTAGAAATAGAGTTTTTTAACACTTCTGGTGCGAGAATATCTACGGCGGGTTTTGATATCCCTCTAGAAAACAACGTCTGGAAATTCGCATATGGAACAGCAAAAGCGCCAGCCGGAACAGCACTCGTTGATGCTAGGTTCTATGTAGTAAGAAACGGAAGACTTTGGGCATCTAGAATGATGTTACAGCGTGGAATGAAGCCATCTGAGTTTACTGAAAATGCAATGGACGTTGTCGGTAGAGACGAATTATTAGGACAGATTGCAGAAAAGGTAGCAACAGCTGATTATAATAAGCAAACAGAAATTTTTACAAGAGAGTTCGCAGCTACAAAAGAAGGAATCCGTATTTCTGCTAAAAAGGAAGAAGTGTATACACGAGAGCAATCTGATGGTAAATATGCTACAAATGCTTATGTAAAAGACATGGAATCGCGTATTGACGTTACTGAAAAAAGTATTCTCAGCACAGTTAAAGTCGGTAATATCATTTCAAGTATTAACCAAACGGCTGAAAAGATTCAAATTGAAGCGAAGCGTATAAATCTAATTGGGGCGGTTACAGCAGAAAGTATTGCTGGTAAGTTGCTCGAAGGTATCACTATTAGAGCAAGGGATCCAAACGATAATAATAACTTTACAGAGATGTCGAATGGTAGAGTCTTTACACAAGGATTTCAAAATCCAGCTGAATGG
>NZ_JAVBXD010000089.1 GCF_030756675.1 Bacillus multifaciens
TCAAAGAAAGTGTTAGCAGTATCAAGGAAACACAATCGGCACAAGGAAAGCAAATACAAGATGCAAAAGCTACACTGGAAACGCAAGCAGAAGCGATAAAAGGAAAAGTAACGATTACCGAAGTGGGTAACTATGTTAGCGCTCTAGGTATGGATAATTTGATTAGAAACTCATTATTGAAAACAGATTCAAGCCATTGGTCCTTATCACCTAATTGTACCCGTGATACCAATGTTATGTATAACGGCTCTTACAGCATTAAAACGGACCAAGCTGGGTTAACAGCTGATAATTGGCGCGGCGGCATTAGTGAAAAAGTTAAAGCTGCAGCTGGTGAGAATTTTGTTATATCTGGTTGGTTTATGACCGATGATAAAAGCAAAATTGACAAGGGAGTAAGGGTAGAAATAGAGTTTTATAATGCTTCTGGTGCCAGAATATCTACTGCTGGTTTTGATATTCCTCTTGAAAATAATGTTTGGAAATTCGCATATGGAACAGCTAAGGCGCCAGCGGGGACAGTGTTAGTTGATGCGCGTTTTTATATAATACGAAACGGTCGACTTTGGGCTTCTAAAATGATGCTACAACGTGGTATGAATCCCTCCGAATTTACTGAGAATGCAATGGACATTGTTGGTAGAGATGAATTATTAGGACAAATTGCCAAGAAAGTAGCAACAGCCGATTACAACAAGAAAACAGAGCAATTTGACCGTGAGATTGCCGCTACAAAAGAAGGAATTAGCTTTGCGGCTAAAAGGACAGAAGTGTATACACGAGTAGAAGCTGACGGGAAATATGCTACAAGTGCTTATGTAAAAACGATGGAATCGCGTATTGACGTTACTGAAAAAAGTATTCTCAGCACAGTTAAAGTCGGTAATATCATTTCAAGTATTAACCAAACGGCTGAAAAGATTCAAATTGAAGCGAAGCGTATAAATCTAATTGGGGCGGTTACAGCAGAAAGTATTGCTGGTAAGTTGCTTGAAGGTATTACTATTAGAGCAAGGGATCCAAACGATAATAATAACTTTACAGAGATGTCGAATGGTAGAGTCTTTACACAAGGATTTCAAAATCCAGCTGAATGGAATCGATGGGCAAAGAGAGTTGTTACAGGTTTAGAAAAGGGACTTTTTTATAGTAAGGGTTATAAAGAAGACGGCTCGTTAGCAAATTCTATAGACATTGTTTCATGGGGTTTGATTCTTAATAATGGTAATGATCATGCAACATACGGAGCGCAAAGTTTTATTGTAAGTGATAACGGTCAATCAAAATCTGTCACAGCAAAGTCTTATGATTCAACTCAAGGATGGAAACCATCGTTAACCCTTGATAACCCT
>NZ_JAVBXD010000008.1 GCF_030756675.1 Bacillus multifaciens
TGAATCAAGCCGCTTAGTATTTTCAAAACCCCCACCTCTAAAATTCTGTCCATCCAACTCAGGAAAAGAAACAATTATGAAATTGATTCATTCAATAATAATTGTTTATTTTCTATTAATAACTGTTTAAAGGATTTTCTTATTCTTTTTCGCATACCAATCTTCCTCCTTTATTATTACAAGTGAGATCCCCCTATCTTCTTCGTTTCTCTTTGAACGGGGGAACTCATACATACGAGATAAAAAATTTTATTTATATAAAAGATAAATAATTATCTGTATTGTTGTAATAATAAAAGATTCGTGTGAAATCCATTTGAATTTGAAATGAAAACTACGTATATTTTTAATCTATATCATTCTTCTATTCAAACGTAAATTTGCCAACAACTTGTTTACTATATATATCCAAATTAAAAAACCGACATAAAAACCTCTTTCTTTTTAGGGGAGGACGAGAGCATCTGGCCGTGCATAGAAGCGGTCAGGGCCTTTTCCTGTCACATGCGATGTTTTAAAACAAAGGGAAAAAGCGAGTACAGGTGGTGTTGCAGTCTGCATAACAGCAACTTATATGTCGAAAAATTAAAATTGATTTATATATCTTTATAAAGAAGAACGATTTTTTATCTCTTCTATTTATCTTTATATAAATAATAACGCCCCATCAAATTCGTAATTTGATGGGGCGTTATTTCTAATATAAGTTCTGTACAAAAGCTATTTTCTATAACATATTTACAAATATTTCTGGTCTGCCCCAGTTCATTTGCTCACAAACCAATTGTATTTTTTCCTTATCAATTGTGTGAAATGCTTCTTCTAATTGGCACGAAATTGGTACCTCACAATGAATTTGTGCAAGTTGTAGTGACATGTGCAAATTGTCTAAGTCACTCTCGATCTTTGTACGCTGTGCTTTTGTTAATGATATAATGTTTTCCAAAACACCCGCAACTGTTCCATGCTCTTGGATAAGCTTATAAGCTGTCTTTTCACCAATGCCTTTAACACCTGGATAGTTGTCACTTGAATCACCCATAAATGCCTTTGCATGAACAATTTGCCATGGTTCTACGCCTTTTTCTTCCATAATTTTCCCAGGTGTGTAAAATTCATAATTTCCAATTCCTTTTCGAAGTAGCATGACTGTAGTTTTTGTATCAACTAGCTGTAGCAAATCTGTATCACCTGTTAAAATAAACACTTCTGCTTCATGTTGATACACTTTTGCTAGTGTTCCAATACAGTCATCAGCTTCATATCCTTTCATACCAATAACCGGGATCGATAAATGGGCAGTCATTTCTTGCACTAGATCAAATTGTGGAATTAATTCTTCTGGCGGTGCTCCGCGATTCGCCTTATAGTTTGAAAATGCTTCTGTTCGAAACGTTGTACTCCCCATATCCCAGCACGTTACAATATGAGTCGGTTCAATTGTACTAGCTGCTGTTAATAAATGCTTCATATAACCATGAATCCCGTTCGTTGGAATACCATCTTGTCTTTTCATAAATTGTCCATACACACTTGTTGCATAAAAGGCACGAAATAATAGTGCCATACCATCTACTAATAATACTTTTTTCATAATTCATCTCCTAATGACAAAAATAAAAACCTCACGTCATGACGCAAGGTTGTATAATCAATTAATGATTGTAACTGTTATTATACAATGATTTGCTTTATTTAGCATCCATAAATATTACTTACAACATTGATGTAATAATTCCACATACGTATTATTTCCAGTGGAAACAACAACTGCTTTTGCTGTTCCGCTAACAATGTGAGTACCTTGATAGCATAAATTTTCAAGACAAAGTGGATTATAATCTTTTATGCGTTTTAACGGCATAAATCGTTTTTTTTCAATGTGATAACAGCTTTCATACTTTTCTACAAGCATCTCTTTTCCTGTTAAAGGAGATTCATCAACTAGTACATCTTTTGCGTAAATAATGCGAGCGTCAGCCGGTACAGTATCACCTGCAGAAAGGCAAATCACATCTCCTGGGACCAATTCTTCTGTTGGAATATTCATTATTTCAGAATCTGTATCTATCCCATTCACTTTATCATTTGCTACTCTTAAAACAGTAACTGACTTTGATGTTATTATGTTCGTTTGATTCGCTTCCTTTTCGAACAAACTTACTTTTCCCATCAACTTCATCATCATATGAGTAAACATCACTTTTTTATTCACATATCGTTCATTTTTCCCATATTGTACAATACGTCTTTTTGCCTCTTTAACAGAAAGGCCATTTCTTGTTGTTTTAAAATAAGCATACACAGATTTTACATCTCGAATCGCAACTTCCATCAGCATTTCATTATTCTTTTGTAAAACCTCTTGTACTTTTATCGTTTTTTTATGAGTTATATTATTTATAATTCCTTCTCGTTTGTTTACATATAACACCGTCCGTCTCCTCCTTCACACATGCAGGAAGAAACTCATTGTTTCTCAATTTATCTAATTACAGATATAGAGGGAGGAACAAGTCGTTTCCTACCTACATTACACATTCTATTTTCGAAATACCTGGGTAACGGAACCGAGTCCGAAGCTGACATTGCTCCTCACCTCCTTATATGATTACTTTTAGTTATGTATAACAGATACACCCTAATAAAAAAGACCTTTACCCGAGAGCGAGTAAAGGTCTGAACATACATAAATAAGCAACGCTTAATATAACTACGTATTATGTAGCCTATATTAAAAACAATTGCACCTCTCCCTCGCCGAGCTTTAGCACTGTATAGCATAGGTTCTTAACCAGCTACATTAAAAAAGACCTTAATTCGATCATTCTTGTTGACCCATTGGCGTCTCTCGACATTTTTGGGCAGTAGCATCTCTCTATACAGGAGCCTCACCTAACAGAGACATATTTAGTTACAAGAAAAATGTTACTCCTATTTAAAATAGATGTCAACACTTTGTATTCAAACTTTTCCTTGTGAGGTTTTTAATATGTTAAACACCCAGCAATCACAACTCCGATGGAAATTGATAAAAACATAAGAAAAAGTCCGACAGCCTGGTTATCTTCTTCAATGCTTTGATTAATATTGAAACGTGGTGTGCACAATTCGGCTAAATAAAATACAACGATTTGTGCTAAAACTCCAATCGCTCCCCATAATGCCATATCCATTAGTGAAACAGAATGAGCAGCAGTAGAATACAAGACGATAGCAAGACCAAGAAGTCTTCCTCCAAGCACGTAGCTTGCTGCTTTATTTCCTTTAGCTATTAATGAAAATTCCTTCACTTTTGTTGTCACTTCCATAAGAAATAAACCGATACTTAAAAGACCGAACGAAACAGTTACATAAAGTAAAAAGTTCATCAATTACAATCCCCCTTTTTAATCCCAACAGGTAAATAATAAGATTCATTTCCCGTAATTTTTTCACCGGCACGTATACCAATACTACTTGGTTTCCCAGCAATTAAAAACGATCCAAACACATACGATAGCTCCTCGTTCCCTTTTTCAGTCTCAAGAGAAACAACTGGAAGCGTTATATATTTTTGAAATACGGGAAGTTCCTTTTTATACGTTTGATTTGAATTTTGAATCATAATACTCTTGTCTTTGTCACGAATTATAACCGTGTCACCTTCTCTGCCAAACGAGGGTTTTTGAACAAAAGAACTTTTTCCTAAAAATAAATCTGGTTCTAAGTAAGTAGGAAGCATATATTCCTTAATCCATTGTCGTTCCTCACTCGTATAAAAAGCACCTATCTCAGCTAATCCCCAAACCAAGCATTGAATCGATTTCGGCTGAAGTAGAAAGGATGAAACAGGATTTATAATAAAAAGCTTTCCTTTCTCTACAAGTTGCAATAACTCAAGCCCGACAAAGTCCCCAGTTTTAGGATCCCGATCCACAACTAAATCTTCGATAGGATATGTTTGACGATACAAAATATCAATTGGCACACCGTCTCTGTCGACCAAAGCATCTTCAGTAATTCGAAGCTCTGACATTGACACCATTTTATTTTTCACCTGACATAGCTGACTCAAATACATAGTAGTATTCCAATCTTCTATATGCTCATGATGGGCTGTGAAGACAACGTTTGGCATTCTCATCCCTTTAGCAGCTTCCATTACGGCTTTTGTGATACCAGAAGAAAGAAGACGGTCCTGATTCTCGTTTGGGTCATGATAATTGAATTCTTTGCATACTATGCCATTCATTTGGAAGCATTCCACAATAAAAGTTGGGGTATCACTATTAAACTCAAGCATTTTGATACCACCATCCGTCAAAGCAAAATCAAACCGTGAAATAATAGATTCAGGAAACAGAGATTTCATTCTGATAAAAGGCAGACTTGAAGATGGAAAACCAAGTTCAAGAAGCTGATCATCAGGCAAGGTTCGAAGAAGGCTAGCAGTCTTAAAAAATACTTTTCCCATTCGTTCTGTTGCTAATTGCAACTGCCTAATAGTTTGTTCAGTTATTTCAAAAACATGAAAAAGGCTATACTCACTTCCGTACAAGTCAGACCAAAAGTAAGGAACCCTTGAGTAAAATTGCCTTCGTTCCTTTATGTAAAACGACATGATTTAACCTCCAGATCCGCCCTTTGAACCGCTTCCAATTCCTCCTTTAAAATTAGAAGAAGATTGATAAGACTTAAATTCAGGTGAACTTTTAAAAGTTGATTTATTTTGATAATAATTACCACTGTAATAATAATGCCCATGATAACTTGAATGATTGTCATCACATCTCCACACTCCAAGTTCATCATCAAAGTCCCAATCGGAACAGCTTCTATCATTTGGTTTTGGAGGGAGATCTTTTGTACAGCCAGATAAAGTGCCGGCCATTAAAGAAGAAAGAACGCCTGTTACTAACAATTTTGTTTTTGTCACCTTTCCACGCCCCTTATATATTATATTTTTATTATAAAAGAATTCATGATAAAATAGAAGAAAAAGGAAGAGGGATTACGATTGCGGTTAGAATATCGACTCAATGATGAAGCTAAACAATATCCTGCCTTATGGAACTATCCATATATTTCCATTTCCGAAACTGTCGCAAGGATGACTTGTGAGTATTTCATTAAAGAAGGGGATACGTATATCGTAACCGCGACTGCGATGGACTCTGATGGAACAGCAGTAATATATGTCAAAAAAGAAAAGTTCTTCGATGATTCTTCAGAAACAATATATTCCCATATAGGTTTTGAGATTAGAGAACTACAAGAAGAAAATTCGATTTTAATAGAAAGTAAAGATGTATGGAATCATGAGGAAATCTTAACACATCTCCATTCAGATATTTTGTATGTTCAAAGGGACGGAATATTAATGGAATTTTCCTTAGACTCTAGGGAGATTGATGAAGATCGAAAATGCTATGTTTATTATGGAGAATTTACAGGCGAATGTAGGTAAATTTAAAAATCCTATACTATATATACAAGTTTAAAAACCTCCTTTCTTTTTAGGGGGACGAGAGCATCTGGCCATGCATAGAAACGGTCAGGACTTGTTTCTGCCACATGCGATATTTAAAACAAATGGAAAAAGCTAATAACAGGTATGTTGTATGGCAGCGACTTATATGTCGAAAAATTCAAATGAATATACATACATTTGAATCACACGAATATTTTTTATGTTATCCACACAATAAAACTCAAATTATTCCTAGTAGACTTACAAAAAAATAAAAACCTTACGTATAAAACGTAAGGTTTTTTTATTCCCACATATGCCGTTCTCATTTAGATGTCCATAAACCCACTCTCGCAGGTGGATGTTCTCAAAAAGGCTTTCATCTTCCTTCTTAAAAAGATGGCTTGATGGCCACATTTTAATATTGAACTTCCGTATTACTATCATTGGTTTAAGACATACACAAGCTACGTACATCGTAGGCAGTTATTATTAATCATAAGTATAAATAGAACCCCGCACGTGCCGTCTCTCGTAAATGTCCAAAAACCCGCTACTCGCAGGTGGATGTTCTCACAGTTGCCTTTCATCTTCCTTCTCAAAGAAAGGCATGATGTTGGCATCTAAATATCGAACTTCCGTATTACTATCATCGGTTTTAGACATAAATAAGTTACGCACACCGCAGGATGTTTTATTTATTTGTCGTTATCTTATCACATTGTTCGCAATGTGTAAAATAATTTGTTTTTTAAGTATTTCTTGTTTGTGCTCCTATTGTAATACAAATTTTTTTGACGTGCAATAGGCTACTGTTCTTCTTTTACAATTGTATTTTCAGGATAAGAAATCCAATCGCTCCAGCTACCTACATACAATTTTATATTTGTAAACCCTACCATTTTTAATGTTAATACGTTTGGACATGCCGTTACACCAGATCCGCAATAAACAATCGTTTCTTTCTTTTTATCAAGATGGATAAAACGATTTTCTTGTGCCTTCTGCTCCTTAAAAGCACCAGAGTCTGTTACACCATCTTTCCAAAAATAATTTTGCGCAGTTGGAATGTGACCAGCTGCTTTATCAACTAATTCTTCTAATCCTTCATAACGTTTTGGTTCACGCGAGTCAATCAGTGTAACATCTGCATGTTTGCTAATTTTAGCTTGCAGCTCTTCCATTGTTACAACAGTATCATGTTGTATAGATGGAACGAATGTCTTAGGTGCAAAGACTGCTAGCTCATTCGTTACTTCAAAATTTTGTTCTTTCCACGCTGGGAAACCGCCATTTAACACATATGTTTTGTTATGCCCAAGATACGTTAAGAGCCACCATAGACGAGAAGCCATTGCTCCGCCTTGGCTATCATATGCCACAACTGTCGTATGCTCATCAATCCCAGCTTGTGAAAGCTTTTGTACAAATTCTTCTATACATGGAAGCGGATGACGTCCGCCATGCTTTGTAACCAGACTTGATAAATCTTTATTTAAATCAAAATAGAGCGCAAACGGAATATGTGCTTCATTATATTGTTCTCTTCCCCAATTTGCATTCGCTAAATCAAAACGGCAATCGATAATTCGAACCTGCTCATCTTGTATATGTTCGTGTAACCATTCGGCTGTAACGATCATACTTAACGACCTTCTTTCTCTTTTAAACGTCCTACGTATTCCATTACCATATCTTCTGTTACAATCTTACGTTGCTGTGCAATACCGTTTTTTGCAAGTTCATTAATTTGTTTCGTTACCATATTAATTACATCAACGGAGAAAGATTTCCCATTTAACGCAAGTGATACAGCCGCTTCAATCGCCGCTTCACGCTGTGCGTCTAACTGTAGAAAAGCTTTCACCACTTCATTTTGTTTACGAGAATGCGCTGTAATTGCTACATGTACTTCCATGTTCTCTTCCCCCTAATTTAAGTCCATCGTAAGCCGAATCATATCACGACATACAATGCCATTTTCCATAATCTCTTCTTCATAATGCTTGGAAAAGTAATCAAAATCAATAGAAAAAATGCGAAATCCACATTTTTGATACAAAGCAAGCTGCGAGACACTAGAATTACCCGTTCCAATTTCAAGTGTGTGCATGTTTTGTCCTTTTACCGTTTGAATCGCATGCTGTAACAGCTGCTTTCCGATGCCCTTTCCTTGTTCCCCATCAGAAACAGCAATATTCATGATTTCCATTGTATTAGGACGCGTTTCTAACAATACATATACACCAATCACATGTTCAAAACGCTTTGCGACATAAATGATGCCCCGATAAAGATACGATTTCAATTGTCGTTCGCTTGGATCAGCAAGTAATAGTAGCTGGAGCGGCGCTTCATTTGGTGAAACACGTTCAATTACTAATTCTTCCATAAAAATTCTCTCTCCTCTTTGTTCTAAACCATACTTGTCTTCCATAAGTAATACAAAGGAGGTCATCATTATGGACAACAATGAAAAGAAGTGCAATATAATCTCCATTGATGAGAAGAAAAAGAAAAACGGTACGTACTCCTATCCAAAATTAGTGATAGAAGGAAAACCATATGAGTTCTCTTCCTTCGTCTTATGCGGCGAAACGCCAGATGGAAGACGTCTCGTCCTAACTCATATGGTTTCCTCAGATGAATTTGCCGGATTTGTAAAATCATTAGATACTGTACTACAAAAACGGATTGAACGTATTTTTTTCTCTTAATACTTTTCTTCTAGTTCAACTTCTATTTTTTGTAACTTCTTTCTTAATTCTTCTTTTCTCTGTTCGTATGCAGAAACATCAATTGTTTCCAATAACGCGAATAATAAACTTTCATAGTATTGTGTGATATCTTGCATCATAGCTGTTTTCACAAGTTGCCATCTATGAAGCCATTCTTGTTTATAATGACTAATAAATAGGCGTTGTTCTTCTGTTACGTAATCTGCTACAAACGGTTCTAACGTTTGCTTCATTTCTTCTTGCATCAATGCTTTATCATTTTTCTCGAAGAAATTTTTCTCACTTTTAAAATGAGCTAGCGCTCTTCTAAATTGTTTTTCTTCTATATTAGGAAACGGGTTTTCATGAGTACGAACGCGATAGTCATATGTTACATCTGTATGAACTACAAGCTGTTCATTTCTTGTCACACATTGCTCTATTACTTCATCTTGTGCATGTCTCATCGTTTCATTTATCCATTTTTCAAGACGCAGTGAAGTTGCACGCATTTCTTGTAATAAGTCATGTTGTAAGAAAGCAATTAACTCCATCATGCACTCTTGTAATTTATCTTTCACATTCCCTTGCGTTCGTAAAGAAGCTGGATTAATAAATTCTGTGAATACATCATTGTAACGTAAAAATAACCGTTGTTTTACATAATACAGAAGTTCTTTTATTTCATTTTCCAAAGACTTTTCCTCTGTGATAACACTGTGGGAAGAAATCATGTGAAGCAGTTCTTCGCGTTCTGCTTCATATTTTTTTCGTTGCTGTTCTTTTACCTCATTTCCTTGCATTGCGCTTTCAATCATATTTGCAAGAAGCTTATAACCATTTTGAAGTGCGCCGTGTAAAGAATGAACCGATACAAGCATTAAATCTCTCATAATAAACGAAGTGAAGGCTTGTTCAAATTGTGCTAAGCCAGATTGTTGTAAAATGCCATACGCTTCTTTCGAAATCTCTTTTCCTTGTTTTTCTTCTAATGCAAATAAGCTAGATATTGCGAACAAACGTGGATTACGAATTCCATACTGTAATAATTGATCGCTAATATATCCTTTTACTGTTTGTGATTCCTCTTCAGACTGTGCTAAATCAGCCGCATTAATTAAGAAAAACATTTTATCAAGTGCAAATGTATCTTTCACACGACCAAGTTGAATTAAAAACTCTCGATCTGCTCGTGAAAACACGTGGTTATAATATGTTACAAATAAAATTGCATCTGCATTCTTTATATATTGGAACGCTACGTCTGTATGGCGAGCGTTAATAGAATCTGCCCCCGGCGTATCCACAAGTGCAATGCCCTGCCTTGTTAATTCACAATCAAAATAAAGCTCCATGTACTCTACAAAACATGATTTTTCTTCGTTGGTAACATAATCAGCAAATTCAGCTAATGTTACATGAGATTGCTCTCCTAAACGTTGCTTTACATCATCATATCCACGCTGCACAGCACGTAAAAAACTAAACGTTGTTTTTTGTCTACCACTTGGTGCTGGATATTGCAAGACATCATCAATTTGCAGAAGCGCTTCTTCCAAGGAAGTAATCTCGCGATAAAATAATTTATAAACAGCTTTTAAATCCTCAAAAAGTGCCGTTTCTGATTTAAACTGTACAATTACCGTACCATGCGGTTTCTCATCTGTTACAGGCAAAATTTGATTAATTGTTGCTGTTGTAGGATTTGGTGATACTGGTAATACCTTTTCTCCTAATAATGCGTTCGCAAAGGAAGATTTCCCAGCACTAAACGCTCCAAATAGCGCCACTGTAAACTGTTTCGCTTCCACACGTTTCCTTTTCTCTATGATTTCTTGTTGTACATGTTTAAGAACTGGAATATGCTGCAAAACATCTTCTGCATCCTTAACATGCTCTATAATCTGTGCAATGTTAAGCTTTGTTTCCTTGTTTGGTTCGGACTCATTGACAGTGAGTTCATCCTCTACTTCGAATTGTGCTTGTAATTGAAATTTTTCGTTTGTTACTTTCTTTGTTTGTTGTAACGCTTTTTCAATATCTATAGTTTGTGGAACTGAAAAACGATTGTGCCAAATATCTTGTAAATAGTTTTCATACTGATCATACTCTTGCATGCACTGTAATTTTATATCCTTTGCCTTTTGAATCGCTTCATATTGCGTTATTTCTTCTCGTACATGTTGACTATCAGCTTGTACTTTGCTGTGCAAGAGCGGCAAACTTTTCTCAAATATATTTTGTGCTTCGCGGCGATAACGTTTCTTCAATTCATTTGCTACATCTTCTGTATAATGAAGCAAATAATCGCCAGTAAATCCTGCTCCTTGTTTAATCGTCGCTTCCAGTAATGCAGGAGTAAAGTCTGCATTTAAGTCATGTATTACTTTTCCAAGTTCTTCTGTGAATAGCTCTTTTTTCTTAAAAAAGGAGACAACGTACTCTTTCATATGAAAATCAAGCTGCGTCTCTACCGTTTTATGTAGTTCCTCATAAAACGCTTCTAAACGACGCTGTTTTTCTTGCTCAGTTTTTCCTTTTGAAAACAGTAAACCAACTTTAAATTTTGTGAGCTTCGTTTCTAAATATTGATTTGCTAAATCCCGCATCTCAAACGGCATTAAATATGCATTGTCTAAAATATTTTGCAAGCCACTAAAAAACTGTTCTTTCACTTGCGGTACTGTATTTGTAACATGTGTTTCTTTTTCCGCAAGCTGTTCTAAAATCGCTGTTACATCTTGAAGCGATAACATCGATGCTAACTCTTTTTGAAACGGCTCTAATTGTTTTTCATATTGTGAATGTAAAAACGAGAAATGTTCTTGTAACAAATAAGATACTTCTCTCTCCATTCCTCTTTTCACATACATATCTTTTTCCTTTATAATTGAGGAAAGGCGTTGCTCAAGCTGGCCTAATTCGTTATGTGAATGATTCTGCATACGTAAAGACGTATAATAGATACCGTCAACTTCTATATTCCAATTAAAAAATGATTGCGCTACGCTTTGTTGATATACCTCGAAAGGTAGCTCATTTTCTTTATGTTTATCAATTTGATTCACAACAAGATAAACGGTTTTGTTACGCTGTTTTAACTCTTTAACAAACTGTAAATTTACTTCTGATTGCACATGATTGTAATCCATCATATAAAATATTACATCAGCAAGATGCAATGTCGATTCTGTTGCAAGTTGATGGGCATCATCAGTTGAATCAATACCCGGCGTGTCAACAAGAACAACATCATCTGAAAGCGGTGCATCATTACGATAAATATGAATGCCAATCACTTCATCGCCATTTTTGCAAAGCTCTTTTAATTCTTCTGCTGTATACATACCGTCATACTCGTATTTCTGTCCTGATTTTAAAATAACGACAACGCGATTCGGTCCTTTTTCTATCTTTACAACATTCGCGCTCGTTGGAATCGGACTAGTTGGCAACAATTGATTTTTAAATAAATAGTTCATCATTGTTGATTTTCCAGCAGAAAAATGCCCGCAAAATGCTATCATCAGTTGGTCATCTTTATACTTACGTACAACTTCAAGCAACTTCTCGCTATGTTCTATATCACCTTTTTTCTGCCATTCTTCATAAAAACAAACGAGCTTTTGTAAACTGTTTGTTTGCAATGTGTTTGTCATCCCCTCGTGCCCCTTTATTCCATGATGTATCCATCTATTATATTACTAAATTTTCAGCATCTTCACAGTAAAAAAATAAAAAAATCCCTTTCATCTCTATGGAAACGAAAAGGATTTCTATGTAGTATAGTTCATTATTTAGTTGCTCCTACTCGATGTAACACATGCTTTGTTACAACTGCATATAAAACAATTGTTCCTCCTAAAAATGCATATACCATAATTATCACACCTTATCTTTTGATAATGATTATCAATTTTAAATATATTTTATCATTAAAGAGAATGATTATCAATATATATTTAAAAAAGAAAAGCTCCCTTTCAGAGAGCTTTCATACTGCCTATTTTAAAGGAGTCGTAGATAGTTGTGCATTCTAATTATAACTCAAAGGCGCAATGTTAACAGTTGAAAAATTTTGGAAATATATATACCTTACCATTCATACTGTAATATACTTAAAGAAATATCGATAAGGAGATGAAGTATGAACAGCATTTCACCAAACGAAAGAATTCATTCTATTGATATTATAAGGGGGATTGCCATCTTTGGTATTTTCCTTGTAAATTGGCCTATATTAGCTGGAGTCGACTCTCGAGATTTAACAACTGTTTACGAAGGATTTGATCAGTACATTCGATTATTTTATGATCTATTTGTTCAAACAAAATTTTACACAATTTTTTCTTTTTTATTTGGTCTTGGTTTTTATATTTTTATGAAGCGCGCTGAAGAAAAGACACCTCACCCAAAATTATTATTTATACGGCGACTACTTATATTATTCTTATTCGGATTTTTACATTATGTACTACTTTGGGATGGTGACATTTTACATAGTTATGCAATAGCTGGCTTCGTACTACTTTTCTTTTATAAAAGACAACCAAAAACGTTATTAATTTGGGCACTTATTTTATTAAGTATTTGGGAACTTCTTGTGTTGCTTATGAATTTAGCAATTCTGTTCACTCCCCCCGAGACACTTGGCGCTCTTTCTGCTCCTGTCGTTCCCTTATTAGATTGGGGCTTGCAAGTTCAAGATCGCTTTACTGCTTTTTACTCAGAAGAAATTAGTGCTTCTCTTATCATGCTACCCGAAACAGTCGGTCTCTTTTTACTCGGTCTATATGCGGGAAAAAAAGAAATGTTTCGCCGCGTAAACGAGATAGACCCAAAGCTAAAGAAATGGCAAATCATTACCTTCTTCGCTACTTTGCCAACATGGGGAATTATTGTTATCTACTTTACTATGAACGATCTATACGTACCATTTTCAATGATTTCCTTTATTACGCTAAGCGGAAAAACACTATTCATTTTTTATATTTTTACACTTATGCGTCTCTTGCAGCATGCGAAATGGCAAAACATATTCCGCCCTTTCCAATATGTTGGCCGCATGGCATTAACGAACTATATCTCGCAAACGGTCGTCACGTTATTCGTATTCGGATTACTATTTAAAGCAAATATCGTATTCCCACTATGGGGCGGTACACTTTTTTGCATTGGCTTCTATACCATTCAAATCTTTATCAGCCGCTGGTGGCTCTCTCATTATCAATACGGACCGCTTGAATATATTTGGCGCCTTGGCACATACGGAAAAAGTATGCCGATAAAAAAACAAAGCAGTATCTCATCTTGAGATACTGCTTTCTATTATACTTCTGAAACCGTATTTTGTATTGAAATCTGTTCTTCTTTTACTTTCGGTTGTCTTTGCGGAATCATATTAAATACAATATTTAAAAGCACGGCTGATGCACTTCCTAATACAATTCCGTTATCTGTTAAAATACGAACGCTCTCTGGAAGCTGTGAGAATAATGTTGGCACAACTGTTACACCAAGCCCCATTCCAACAGAACACGCCACAATTAATAAGTTTTCCTGCTTCGCAAAATTAACACTGCTTAACATTTTAATGCCATATGCCATAACCATTCCGAACATTGCAAGCATCGCACCGCCAAGTACTGGCTTTGGAATAATTGTTGTTACTGCTGCAATCTTCGGAATAAATCCAAGGACAATTAGCATACCGCCGCATGTATAAATGACAACGCGATTGCGCACACCTGTTAGTTGGACAAGACCGACATTTTGTGAATACGTCGTATACGGAAATGCGTTAAAAATACCACCTAACACCATCGCGATCCCTTCTGCGCGGTAGCCTTTCGCTAACTCTTTTTCACCAATTTCTTTGTTACAAATATCAGACAGTGCAAAATACACACCTGTTGCTTCAACAATTCCTACACAAGCAACGAGAATCATTGTAATGACCGGCGTTAATTCGAACGTTGGCGTACCGAAGTAAAATGGCTGTACACCATGAAACCAATCGGCTTCTGCTACAGCTTGTAAGCTTACTTTTCCCATTAACGCAGCAATTGCTGTACCAAATAATAATCCTAATAAGATTGAAATAGAGCGAATGAATCCATCAAAAAAGCGGTACATGATGATAATAAATAACAATACTCCGAACGCTAATGCTAAATTGGATACACTACCGAAGTCTTTACTTCCTACACCACCAGCCATATCGTTAATCGCGACTGGAACTAATGTAACTCCAATAACGGTTACAACTGAACCGGTAACAACTGGTGGAAACAGTTTGACAAGTTTTCCAAACACACGAGCAAATAACACAACGAAAAGTCCTGCTGCAATAATAGATCCGTACACAGCGGATACCCCATACTGCTTACCAATAGCAATCATCGGTCCAACTGCCGTGAAAGTACAACCTAACACAACTGGAAGTCCAATGCCGAAGAAACGGTTCGTTAACGCTTGTAAAATCGTCGCAATGCCGCACATTAATAAATCAATTGATACTAAATACGTAAGCTCACGCTGATTCAATCCAAGTCCGCCGCCCACAATAAGCGGTACGATAATTGCTCCAGCATACATCGCCAACATATGTTGAATACCAAGGGACGCAATTTTAAAAGGATGTTGTTTCATCATTCTACCTCCGCTGTCGCGCGTTCCACAAAACGAACTGCCCCATTATCAAGCGATGCGATTTCCGCAAGCGATTCTACACGAACACCGCTCTCACGTAATTTACTTCCTCCATCTTGGAATGCTTTTTCAATTACAATTCCGATACCAGCTACCGTTGCTCCAGCTTGCTCTACTAAATTCATTAAACCAAGTGCTGCCTGACCATTTGCTAAAAAGTCATCAATAATAAGAACACAATCGTCTTCATGTATATATTGTTTCGAAATAGAAATTTCGTTCGTTTCTTGCTTTGTATAAGAATATACTTTTGCAGTATACATATTATCTTGTAATGTTAACGATTTACGCTTTCTTGCAAAAACAACCGTTACACCAAATTGCAATGCAGCCATCACAGCTGGAGCAATTCCTGAAGACTCAATCGTCACGATTTTTGTAATCTGATCGTCTTTAAAACGCTTTGCAAACTCTTTTCCGATTTCTTGCATAAGCACTGGATCAATTTGATGATTTAAAAAAGCATCCACTTTTAACACATCATCTGACAATACCTTTCCTTCGCGCATAATTTTCTCTTGTAATAATTTCATAGTTTGTTCCTCCTCTTATGCAAATAAAAAACTCCATAAGCAGCCTTCACCCAATACAAGTGAGAGACGTGCTTTTGGAGCTTTGCAAAGAAAAGAATGCAACTATAGCAATATATTCGTCCTCACTCATAGTCGAAGCATTTACGGTACTTCGGTAGAAACTTGCAGGCCATATCCCTGCTATTATATGAGTGTTGCTAACTTATTTAATTTAATAAAAGGATTATAACGCACTTTTTTTACTTTGAAAAGCACCCTCTTTAAAAAACACGTACAAAAATTATTTCTTATCCAATTTCGTTCGACTTTTGTAACCCTTTTCATTCCATGATCATAATCCACAAATTTCAAAATCAATGTCCTTAATCATATCGCAGATTCAACATGAACTTCACATTTCTTTCACATTTCCTCATTACAAAATCAGTAATATATCACGATTTATCAATTTTTCATCATAAACATAGTTTTAATTGTATCAATGAACAATTTTTGAAAGCAGCGCTAACAATATAGAAATTATCAGAATTTTTCGTATCATAAAAATGTAAGATTCACTTTCTTAGGGAGGGAGAAACATGGGAGAACGTAAATTACAACAATCGATGAAAAGAAAACAAAGAGAGCGCTCACTCAAGGGCACATTAATTTTTGTTTTTGTACTTGGCTTCTTTTTAATTTTCACATGGTTTAGTGTATATCAAATTTTTTTAAATCGATTGTAGTGTTAATGAGAAACAAGGGGGAGATGAGATATGCACTTGCATAAGTACGAAAAAATTTGGCTCATTTTCGGTATCGGTTCATTATTTGTATTTTTAGCCGTAATCGGAGTAAGCGCGTTTTATATGGGAAACCAACCGCCTAGCTGCTTAACGACAATCGACCCAGAAAAAGTAAATGCGACTGCTCCCTTTGATCATCCTGGTGTAAAGCAAGTCGGTAAAGATCATTATCAAGTAACAATTGTCTCACAAGCATTTTCCTTTACACCAAATGTCATTAAAGTGCCGAAAGGAGCCAAAGTTGACTTTGTTGTCGCAACGAAAGATGTTGTACATGGCTTTGAAATTGCGGGAACAAATGTAAATATGATGATTGAGCCCGGCTATGTGAGTACAGCTTCTCAAGTGTTTCACAAAGCTGGTGAGTATTTAATCGTATGTAATGAATATTGCGGAACAGGCCATCATATGATGAGCGCGAAAGTAGAGGTGACTGAGAAATGATCGCATTGCAAGATAAAATAAGTAAACGAGATGCAAAATTAGCAATGGCTCATATACATGTTGCATTTATCGCTCTATTTTTAGGAGGATTATGCGGGCTATTGCAAGTACTTGTCCGGTCCGGAAAGTTTAGTCTTCCAGCTAATATCGGTTATTATCAAGTGTTAACAACGCATGGTGTCTTACTAGGACTCGTATTAACAACATTTTTTATTATCGGCTTTTTATTTGCTTGTATGAGCAAAACAACTGGTACTCTTTCAAAAGGAGTGCGCAGGACAGGTTGGATTGGTTTTTGGCTAATGACAATTGGGACCGCTATTACTGCTGTTTTTATACTATTAAATAAGGCTACCGTTCTCTATACATTTTATGCTCCGTTAAAAGCTCATCCTGGTTTTTACATCGGTCTTACCCTCGTAATTGTCGGTAGTTGGTTTAGCGGTTTTGCCATGTTCGCTCACTATCGCACATGGAAGAAACACAATAAAGGAAAAGTCGGTCCCTTACTGAGCTTTATGGCTGTTATTACAATGCTACTTTGGCTTGTTGCAACTCTTGGCGTTGCTGCAACAGCACTTGTACAATTCATTCCTTGGAGCTTAGGTTTCGTGGATAAAATTGATGTTCTTGTCAGTAGAACATTATTCTGGTACTTTGGCCACCCGCTCGTCTATTTTTGGCTTCTCCCTGCTTATATGGCATGGTATGTCATCATTCCAAAAATTATTGGTGGCAAAGTCTTTAGTGATTCTCTCGCTCGTTTATCATTTATTTTGTTCTTATTGTTTTCCGTTCCAGTTGGATTTCACCACCAATTAACAGAACCTGGAATTGACCCTGGGTGGAAATACTTACAAGTTGTCTTAACATTCATGGTTATCATCCCGTCCTTAATGACTGCATTCTCTCTATTTGCATCATTTGAACAATATGGCCGCTCAAGAGGAGCAACGGGCCTATTTGGCTGGCTTCGTGTGCTTCCATGGTCCGATGCCAGATTCTTTGCACCGTTCGTTGGAATGCTTATGTTTATTCCAGCAGGAGCAGGCGGGCTAGTGAATGCAAGCCATCAATTAAACCAAGTGGTTCACAATACAATTTGGATAACAGGGCATTTTCATTTAACGTTGGCCACATCTGTCGTGCTAACATTTTTTGGAATCGGCTATTGGCTAATCCCCCATTTAACAGGGCGTGTTATGACCAAAGAAATGAATCGCCTTGCGATGATTCAAACTTGTGTATGGACACTTGGAATGCTATTCATGTCTGCTGGAATGCACTTCGCTGGATTATTAGGGGCTCCGCGCCGCTCTTCTTTTTCCACATATGGCAACGCACCGCAAGCGATTGAATGGATACCATATCAAATTGCCCAAGCAGTTGGCGGCACGATTTTATTTGTCGGAATTATTTTGGCTATCATTATTTTCCTAGACCTTACTTTCTTCGCACCAAAAGGTCATACTGAATTTCCGGTTGCAGAAGTATCTGATGCATCTGATCAACCACCAATGGTCTTTGAGAACTGGAAACTATGGCTCGGCATTACAGCACTGCTTATTTTATTCGCATACACGATTCCGTTTATAGATATGATTCAAAATGCCCCGCCTGGTTCGAAAGGCTTTAAATTGTGGTAAATATAAAGCAGAGGGAGCTCCCCTCTGCTTCATTTCAAGTAAAGCTATTGAATCCATGCACCTGCAGGTCTAAATCGTATACATCATTTTTAAAAACTCAAAGCAACTACCATTTGTCTCTTGAACAAATGTACCAACTGCTTCAAGTCCTACTTTTTCATACACTTTTATTGCTCTTTTATTAAAGGTCGCTACCGATAGCGTTACATACTTAGGCCGATATTTTTTTACGCAAAACTCTAGGCCTGCCTTCATAAATGCCAAACCCAAGCCCTTTCCAGTCAAGTTTGGTTCCATTCCCAGCCCAATATCCACTGTATGTATATCTATTTTATTAAAACTAAAAAATCCAACTATTTCATTATTCTCACAAACAGTAAATGTGGTTTCTCCACGCTCTTTAGGATCTAAAAACTCAGCCAAATCCTCTTGATCAGCTTCCATATCATAAAAAGAATACTTGTCCCCATAGTGCCAATTATACGCAATTTCTTCTGCTTGCTCTTGTGTCATCACTTCAAAAGTATAATTCACTTCTATGCCTCCTTAAGCAGCGCACATACAGTAAAATGCTAATTCATAAAAAAGAGCCACATATATGCAGCTCCTTTTCCTTTTTATAATTCATAAATCTCTTTATACTTCGCCTCTAAATAATCGGCTAAATAGTTCGCATTCAATCCTTCACCCGTTACATCATGTAAAATTTCTAAAGGCTTTTTCGTTTTCCCATATTGGTGAATGTTTTTTGTTAACCATTCACGAATTGGCGTCACATTTCCTTCTGCTAGCAATGCATCGAAGTTAGGAATTTCTTCTAGCATCTTATGTTTAAATTGTGCTGCGTACATATAACCAAGTGCATAAGATGGGAAGTAGCCAAACGATCCATCTGACCAATGCACATCTTGCAGTACACCTTGTGCATCCGTTTCTGGACGTATACCTAAATAACTTTCCATTTTATCATTCCATGTTGCCGGCAAGTCTTTTACTTCTAATGTTCCATCAAATAATTCTTTCTCCAGTTCATAACGAACCATAACATGAAGCGGATATGTAAGTTCATCTGCTTCAATACGAATAAAGGAAGGTTTTGACTCATTGATTGCATCATAGAATTCATCTACTGATACACCTTCAAATTGGCCATTACTAAATTGTTTCAATACATCATAATTTTTCTTCCAAAATGATTTATTACGTCCAATAAAGTTTTCAAAGAATAGTGATTGTGATTCGTGAATTCCCATTGACGTACCACTGCAAAGCGGTGTTCCTTCTAATTCTTCTGAAATATTTTGTTCATATACAGCATGTCCACATTCATGAATCGTTCCGAAAACTGCCATACGGAAGTCATTCTCATCATAGCGAGTCGTAATCCGAACATCCCCTCTATTTAATGTAATTTCAAAAGGATGTATCGTTTCATCTAGACGACCGGCCTCGAAATTATAATTTAATTGTTTTAGTAATCCTAAAGTGAAATTCTTTTGTTGCTCTTTTGAAAAATGTTCAAATAAAACATTTGTTTTTAATTCTTTATCGGACTTGGAAATTTCTTTTACAAGCGGAACAATACGCTCACGTAGTTGTCCAAATACATGATCTAATACTTCTACCGTAATACCTGGCTCATACATATCTAAAAGCGTATTATATTTATAAGTTTCATAACCCCAATATGTAATAAATTTCTTCTTATATTCAACAATTTTTTCTAAGTATGGTCGGAACATTTCAAAATCAGATTTTTCACGAGCTTCTCCCCAAACACTTTCCGATTTTGCTTGTAATTTGACAAACTCTTCATACTCGATTTGTGGAATTTTTTTATTTCGATCATACTCTTTGCGGCACTCTTCTACAATTTTCTTCGTTGTTTCAGAAATTTTATTATCTACAATTAGCTGTTCTAATTCTTTTAAATATCTTCCCATCTCATCAGAAGTCGATAATGAAAATACCTCTGATGAAAGCATTCCTATTACTTCCGAACGTTGATCGACACCTTTCTTCGGTGCCCCTGTTCGTAAATCCCAAAATATTAGGCTTAATGCTTCCCCATAATTTTCTATCTTTTTCACATATGCTAAAAATTCTTTTTCTACTTCATATGTAACAATCGTCATACTATAAAAACCTCCTTTTTCTACCTCACCCTTATTTCGACATAAACAAATAAATTCCTTTTCTAATAGAAAAAAAGCTTGGCAACCGCCAAGCTTTTTCCGATTATATGAATCCATTTTGATTTTCCGACATATAGATTGCTGCTACGCAGACAAAAAGGAGCTTCCACTCGCTTTCTCCCTTTGCTTAAACTTCACATGTGGCAAGAAAAGACCCTGACCGCTTCTATGCACGGCCAGATGCTCTCGCCCCCCCTATTTTATGCCGTTTTTTAAATTTGGATTTATATAGAAAGAGAAAGATGTCACTCTATAACACTGTAGCTTCTACTGGAAGCACTTGTTTCACAGCTTCTACTACTTTTTCATTTTCATCTTCTGATAGGAATAATGAAATATACCCTTCATCTTCACTCGTACGAATTAAACGGCCGATTCCTTGACGAAGACGTAAAATCATATATGGTACATCAACATCCCAGAATGGATCATTTACGTGCTTACGCTTTGCTTCAAATACAGGATCATTTGGAGGGAATGGAAGCGACCAAATAATAACATGAGATAAGGATGAGCCTGGAATATCTAAACCTTCCCATAAATGAACTGCACAAAGCACAGTCTCTTCTTCATTTTGGAAACGAGAAACAAGCTGACTAATTTCTTGGTCTCCTTCATATAAGAACGGAACAGACATTTGCTCTTTATTCACATATTCTTTGAATGCCGCAAGCTCTTGTGTTGTACGGAATAATACAAGCGTGCGTCCATTAGTTTTTTGAATATTCTCAAGGGTATACTGACATTTTCGTTCCCATTCATTTTCCTTCGTATACGACGGTAAGTACACTTTCATTTGTTCTTCATAATCAAATGGTGAAGCAACCGAGAATGATAAATAATCTTTTACCCCTAAGCTATTTGCAGTAAATGCAAATGAATTATTTTCTGATAATGTTGCAGATGAGAAGATGTACGGGATTTTTTTGGAGAATACTTTTTCTTGCAACACTTCTTCTACAGCACGAGGCATAATCACAAGCGTAAAGGAACCATCGTTTTCTTCTCCCCACGTAATTACATTTTTCTCATGCATAAACAAACGTAATGAGTGCTCTAATACATCTAGATGCTCATCAACAATATTTAAATCATATGTGTTTACTGTGTACATTTCACTTTCGAAAACTAGTGCATCGCCGACTTCAGAGATTTTTGCATATAGGCGTTTTGCTTCTTTTGAGACTTTTTCTGTTAATTGAATTTCTAAACGAGCAGAACCAGCAATTTCTTTCTTACTTTCTTTTAGTGCTTCAAAAAACTGCTCTGTTTGCCAAATTGTTTCTTCTACTAAATGAGCAAACTCTTCACGAATATCGTTTTGTAATAACCTTGTTAAAAGTTGTTCCATCATTGTTTGTTTTAAACGATACGTAAGTGCTTTTTGCGCTGCATACTCAACGAGATGACCTTCATCAAAGACGACGCAGCTACTTTCTGGTAACAATGGCATTTGTCCTTCACGCTTACGTGCTTCATATGTCCAAATATGGTCCATATAGAAATCTTGCGAACAAATAATTAAGTCTGCCGCTTTACGATAATGTTCACGAGATAATGTTTGTCCGCAGCGATGACGGGACTCACATGTAAAACAATCTTGGAAATAATCCCACGATACTTTAGACCACTCGTCGTCGTTTAATAACGGAAATTCTTTGCGATCACCATAATGAGTAAAGTTTTGCAGCGTTCCATGATCAAATACAAATTGCGGCAATTCATAATATAAATCTTCAATTACTTCCGGAGCTCGTCCACTCATTACATCTTCAAGTTTACGTAAGCATAGATAATTATCCATCGATTTTGCTAGACGTACATCAACTGATAAACCTAATGCTTCTGATAACTTCGCAATGTCGCCTTCTTCTTTTACGAGCTGTTCAATTAACGTTTCGTCTGCACAGGCAATAACAGCTGGCTTTCCTATATAGCGTGCATAACAAATCGCATACAGAAGATATACAATCGTTTTTCCTGTTCCAACGCCTGCTTCAGCAAACATTACTTTTTTCTCTTGAAATGCTCGTTCTAATTGAAACGCCATAAAAATTTGCTCATCGCGCTCTTCAAATCCCTTTTCTGGTAAAACGTCGTAAAAAACGTCTCCAATCCATTCATTCAACTTGTCGAAAAAATTATCTTGTTTTCCCACTTCAAATGGCAGCTTTTGCTTCGTAAACATGCTATTCCTCCAACTACTTAATTTCTATATAAAAAAGACAGAGCAACTACTCATAAAAAAGCAGTTGCTGGTTTCTTGTTGTTTGCACTACAATTGAGCGAAAAAAGTTTTCCTGAATGCAGGAAAACTTTTCTACTCTATCAATGATTTTAAATATTGCTTATCAATTAAAGTTTCATGTGATAAAGCCGACAAATACTCTTCACGTGCTCTTGTTAACTCATAATTGGCTACGCCGTGAAGGTTTACTTCTTTTTCTAATTCATCATACGTTCGATGAATAGCCTTTTGAATAATGGAAAATTGCAAACCATCCATTAGCGCTTCCTCCTTTAGATTATCGCATAATAGCAAGTATATGCGTTCTAAAGAAGTTTTATACTAATCGCGCGGCGGGCGTTTACCGAAATACTGGTAATAATCAGTGCGAATAAATCCATTAAATAACTTTCGTTTCTTCGATGCATCTTTGCCATACCATTTCTCAAATTCAGGATGGCTTGTTAATACATATAAAGACCAAGTATCTAGCGGACGGAATGCCTGTCCCATCTCCGCATACATTTTTTCAACAAGAGGCTTTTCACTTAAACGTTCTCCGTATGGAGGATTCGTCACAACATAACCATATTCCTCTTTTGTTGTAAAATCTTTTACTTGCATTTGCTTAAATGTAATAAGATCACCAAGTCCTACTTCATCAGCATTATCCTGCGCGACTTGTACCATGCGGTGATCAATGTCTGATCCGATAATTTGCAAAGGTTGATCATAATTCGCTAAATCTTCAACTTCTTGACGAGCCTCATCCCAATTTTTCTTACCGATCCAGCCCCATCCATCAGAAGCAAAATCACGGTTAAATCCTGGCGCAATATTTTGCCCAATTAACGCTGCTTCAAGTGGAATTGTACCAGAACCACAAAACGGGTCTACAAACGGGCGATCTGGCTTCCAATTTGTTAACATAATTAACGAAGCTGCTAATGTTTCTTTTAACGGTGCATCCCCTTGTCCAACACGGTATCCACGCTTATGAAGTCCAACACCACTTGCATCAATTGTCAACGTTGCTACATCTTTTAATAGTGCGATCTCAATACGAAATAGCGGGCCATTTTCTTCAAACCATGTTGTACGTTTATATGTACTTTTCAGTTTTTCCACGACTGCTTTTTTTACGATACTTTGACAGTCCGGCACACTAAACAATGTAGATTTGATTGATTTACCGATAACAGGGAATTCTCCGTTTTCTGGAATATAATCTCCCCAATTTAAAGCCTTTGTTTTTTCAAATAATTCATCAAATGTTGTTGCCTTAAATTCACCAACTTTAATTTTCACACGATCCGCTGTGCGAAGCCATAAATTACTGCGACAAATCGCTTTTTCGTCCGCTTCAAACGTTACTTTCCCATTATCTACATGGCATTCATAACCGAGATTGCGAACTTCTCTTGCAACAAGCGCTTCAATTCCCATTGCAGCAGTTGCAATTAAAGTAACTTTTCCCATCTTCATTCTCCTCATAATGTATAATCTAACACTAATCAGCAATACATTCTCCTCTGCTGATCAATTCATTCATAACATCTTCATTCAATTTTATTAAGTTTACAAAACTTTCTTTACCATTTTAACTCACATTCCAAAACTTCATACAAATAAAAAGCCCTCCTCTTACGAAGGAGAGCTGAACACATTCATGATTGGTTCATAACGTTCTGTAAGCCATGTTCTGTACCTTTGTACTGCAAACGGCCCACGCCTCGTACTCCGGTGGCAATCATCTATCTACAGAGCAATTGCATCTGTCCTTTCCCATCGTTCATTTCCTTAGGAAAAGTTCCCCTACCAATATTTGGGTTTCTCGCTCGTGGGGTTTACCTCGTTCCACTCCCGTCATTTCTTCCGGGACTTCGTCACTGTGGCACTTTAAAGGTAGTCAAACCATATCCAGATGGACTTAGGCTTTTTCCCTGCCGTTAATCCAGCTTTACGCCAAATTACCCTAGCTTATGACTTCGCTAGGCACGAACACTACGACCATCTCAGGTCGTGCGAGCATGGACTTTCCTCTACAACAAAGCGTTGCAGCGATTACCCAAACGTTATGACATGAATTAGTATAGTGGAAACATAAATATTTTGCAACGTTTTTTATCCGAAAAATACTGCGAACTTATTTATTCTCTTCCATTACTCGTACAGTTTACTTCCAAATACAGCTTTCTCCAAATTCGAAAGACGTTTTAAAATATCTGTATTTGTATTGTTATATACTGGTTGCGGAGTAGAAATTGGAGATGGTGTTGGTTGTACTTGTACACTCAACGCTTTTTGCTTTTGTTCTTCCAATTCTTGTTTTAAACGTGCATTTTGCTGTTTTAATTGCTCAACTTCCTTATGAAATGCTTCATAGTCCTTAATAATTAAGTCTAAAAACTTATCAACTTCTTCTTGTTGATATCCTCGCATTCCTGTTTTAAACTCTTTTTCTAAAATATCTTTTGCTGTTAACTTAATTTTATCAGAAATCATTCATTCCACCTCAAGTCTTTACCAAAACTTTCATTACTTAAATTTTTTCAGAAACAGCTCATTTTGTCAATCATATATCTTTATTCCACTGCTCTTCTTCTATTATATCTTGTAAATCAGAAAAAAGTATGAAATAACATGGATAATTTTGAGTTTCTGCTTTTTTTCTTCCTACTTCCACCATATATTTAGGGCTTCCTGGTTTTTCTTCATCATACATAGCAAGCAGAATATCACTTTTTTCAATTAAAAATTGATTCTTTAAACGGAATTGCTCCGGGCTTTCATATTTTCGCTTTGTTATGCTATCTACATGATCCGCTTGCGAAAGAATGAATTCATAATACTCCCTATTGTTTTCTTTCCAATTTTCTTCCTGTTCTAAAAAGGGAGTAAATACAGCTAACCTTAAGTCTGGATAATCTAATTGTAAATCAAATACTACTTCAGCTGTCCATAGCTCCACTCCTAATTGCCCACTAATAATTACCCATTCTAACCCTTCTTCCAACATAGAAAGTAATCTTTTGCGTACCGCTTTTTTTATGTACTCTACACCAGGATGTTCATTTGAAAAAAGCCCCAGTTCAAATGGTTTATATCCTGTAACAGCTACAACTTTCAATACAAAACGCCTCTTTTCGTCTCAAAAAAAAAGAACTAGCAATTTGCTAGTTCTAGCATAGCACTTACTTTTTAAACATGCCACCTACATTTGGACCCATGTTTGCTGCTGGTGATACAGCTTGCGGGCTCATATTCGGTCCAAATGGTGATACTTGACCACATGGAACACATCCGCCAAATCCTCCAACTCCAGGACCAGGACCGCCAAATCCTCCAACTCCAGGGCCAGGGCCGCCAAATCCTCCAACTCCAGGGCCAGGGCCGCCAAATCCTCCAACTCCAGGACCAGGGCCGCCAAATCCTCCAACTCCAGGGCCAGGGCCGCCAAATCCTCCAACTCCAGGACCAGGACCGCCAAATCCTCCAACAACTGTTGGAGGAGCAGGTTGGATAACATTCACATTAGAGTTTGTTTGCGGGAAATAGTGTTGCTCTTGTACTACCTGATGGTGAACGTGTTTCATATGCGTTGGATGGATATGAGGTACCACCGTTTTTGAAAATGTGTGTGTTTCACAACATTTAGTCGGATGCACAATCGGAGGTGTTGTTGATATTGGTGAAACTGGACCCATTCCTCCAAAACAAGGATGACAATGATACATAGTCTTTTCTCTCCTCTCACAAATTGAAAATAACCTTTCATTTTACAATATGTGAAAAGGGTAAAAGCCGTTTGTTACAAACACCTATTTCTATATTGGAAATTTGCCTATAAAAATTGTTTAAAGTTTGTGAAAATAAAAATTGTTAATGTAATCATGACAAAAAACAAAAGTAGAATAACTTTCTTCACATTCGTCCTCTCCATATTCTATATTTTTAACGCTACTGTCATTGTAAAATGGATAGGAGGTCCGAACAACTCTTTTTTATGAAATTTCATTTTCCAAATTTGTGTATTTATCAGTCCCCGTATATCAAGATATTGTAATAGTCTTTCACACGTCTCTTCCTATATAAATGACCTAACAAAATTACCCGGATGATTTCAATTTCTTCAATTAACCTTTCATTGGAAAAGCATTTATGAAAGATTAATTTCATTTTATAAAAAAGCCACCTACTTGTTTGACAATACCGGTAATTTGGTTCATTGCATTCATCATTTGACCTGCAGTACCCATCATTTTATTAATGTCATAATTTCCGTCAGTTGTTTTAAACTGCGACATAAAACTAGAAAATTGACCTGGCTGTTGCTTTGTGTAGTTTTGTTTATTCATCATTGGATATGGCGTATGTGGATAAAAAGAAGATTGAGTAGGTTGTTTCGGTGGATAAAACGTTGGCTGATTCATGTGTGGAAGTTGAAACGGTTGAAAATAATTATTGTAATTCATATAGTAAGGCGTAAAAGGATACATATTGTAACGTAAATATGGGTCTTGTTCACTCTGATACATGTTAGAATGTTGAAACATGGATTCTCCCTCCTCTAACGGTTTTCTATATAGTTAGAATATGAAATCAAAAAGAAAATGTGTAATTGTCCTATAAGTTGCAAAATTGGGTAGAACCTGCTTTATCTACCGATGAGAAAAATTTACTATCTAGACATATGTCACCGATTACCTTCTATCTCTATTTCCTTTCGCTAAAAGTTTGAAATAAGGTTCTTACTGTCTGAAATAGCGTGATACCGTAGTACAAACCTTAATTTTTAAGAAATTTAAATTTTCGAAAAATAAAAAAGTAAGCGTTTGTATGCTACCATTAAATAGAAAAGATTCTTATGGGGAGGAATCAACATGGTGTTAGGGGACTTAAAACAAGAATTTGTCGTAAAAAAGGGGTATGAACCTGAAGATTTAAATGAGTTACTTGATTTCGCAAGACATTATTATCTACAAGGAAAAATTTGTTTATCAGAGTATAGAAGTGTAATACGTGAATTAGAAACAATAGGGGCTACAAAACCAACTTACGAAACAGAAAAAGATATTATAACTGAGGCATAAAAAAAGAGGGGGCTTTCCCCTCTTTTTACTTACATTGTTCTAAAATATTTTGTAACGTATAATGAATTGCTTGATGCGTTTCAAAAAAACGTTTTCCATTCATTTTCTTCGCAAAGCACTGTAAAGAATTATTTTGTAAATTTGTACATACTTGTTCAATTTGCTGTACATGTATGTATTTAGGCTTTGTACGCTGCAACCAATCCAAAGCGAGTCGTTTCCACTCTTCTAAGTTTTGATCCACTACAGATACAAATGGCTTTATATCATGATAAAAGTCAAATTCACATTCTTCACTTTCTCGTTTTTTTATAATTGTTTCATCGTTATACTCAATTAGTTTTTTTGTTAATTCAATCAATGTTATATATTCCACTATTCCCACCTACTTATATACTAACGGCTACTATTTGAAACGTTTGTACCCAGTTACCTTTCTCTTCATGATTCAATAATTTCGTTTCCATATGTTTCATATGCATTTCCATTACTTCTACTTTATTGACTACAAATTCTCTTTTATCCTTAAGCGCATGATCAACCATAAGCGACACGTTCATTTCAAGCAAATCAAGAGTATTTAACATCTGATCCATCTTTTTCATTACATCTTCTTTCTGAACCATTTTCATCTTCAATACGCCTCCCTCTTTGCTTTTTCTTTGTCAAGTTAATTCGACAGCTCTATTTTTACTCCTGCATGCTTGACAAAACTAGTTGTAATTCGGCAAAGAAAGTGATTTTTTGTATGAAGTTTATGAAAGTGGCAACAATACGAAAGGGAGGTGTCGACATTGGCTAAAAACAAAAATGAAAACAAGAAAAAACAACCTCAAAACAAACAAAATAAACCAGAAACAGGAAATCCAAAATTAGACGGCCCAAATTTCCCTGCGACATAATAATGATCATTTTTCTTACGGATGGTTTCAATCCCGCTTTCCGCAAAGCGGGATTTTTTTTATTATATCATGAATATAAAACTCTCCACTTATTTTATTGATGTACAGACATTCTCCATTTCCTCTTCTACATAACTCACGCTAAAAGAAACTTTGTACTGAAGCAAAGAAATGTAATTGCTTCTGTTTTTGTAAAAACCATTCTGTTATTTCAACTTCTTCTTTCGGCTTTTCAAATAAAAATAGCTCTTCTACATCCACTCCTGACTGAAACCAATCTTTTTCTGCCTTACGGTGATGGGAAACAACAGAAAATACATCACGAAGCTGCGGCGTATCTTGTTCCTTAGATAAATTGAGATATTGTTCATAATCGAATCTGGATCCCGTGTGAACTGTTTGAGAAGAAAATGTATCAAATAACTCCTTATAAGTTGGACTAAACAACAACCATGCTAATTGTTTTCCTAATTCAATTCTCTTTGTTAATGTTTCAAATTGATGGACAGAAAAACCGTATAAATTCCCAGCTATTGTCGGAAAAATTACTGCACTAAAATGAAATAACTCTTGAAATTTAAACATTAATGTTTGAAAAATATGCTTTTGATAAAAAGGATGCTCAATTACAGGTTCTTGAATCGTGCATTGTTCATTAATAATAAGAGCTGTCATAAGTCGTTCTTCTTTTTTTTGCTCCCAAAAACGAGACCATTCCCCTTCCATAAATACTGAAACGGAGAACATTTGTAATAAATGAAACAATGGCTTTTTCATTCGTTTACTATATTCGTACAATAACAGCTGTGGATATGCATCTAAAAAAATGAGCCAATTCGCACGTTCATATGTAAGAAATAACTGTTTCCGTATCTCCTGCGATAAAACTTTTGGATAATATTTTCCTTCTAAATCTGTCATATTCCAACCTGCATTTCGAGACACCATACTAGCTAAAAATGACCAACGAATTTCTTTATTACGCTCATAGTATTCCTTATAAGCATGTGTACGCGAAATGTTGTCAGCATTCGCAAGAATCGTTTGTTGCTGAATATAATTTACAAGCTCTTTTTCTTCATTTGTATAAGAAGATATCTTTCTTTTTCGTCTTATTTTTTCATATTCACGTTGCATAAACACAATGCTTTCATCTCCTATCTCTCCAAAAAAATAGCCTATTTTTTATTTTTTTTGATATAATCACCTTTGTAAGTAATTCTATGCAATTTGGAGTGGACAAATTATGACCATTCGTTATCCAAACGGAAGAAAGTATACTCAGACTCAACCAACCCATAACCTATCACCTATAAGAAAACACACTTATAGTAATAGGGGGATGTCCCTTGAAGAGGAGTTGAATGAAACAAATCAATACTATTTAACTCACAATATTGCTTGTGTGCATAAAAAGCCGACACCTCTTCAAATCGTAAAGGTCGATTATCCAAAACGAAGCGCTGCCGTAATTAAAGAAGCGTACTTTAAGCAACCTTCTACAACTGATTACAACGGTGTATACAAAGGCAAGTACATTGATTTTGAAGCGAAAGAAACGAGAAATAAAACGAGCTTCCCTTTGCAAAACTTCCATCTTCATCAAATCAATCATATGAAAGAAGTATTAGCTCATAACGGAATTGCCTTTGTTATTATTAAATTTACTCTTTACGATGAATTTTATTTATTGGAAGCGAAACATATCATTACATTTTGGAATCGACAAGAAGATGGTGGGCGTAAATCCATTACAAAAGAAGAAATAGAAAAATGTGGGTACTTATTACAATGCGGATATCATCCCCGCATTGATTATATTCACACACTAGACACACTTTATTTTTCGTGATAGAGTCAACAATAAGGCTCATTTTTCGACTTTTGGGGAGAAAATGAAAGGTAGGAGAAAGTATAATGTCAGAAAATTATCGTTCTCGTGAAGAACGAAAACAAGTTAAAAAACAGAAGCAAGAACATCCTAAAAAAGAGAAACCAAAGAAAAAAGGTTCTTTTCTACGTAAATTTCTAATCACTTGCTTATTAATCGGCATTGTGACACTAGTAGCTGGAGTTTCTGCTTTCTTTGTTATGGTAAAAGATGCTCCAAAACTAGATAAAGCAAAGCTTGAAGTTCCATTATCAACAAAATTTTATGATAAAGATGGAAAATTCCTCTATGAATACGGCGCTGAGAAACGAACGAAGGTCACATATGATCAAATTCCGAAAGTAGTAGAAAATGCCTTCATAGCTACAGAAGATTCACGCTTTTATGAGCACAACGGGATTGATTTTAAGCGTACGACGAAAGCCATCTTCGAAAACGTAACAGGTGGTTTTGGTTCTCAAGGTGGTAGTACCATTACACAGCAAGTTATTAAAAACTATTTCTTGACGATGGAAAAAACAACGAAACGTAAAGTACAAGAATGGTATTTAGCTTACAAACTAGAGCAGCAATATTCAAAACATGAAATTCTAGAGATGTATCTAAACAAAATTAACTTAGGTAACCGCTCATACGGAATTGCAACTGCTGCGCAAAATTATTATGGGAAAGAATTAAAAGATTTAAAATTAAACGAAGCAGCGATGCTTGCAGGATTACCACAAGGTCCTAATAAATTTGATCCTACAAAGCAAGAAAATGTGAAAGCTGCCACTGAACGACGCGACACAGTATTATATTTAATGAACAGACATGGCTATATTACAAAGCAAGAGATGGACGATGCCAGGAAAATTCCAGTAACAGACGGTCTTAAACCAGCTCAAGAAGCAACGCAAATGCCATATCCAGCTTTTATAGATGGTGCTGTAAAAGAACTTGAGGCAGCAGATAAAGATGTAAACATTGGTTCTGATGGTCTTAATATCTATCTAACATTAGATACAAAAGCTCAAGAATATGCGGATAAAATGTTGAACACAGAAGAAATCATTAACTACCCGGATGAAAAATTCCAAGGTGCATTCGTATTTATGGATACGGAAACAGGTGAAGTTCGTGCACTCGGGAGCGGACGCGGTGAAAATAAAGCAACATTTAAAGGGCAAAATATGGCTATTGACATGCAGCGCCAAGTTGGTTCAACAATGAAACCAGTCTTTGACTACGGCCCTGCTATTGAATACAAACAATGGTCTACGTATCATCAAGTTGATGACTCAACGTACTATTATGAAACCGATCGAAAACGAGAGGTTCGAAATTTTGACAACGGTCATAAAGGTATGATGTCAAGCCGTGAAGCATTAGCGCAGTCACGTAACGTTCCAGCTGTAAAAATAGCAAATGAAGTCGGCCGTGATAAAGCTCAAGCTTTCGCAGAAGGACTTGGTTTTACATTTGGAAAAGATGGTGCGGTAGAATCAACAGCAATTGGTAGTAATCACTCTTCTCCTCTTACAGTTGCAGGAGCATATGCAGCTTACGGAAGTGGCGGTGTATATCATAAACCGCATTTCGTTACAAAAGTAGTCTATCCTGATGGGAAAGAAGTAAACTATACTCAAAAAGGAAAACGAGTAATGAAAGATTCTACAGCATACATGGTTACTGATATGATGCGTAGTGTTGTAAAATCTGGTACTGGTAAAGCAGCAAATATTCCTTCATTAGACGTTGCTGGTAAAACAGGAACAACAAACTATGATGCGAAACAATTACGTGATTATGATTTCCCTGCTTCCGCAAGTCCTGATAGCTGGTTTGCAGGTTATACACCACAATATACAATGGCTGTATGGACAGGATATAATAAACAAAGTGAAGGATATATTGACAAAAACTCATCAGTTATCGCACAGCGTCTGTTTAAAGCGATGATGAGTGAATTTGGAAGTGATACATCCCGCTTTGAAATGCCAAGTAGTGTAGAACGCATCGGTAGCGAACTTTATGTTAAAGGTGCGAAAAAAGATGATGTTCCAAAAGTCAACGTAGATGGACCAGCTGGAATCACTCCATCATATGATGCGGCATCACAAACTATATCATTAAGTTGGTCTGCGTCATCCGATTCAGACGTATCATATTCACTAAGCTATAAAGGTAGTGACGGTTCTAGCGGCAGTCCAAAAATAAGTGGTACAAGCGCATCAATTAGCGGTGTCAAACCTGGTGCTACTTATACAATTTCTCTTGTAGCGAAAAAGAACGGTAGCTCTAGTGATCCCGTAACAATAACGTATGTAGTACCTGGTGGCGATGATACGAAGAAAAAGGCGGAGGAAGACGCAGCTAAGAAAAAAGCTGAAGATGACGCTAAGAAAAAAGCCGAAGATGACGCTAAGAAAAAAGCTGAAGAAGATGCGAAAAAGAAAGCTGAAGAAGATAAACAGAATCAAAATCAAAACAATGGAAATAACCAAAATGGCGGAGGAACGCCTACAACGGGTGACGGAAATACCGGAAATGGTGGGGGAAATAATCAAAATCCAAATCCACCAACCGGCGGAGGAACCCCCAATAAACCGAATCAATAATTACGATAGTGAAAAAAGAAGCCATCTTCCTAACGGGAAGATGGCTTCTTTTGCATAATCAGTATTTTTGCATATAATTTTTCCATTTCTTCATACAACTGTGTGAGCTGAATAAAAGAATGATAATGATTCGGCTTATTTATAATGAATGAATAACGTTCTAAAAAGTTAACTGGCTTTTTCTCTAGTCTTTCCATTTGTTCGCTCATATTTTGTAAACTTGTAACAGGTATTCCATTCATCCAATGTAAAATAGATAAAAGATGCCCAGCAAATTGGACCATCGGTGCTTTTGCTTCTTTTCGATTACGAAAGAATGTAGAAAGTTCTTCTTTTTTTACTTTCCATACACTTAATACAGCAGCAATACTTACTTCTATTTCATTCCATGGCTTATATTGCTGCTCGATATCAAAGAGAAAGCATGTTTCTTCTACTAGCTCTCCAAAGGATTTCTCTGCATCGTATGCAATGATAGTCGCATCTTCAAAGAAAGGAACACGCCGAAAGTCATTTGGTATTTCAAGTACTTGCTTCATCATTTTTCCGTTCCCTTCATACGCTTCTTTCCTTCACGGCATAACTCTAATAACTTGCATTCTTCACATTGTGGGCGCTGCGCTTTGCAGTGATAACGCCCAAAGAAAATCATGCGGTGGTGTGTTACTCCCCACTCTTCCATCGGTACTTTCTTCATTAACGTCTTCTCTACTTCTAATACAGAATCTTTCCATTTACAAATGGCAAGTCGCTTACTCACACGTTCTACATGCGTATCAACTGCAATGGCTGGAACACCAAATGCAACAGAGACAACAACGTTTGCTGTTTTTCGTCCTACGCCTGGCAGCTTCGTTAACTCATCTCGATCTTGCGGCACCTCTCCATCATATTCATCAATAAGCATACGACATAGTTTTTGAATATTTTTTGCTTTATTTCTGTACAAACCAATAGAGCGAATATCTTGCTGCAACTCTTCTATAGACACACTTAAATAATCTTCTGGTGTTTTATATTTCTGAAATAAACTTTTTGTTACTTTATTGACAAGAACATCTGTGCACTGTGCAGACAATGCAACCGCAATAACAAGTTCAAATGCGTTGTCATGATTCAGTTCACAATGCGCTTCTGGGTACATCTCTCCCATGACATCGAGACAGTATCTAATTTGTGTTTTATTTAGCATTATTTCCTCCTACCATTACTGCTCTAGCCAATTATAAAATGGCACTTTTCCAGTATACTTCGTTTCTTGGCGTGATACTTGCTGATTCCGCTGTTGACTTTCTCTAAATTTCCGGCCTTGATTTTGTGCTTGATCCACCGTTTTAATTCCGTTCTTCTTCCATTCAAACAATATACGATCAATATATCGGAAGTTCAATTTTCCACTCATAACTGCTTCACGAAGAGCAGTTTGGATTAAAAGTGGATCGTGATGATCTTGATCTTGCCACATCGCTAATGTCTCACATTCAAATGGAGATAAAGGTCTGCCAAATTCATGCTCAAATACTGTATATAAATTGATTTGTAATTGTTTTTGTTCTCGCTCTTCCTCTTCAATATTTTCACTCATTAAAAAATGTAATATTTTTTCCCACAGAGGCTGTAGTGAGTAACTTTCACAAATCATTGCGGCAGATTTCCGACCTCCTTCTAACGCTAAAAAACCTTTTTGAATTAACGTCTGAATAATCTCCATACACTTTGTTTGTGTAATCGTCATCCGCTCTGCAATTTCTCCTGGTGTTGGGAAGGAGTTTCCTGATTCTAAAAATGTATGAACATGCAACAGCACCATAAATTCAATTTCATTCAAACCGAGTTTTTTGTAATGCATCATTAATAATTTTGGAATTACAATACTACCTTGTTCAAACCACTCTAACATAATTTTCTTCTTCATACTCAAACACCTCGCTTTCTAGTATAACACACCTCTTCATATTTCTTTTTGGCACAATTCGTCAAAAAAACCTCCCTTTCATATAGGGAGGTATCATTTGAACTGTCTTATAAACAGTTTGTAGAAGTAAGAACGAAAGAGCCGTGCTTAGCCTTCCATTTTGTTTTTCATAAATCTATGAATACGTTCTAGTGCTTTCTCTAACTGTTCAAGTGAAGTCGCATACGATAAACGAACGTTGTTCGGTGCCCCGAACCCTGTTCCTGGAACAAGGGCAACTTTTTCTTCTTCTAGTAATGCCTTTGCCCATTCATCAACCGTTTCATAACCAGCTAATGCGACTGCTTCTTTTACATTTGGGAACAAATAGAACGCTCCTTGCGGTTTAATACAAGAGAACCCAGGAATTTGAATTAACTTATCATATACGATATTTAATCGCTCTTCAAATGCTCTGCGCATAATTTCTACAGGCTGTTGATCTCCAGCATAAGCAGCAATCGTTCCGTACTGTGCAATTGAAGTAGGGTTTGACGTACTGTGGCTCGCTAAGTTTGTCATCGCCTTAATGAGCTCTTTATTACCAGCTGCATAGCCAATGCGCCATCCTGTCATTGAATGCGATTTTGATACCCCGTTAATAATAAGCGTCTGTTCTTGTAATTCGTTAGAAAGCTGCGCAATTGATGTATACTCTGCATCGCCATAAATTAATTTCTCATAAATTTCATCAGAAACGATTAAAATGTCATGCTCTAAACATACTTGCCCAAGCTGCTGCAGCTCTTCTTTACTATAAATCATCCCTGTTGGGTTGCTAGGTGAGTTAATAATGACAGCTTTCGTTTTTTCTGTAATTACTTGACGTAATTGCTCCGGTGTAATTTTGTAATGATTTTCTTCCAAACCATCTACATACACTGGCTCTCCGCCTGCAAGCTTCACTTGTTCTGGGTAGCTTACCCAATACGGAGTTGGAATAATAACCTCGTCACCTTCATCAAGCAATACTTGAAACAACGTATATAAAGCGTGCTTTGCACCGTTACATACAATGATTTGAGATGGTTCATATGATAAGCCTTGATCACGCTCAAACTTTTTCATAATTTCTTGTTTTAGCGCAGCTAATCCACCTGTTGGCGTATATTTTGTATGACCTTCTAGCATTGCTTTATAAGCAGCCTCTATAATATGCTCTGGCGTATTAAAGTCAGGCTCTCCTGCTCCTAAACCAATCACATCATGTCCTTCCGCTTTTAACGCTTGTGCCTTTGCTGTAATTTCTAACGTTGAAGATGGTGTTAGAGCAGCTACTCGCTTTGCTAATTTCATCCTGAGTTCCCCCTGCACTTATTTTTCAATACTATATCGTTTCAAAAACTTACCATCTTTAAAGGCAAGATAATAATAAGTATAACGATTTTCATCATCAATATATGTAACTTCCCATAATGGAACATTGTTTTCAGCGCCTAATTTTGCTTTCACGAATTCTTTTGGTTTTCGTTCTTTCGCAACAATTTGCAATGCTTGTTTTTCAGAGATACCTTCGCTCGCTTTTTGCACGAGAATATCTCCTTTTTTCTCAGGCACCCATACGATATATTGTTCTCCTTTTTCATTCACACCTTGTACAACTTCATATGGAGTTTTGCCGTTATAATAATCAATTTTTGTTACATTTGTGAGTTTTGCTTTTTCCTTTGCAATCTCAACTGATTTCGATTCTTTTGGGACTTTTTTCTCCATGGTCGTATTATAAATGTGGCCCCCGTATAAAACAACTGCAACGATTACAATTAAAATTGTCAAGATCCACTTTTTCATTGTATCCCTACGTTCTGTAAATCGTAAAAATTGCTGTCTCTTTTTCATTTTCGTCTAATGCTAATCCGAACATCAGATCTTTTTCTTTTAATGTTCGATTTAAACTATCAACAACCTTATATAAATCAGACGAGTACGTCAGACGCGTCGTTGATAATACTTCAATTTTCTTCTCCATGAAAACTCCTCCGTTACACAAAAATTTCTAATTATAAAAGAACGCATTGCGGTTACAATAAGGGTACATTCTTTCTAACCCCTGCTTCATCACCCATCTATTATAGCAGGACATGTTCTTCAAAAAAAGGTTTGAAGACGAAAACCAATGTATTTCTATATTTAATGTAAGAAAAAATAAAAATTCCTCCTACCCACATGGTACGCCTGAAGTAAATTTACTTCAGGCGTTAACTTTTATTTCATTTTTTTTATTAAGTCGTCTAGTGGTCCTTCATACAACGGGACACTTGGAAGCGATTGAAGAAATCGTTTTCCATAAAAAGATGCAGTAAGACGACGATCTAACACAAACACTGTTCCTGTATCCGCCGTTGTACGAATAAGGCGTCCAAATCCTTGTTTAAATCGAAGAATTGCTTGCGGCAAAGCAAGCTGTGTGAATGGGTCTTCTCCCTTTTCCTTTAATCGCTCACCTTTTGCTTGCATCATCGGTTGATGCGGTGATGTGAACGGAAGACGCACAATAACAAGACAACTTAACGCTTCTCCTGGTATGTCAATCCCTTCCCAAAAACTGCTCGTTCCTAATAAAATAGCCTTTTCAAACTCTTGAAACTTTCGAATCATTCGGCTACGACTACGGTTATGAACACTTTGTGTTAATAACAAAAATTCTTCTAACTCATCTTCCTTCTTTAATACCCCATATACTTCTTTTAACATTTCGTATGATGTAAATAAAACAAGCATTCGACCATTAGTAGCTTTCGCAATTTTTGTAATATGCTTCGAAACCGCTCTTACATACTCTTCTTCGCTTACATGTTTAATATGAGGAACATCTGTTGAAACCATTAGCTTTACTTTCTCTTCATAATGAAACGGTGATGGAATTGTTACTGTATTTGGTGTAAAATCCTCTAAACCAAGCTCCCCTTCTATATAATCAAACGTATCATTTACTGTTAAAGTAGCTGATGTGAAAATTACACTTCGTTTACGTGCCAAAAATTGATCAGCAAATAAATCACTAATATGAACTGGCTGTGCGTATAAAATCGTTGAATGAATGGTTCCTTTCGTTTCAGCTTCCATCCATGTCACATGACTCGTTTCTTCTAAAATAAGCATCCGTAAAGATTGGATCATTTTAGAAAGAACTTCAGTAAGATGAACAAACTCTCCCGTAACCACATGCAGTTCCCATTCACTTTGCTTTTGCAACATTTCACATTGTTTTTCTAATAGTGTAAGTGCTCGCCCTATCTGGTGAACAAAACGATCCGTTAATTCCACAATACTGCGCCAAAGCTTACCTCTTTCCTTTTTAACATCATAACGATAAATAAGCGGTATATTTCCAACTACGTGTTCCTGCTTTGTTTTTTGAAATATAAACGTACGCAGCATTTGAAATAATTCATCTGCATCAAATTTTATTTCTTTCAACATATAGCTAATCGTTTGAAAAGTAGAACGTGTAGCAATTTGTGATTGCTTCATCATCTCATACACTTTATTAAGCACATTAGATGTTTCTAGCGTACCAAACCGAGATAATACGAGTTGAAAATACATACAAGAAAATTGCTCTCCTAACGCCCGGCTTGCCGTTTCTTCAAGATGGTGAGCCTCATCAAAAATAATGTGTTCACATGAAGCAAGCAACGGTTCACTACTTACAAAATCTTGAAATAATAAAGTGTGATTTGTGACTACAACATCTGCAAATAATGCTTTGTTTTTTGCACGTTGATAAAAGCAACGGCTAAACCAAGCGCTTTTCATCCTACTCGGACTATGAGCATCACTGCAAATTCGATCCCACAATAGCTTCCCGCCAGCTGGAATATTCAACTCATCTCGATCTCCTGATTCTGTATCAAGAAGCCATACTAAAATTTTCGCTTTCGTTAATGCATCATCATAATTGTTTTCAATTTCTCCCAATGCATGCTCAAATTTATGTAAACACAAATAATGTTTTCTCCCTTTTAACATTGCTACTTCAAACGGAAATGGAAGTATTGTTTTCAGCAGTGGGATTTCTTTTGCTAAAATTTGTTGCTGCAGCTGCACAGTTTGTGTGCTAATAACGACCGGTTGTTCTTTTTCTTTCGCATAAAAAATACTTGGGAGTAAATATGCTAATGTTTTCCCCGTACCTGTTCCCGCTTCAATTAATGAAAAACGGGAATCCCGAAGCGCCTCGTAAACCTCATTTATCATCATTTGCTGCCCTTCTCTTTCTTCAAAAGACAGCATTACTTCCTTTAAACGCTGCATCGTTTCTGTTAAAAAAGAAGAAAAATCAGTAGGAGAATCTTCTTCAATCTGCAATGTATAATTGCGTTTACCTAAAGCAATATTTCGGTATATATCATATTCTTTCTCATCATCTGTTCCATGCATCATTTTGTTTAAAATACATGCAGACATAATCTCTCCTATGTTGCTTTGAAACATATCACTTAACTCATATAGTGATTGCAGCGTAACTAGAGGCAAACTATCCATTTTAGAAAGGAATTGTAAAAAGATCTCTGCTGTCACCATTGCATCACTATCAGCACGATGAGGCTGATCATGATCAAAACCATATCTTTTAGCTAAATCACGTAATTTATAACTATCAGCTGTCGGCAATAAAATTTGCGCCAGTTCAACTGTATCAATTTTCGAACATGTTACTTCTGAGAATCCAGCCTGCCGTAATTCTTCTTTCAAAAAATTCCAATCAAAATGAACGTTATGCGCAACGAAGTACGCACCTTGTAATAGTTCAACAATCATCGGCGCCACATCTCGGAATAACGGAGCTTGTTTCACAAGTGTTTCATCAATCCCCGTCAATTCTGTAATAAATGGTGGAATGTCCCGTTCGGGGTTTACAAAAGAAGAGAAAATTTCAAGGATTTCTCCATCCTCTACAACAACTGCTGCAATTTGAGTAATTTTATCTTTCCCATCTTTCCAGGCATTCCCTGTCGTTTCTATATCGACTACGACGTAACGCTTACTCATCTTTGACACCTCAATTTCTTACCTTTGCACAACAAAAATTTCTATAGTGTTACTATACCACGTTTTCCTTCATCTTAATGAATAGATACAAAAAATGAAATAATTTTACTTTAACATAAGAAAAGCTATCCCTTTTTTCAGAGATAGCTTTTCTTATTCATTATAAAATCGTGCCTGCTTTTTCCGCTCCAAGCATTTCCACAATTTGATTATTATCATCTAAAACAGCAATTTTCGGAATATGCGTTAATACTTTCTCTTCTGAAACGAGTCCGTAACAAATAATAATAACTTTATCTCCTGGTTGAACAAGGCGAGCTGCTGCTCCATTTAAACAAATGACTCCCGTACCGCGTTCTCCTTTTATAACATATGTTTCTAAACGTGCACCATTATTATTGTTCACAATTTGTACTTTCTCATTTTCCACAATTCCTACTGCATCCATTAAATCTTCATCAATTGTAATACTTCCTACATAATTTAAATTTGCTTCTGTTACTGTACCACGATGTAACTTCGCTCTCATCATTGTGCGAAACATAGTTGCTCCCCCTTATTGAACCGTAAGTGTAATATTATCAATTAGTCGTGCATTTTCAAACTTCACAGCAATTGCAAGAATGATTTGGCCGTTTATTTGTTCAACTTGCGTTAAGTGTGGATATGCATAAAGATCAGCATAATCGACAACACCATTTGTGTTCGTTTCAATATATTCTTTAATAAAGTTCGTAACCTTTTCTGGGCTACGCTCCCCATTAACAATCTGCTCTTTTGCCATACATAAACTTTTATATAAATGCGGTGCTTCTTGGCGTTCTCTTTCAGATAAGTAAACATTTCGAGAACTGCGCGCTAATCCATCTTCTTCCCTTACAATGTCAACTGGTACAATAGTAACAGGAATATTATAATCACCGACAAATCCCTCAATAACTGCTACTTGCTGTGCATCTTTCATCCCAAAATACGCACGATTTGGCATTGTAATATTGAAAAGTTTCATCAATACCGTTACTACGCCTGCAAAATGACCAGGTCGCTGCTTTCCACATAAAACATCTGTACGCTTTATCACTTCAATATTCGTTGTTCGCTCTCCTGGATACATTTCTTCAACGCTTGGATAAAATAAATAATCCACTTCTACTTCACGCGCTAGACGCTCATCACGCTCAATATCACGTGGATAACGGTCTAAATCTTCATTCGGTCCAAATTGCAACGGATTTACAAATATACTTAACATGACGATATCATTTTCTTTTTTCGCTTGTCTCAGTAACGTCAAATGACCTTCATGCAAAAATCCCATCGTTGGAACGAATCCAACCTTTTTTCCGCTTGCACGAAGCTCACTTGCGATTTGCTGCATCTCTTGCACTGTTGTAATAATATTCATTACTGTTTTCCTCCGTATAACGCTAAGCATTCTTCTTCTTTCATCGTAAATGAATGTGCTTTCTCTGGAAATTGTTTCAGCTTCACTTCATGAACATATTGTCCAATCCCTCTTACAATTTCTTCTTGTACAGACGTATATTGCTTCACAAATTTCGGAACACGATTAACGCCATACGTAATCAGATCATGATAGACAAGAACTTGACCATCTGTTTGATTCCCAGCGCCAATACCAATAGTCGGAATCAATAATTGCTTTGTTACAAATTCCGCTAATTGCATCGGTACACACTCTAATACAAGTGCAATTGCTCCTGCCTCTTCACACTTTTTCGCATCTTCAAGCAATTGTTTCGCACTTTCTGCATCTTTCCCTTGCACTTTATAGCCACCTAACACACCAACAGATTGCGGAGTTAACCCTAAATGAGCTACAACTGGAACACCTGCATTCGTAAGGAAACGAATGATTGATACAACTTCATCTGCTCCTTCAACTTTTACAGCATGCGCACCGCTTTCTTGAATAATGCGGCGTGCATTATGCATCGTTTCTTGTAGTGAAACGTGATAAGACATAAATGGCATATCCGTTACAACGAATGTATTTTTCGCACCGCGGCGCACTGCTTTTGTATGATGAATCATATCATCGACAGTTACAGGAATTGTTGAATCATAGCCGAGGACAACCATTCCAAGCGAGTCTCCCACCAAAATCATATCAACTTCTGCTTCTTCAGCAAACTTTGCGGATGGATAATCATACGCAGTTACCATCGCAATCGGTTCATTTTGTTCTTTCATTTTCAAAAAATCCGTCACAGTTTTCACAAATTTCTCCTCCTTTATCTGGAGAGAGGAGATGACCGGATGAAAAAACATATAAAAAACCCTTCTGACCGTAAAAAGGCAGAAGGGTAGTATCATTCGGCAATATTCATCCCTCTGTCCCAGTCCTATTTTGGATCAAGGCAGAACCACATGTTTATTTTGATTTTTCCACATAGCGGTGCAGTTCCAATCGATACTGCCCATATTCGCCCTTATTATAACAAATAGCAAAACATAATTGCTATACTTTTCTAAAAAAGAAAATCATTTTCCATAAACTAAAACCCTTCGCTTTTGTAAGCAAAGGGCTATATATTGATGTTAATCTATTAAGAAATGAGATTTCGTTTTTCATAAGCAAAGAAGTAAAGAATAACTGCTAAACCTTTCACTTTACTTCAATATCAGCGGAATGAATATGATGTACAACCCCGTCATGATCTTCAAGTATAAGGACACCATCAGCTGTAATTCCTTTTGCAATTCCCGTGATTGTATTTGTCATCGTCCGTGCTGTAATTTCTTTTCCAATACTTACAGCATAACTTTCCCAAAGTAGCTTAATCACTGAAAAACCGCGTTCTAAATATTCTTTATATAGCTTTTCCATCTGCAAGAAAATTTGCTGCATCACTTCAGCTCGTACAATTGCTTTTCCTGATTCAATTGCTAAAGAAGTAGCTATGTGCTGGATATCTTCAGCAAAATGTTCTTGCTTTTGATTCACATTAATGCCAATTCCAATAATAACAGCATTAATTTTATCAGGATCTGCTTGCATTTCTGTTAAAATGCCAACCACTTTCTTCCCATTAATTAAAATATCATTTGGCCATTTTATGCCAACGGAAAGATTTGTGCACTTTTCAATGGCTTGCGCTACGCTAACAGCAGCAAGCAATGTTAATTGCGGAGCTTGATGAATCGGAAGTGCCGGGCGTAAAATAATGCTCATCCAAATCCCTGTCCCTTTTGGCGAGTGCCACTTTCTGCTTAATCGGCCACGACCTGCTGTTTGCTCCTCTGCAACAACAACAGTTCCTTCAGCTGCTCCTTCATAAGCAAGACGAGCTGCAATTTGCTGTGTAGACGTTACCGATTCTTCAAAGTATACCGTTCGGCCTAAAAACTCTGTTTGTAAACCAAGCTGAATTTCATTTGCCGTTACTTTGTCTGGCTTACTTGCAATGCGATAACCTAAGCGTCGTACAGCTTCTAGCTCATATCCTTCTTCTCTAAGGACCTCCATATGTTTCCATACAGCTGTTCTTGAGCACCCAAGCTTCTCGCTAATCGTTTGTCCCGATAGGAATTCGCCATTAGCTTCAGAAAAGATTTGCAATAACTGTTTTCTTATAGCAGATTGCATTTATGCAGCCACTCCTTTATACACTCTTTCTCATTTTTTAATCGGCCGGATACGACTTCTTCTTCAATTTTTTGCAATGCATTTGCAACCCATGGTCCTGCCTGTTCCTTTGACCACGATAACAAATCGTTACCACTGACTTGCAACTCTTGACGATTACAAATTGGTAAATCATCATATACCTTCTCTACACGGCTGGCATTCGAATGTAAATATGTATTCATAATTCCTTCATATACGCGCTCTGCCATAACGGCAACATCTTTCCCGGCTTTATATAATAAAAGTGCATCCCATTCTTGTTTTTCTCGTGCTTTTACATATAATAGAACGGATACAATCTCTTTTATTTTTTTATTCGAGAATTTCCATTGTCGTAAAAAAACAGATGGATGTTCTTCTCTCATGCAATATAAGAAAAACGCCCACGACTCCGTATCGCTTTTGAAAAAGTTCCAATCATACTCTGCTGCTTTTGCAATATACTCCCCGCACATTTGTAAATAAGGTAAATGCTCATATAATTTCGTTTCTACCAATAACTGAAGTGCTTTTGCACAGTGTGTACCAACAAGTAACTTTTCAAATTCAACTGCAATTCTTTCAATTGCGATATGTTCTAGTAAATGTCCATACTCTATAATGGCTTGTTTCGTTCCTTCTTCTAAGGTAAAACCTAGTGTACTAACAAAGCGAATACCACGCATCATTCGAAGAGCATCCTCTTGAAAGCGATCGACTGGTTTTCCAACAGTTGCAATTTCCTTCTTAACAATTGCTTCTTGTCCGCCAAATAAATCAACGATATCTCCCGTTTCTTTCATAGCAATTGCATTCATTGTAAAATCACGGCGTTGCAAATCTTCATCCAATGAACGAACAAATTGCACACTGCTAGGACGCCGAAAATCTTCATAATCACCTTCTGTTCGAAACGTTGTTACTTCATATGGAATATCTTCTTGTAAAACAATAACCGTCCCGTGTTCAATTCCAACAGGAACGTGACGCGGAAATAGACGCATTACATCTTCTGGCAAAGCAGATGTCGCAATATCAATATCTCCAATTGTTCTACCAATGATATAATCGCGCACGCTCCCACCTACAAAATACGCTTCAAAGCCGTTCTCTGTTAACGTCTTAATAATTGAAGCCGCTCGTTTAAATCGTTCCATGTTTGTCATCCCTTAATATGTCATAATAAATTGCTTCATATTGTGAAACTATCTCTTCTGAGCTAAATTGTTCGTTCACTACTTGCATAGAACGCTGCGCCATTTTACGATGTAATGCATCGTCTTGAAGAAGTGATAGTGCTTGCTGTGCGATGCCTTCTGTATCTCCTATTTCACATATGTATCCCGTTTCTCCGTGCTGAATGACTTCAGGGATTCCCCCAGTACGTGTACCAATACAAGGGACACCGCACGCCATCGCTTCCAGTAATACGAGTCCAAAACTTTCTTTTTCAGACAACAACAGCATGAGGTCGCTCATTGCCAGAAGCTCTGCTACATTGTCTTGTTTTCCTAGAAATAAGACTCTGTCCTCAATTCCTAACTGCTTCACAAGCTGAACAATCGTACAAAACTCAGGACCATCACCAACAAGTAATAATTTTGCTTTTACTTGTTTTACAATGAGGGCAAATGATTTCACAACATCATGAACACGCTTTACCTTACGAAAGTTCGAAATATGAATTAAGACTTTTTCGTCTTCTTGTATACCATATTCTTTTCGTAACTGTGACATATCTCGCTGAAAATACACACGCTCATCAATAAAGTTATAAACTGTTTCAATTTCTTTTTGCGTACTTATTAAATCATACGTTTCTTCAATAAGTGAATGTGATACAGCCGTCACAACGTCCGATTGTTCAATTCCAAAACGAATTAAATTATTGAGAGAAGGATCAGATCCTAATATTGTAATGTCTGTTCCATGCAATGTCGTGACAATTTTAATGTTCTCTCCAATCATTTGCTTCGCCAAATATGCACAAATCGCATGTGGAATTGCGTAGTGTACATGCAATATATCTAACTTTTCTCTCTGCGCTACTTCTGCCATTTTACTTGCTAACGCTAAGTCATACGGAGGGTATTGAAAAACAGAATATTGATTCACTGTCACTTCATGAAAATAAATATTCGGATACACTTTATTTAAACGAAACGGCAATCCTGATGTAATAAAATGAATTTCATGTCCGCGCTCCGCTAATAATTTTCCTAATTCCGTCCCAACTACTCCTGAACCGCCAACAGAAGGATAACAAGTAATCCCTATTTTTAATTTCATTTTACTCCCCCTATTAAATCTTCATCTAATAGAATTGGTCTTTTGCTCATAAACCCTTCTGCATACTTCACGCCAACTTCTTTTCCAAACATTTTCTCCCGTGCTACAACTGTCTCTACATATCCTTCCGTCAACGGAGTAATCACACCGTCCGGTCCTTTTGTAAACTGACTTTCATACGCTTCTAGCGCAGCAATCTTATCAGAAATATAAGAACTAATATCGATACAAAAATCCGGTTTATGAAAACCATTAATCATGTAGAAATAGAGTGATTGTACCCGATGCGGCGCAATTTCCGGCATATATTTACGAATTCCTGCTGAAAATATAGCTTCTTCTACAAGTTTTGCACAGTTTGCATGATCCGGATGACGATCTTCATAAAATGGTACGAACACTAGTTGCGGTTTATATGTACGGATGATCTTCACAATCTCTTGAATATACTCTTCCTTCATATAAAGGCCTCGGTCTGGTATCGCTAAGTTCAAACGCTCCTGTACACCAAGTACGCGGGCTGCTTTCAGCGCTTCCTGTTTTCTCAGTTCCACTGTTCCATTAGAAGAAAGATTTGCCTCTGTTAAATCACAAATCCCTACTTCATATCCTTGTTTCGTATATTTTGCAATCGTGCCCGCCATACCGATTTCAACATCATCGGCATGGGCACCGAAAGCCAATATATGTAATCCGCTCATATTATTCCCCTCGTTTTCGTAACTTTCGATAATCTAAATCACCGCGCTCTAATGCATGCATTAAAAGCTCCGCACTCGCCATATTCGTCGCAAGTGGAATAGAATATACATCACATAAACGAAGAAGTGCATTCACATCTGGTTCATGTGGTTGTGATGTCAACGGATCACGGAAGAAGATCACCATGTCTAAGTCATTTTTTGCAATCATTGCACCAATTTCTTGATCTCCACCAAGCGGACCGGATTGATATCTTGTCACAGACATACCTGTCGCCTCCATAATCCGAAGACCTGTCGTTCCAGTTGCAAATAAAATATGTTTTTCTAAAATCGGCTGGTATGCATACGCAAACGAGACCATATCATTTTTCTTTTTATCATGGGCAATTAAGGCAATCTTCATCTTCATTTTCCCCTTTAGTCAATAATATTTTCTAAACCATATACAAGATGATCTAAATTCATCACTGTTTCAATAGAAAGTTTTACTCCTGACATAAACGATGCACGGTTAAAGGAATCGTGACGAATTGTTAGCATTTGTCCATCTCCGCCAAATAGTACTTCTTGATGTGCAATTAATCCTGGTAAACGTACGCTATGAATATGAATACCATCAACATTTGCACCGCGTGCACCTTCTAATTGTTCTGTTTCATCCGGATGCCCTTGTTGTTTTGATTCACGATTTTGACGAATTAAATCCGCCGTTTTCACAGCTGTACCAGACGGAGCATCTAACTTTTGATCGTGATGTAATTCAATGATTTCAACATCTTGAAAATACTTTGCTGCCATTTGTGAAAACTTCATCATTAAAACTGCGCCAACCGCAAAGTTTGGTGCAATGATTGTACCAACTTGTTTTTCTTTTGCCGTTTCTGTTAATTGTTGCAATTCTTCTTCTGTAAAACCTGTTGTTCCGATAACAGAACGAATCCCTCGCTCTACTGCAAGTGTTACATGTTTTTTCCCGATTTCTGGTGTTGTTAAATCTAGTAAAACATCCGCTTCTACTTCATCTAAACAAGTATGTAAATCTGTATAAATTGGAGCATCTATGTTAGGTAATCCAGCAATGTCAGAAATTTTCTTTCCACCATGTTTATAATCAACAGCAGCAACTAAATTGAAATGCGGTGTTCTTTCCATAAGAAGTACCGCCTCTTGCCCCATACGGCCTCTCGGTCCTGCAATAATTACTTTAATTTCTTTCATTATTCTTTCTCTCCCTCATCTTTACGTGTCCAGCGATCTTTATCACGCGTATTAAATTTTTCCATAACTATATTATGAGCTGTTTCTAAATCAATGTTTAAGCTATTTGCCATACAGATCATCACAAATAACACATCGCCAAGCTCTTCTTCAATTGTACGCTCTTTTTCTGTGCTTTTCTTTGGCTTTTCACCATAATAATGATTAATTTCCCTCGCAAGCTCTCCCATTTCTTCTGTCAAACGAGCTAGCATCGCAAGCGGACTAAAGTATCCTTCTTTAAATTGACCAATATATGCATCTACTTCCTTTTGCATATCTTTCATTGTTTTTTGTTCCATGTCATTCACCTCAAATCCTTCAATTATCATGTTAGCCAATTCATAGCGATTTGACAAATGTTATCGCTTATTTATCACGTTTTTGAGGATACAGATTCCCACCTAATCTTAATGAGACAATTTCCTCCTTCTCCGTGTGAAGTTTTCTTGCCAATTTTTCTATATATTACGTATACTATCCATAAGAACAAGCTACGATCATCACTACATACTAGGGGGATTCGCATGAAACTAAACTTAAAAATTCAAAACATTCTTTTCATTCTAGTTGGTTCTGCTATTTTCTCATTTGGCATCGTTAATATTAATATTGAGAATCATCTAGCAGAAGGCGGTTTTACTGGGATTACATTGCTGCTTTACTTTCTATTTTCACTGGATCCTTCCTATACAAACTTACTCTTAAATATACCCATCTTTTTTATTGGTTGGAAAATGCTTGGTCGTACGACATTTTTTTATACATTAATCGGGACATTTAGTGTTTCATTATTTCTTTGGGTTTTCCAGCGTTATGATGCGTTTAATTTACATTTAAACTTACAAAACGATATGACACTTGCCGCTTTGTTTGCTGGTTTATTTATCGGGGTAGGATTAGGGATTATTTTCAAGTATGGCGGCACAACAGGCGGTGTTGATATTATTGCACGATTAGCTCATAAATATATCGGCTGGAGTATGGGAAAAACGATGTTTATGTTTGATGCTGTTGTTATTATCTTATCAATCCTTACATATTTATCATACCGAGAAGGAATGTATACGTTAGTCGCTGTCTTTATCGGGGCAAAAGTCATTGATTTTATGCAAGAAGGTGCCTATGCTGCAAAAGGAGCAACTATTATATCTGAGAAAAATGATGAAATCGCCGCGAAAATTTTATCAGAAATGGACCGCGGCGCAACTTTCTTAAAAGGAATTGGAACATACACAAAAGTGGAACGACACGTTTTATATTGCGTCGTTGCAAAAAATGAAATTGTAAAACTAAAAAGCATTATTACATCTGTTGATCCTCATGCTTTCGTTGCTGTCAGTGATGTGCATGATGTTGTTGGGGAAGGGTTTACATTGGATGAGAATAAAAATCCGTTACATAATTAACTATACGAGTTATTAAAAAACACATAAAAACCTTTCTTTTTTATGGTGGACGAGAGTCTCTGGCCATGCATTGGAGCGGTCAGGACCTTTTTTGTCCTCATGCAATGTTTCAAACAAAGGGAGACAGCGAGCGTATAACTTGTTGTATTTACATAGTAGTGACTTTGATGGCAAAGAGTTAAAATGAATTTATATATACGACATACCTCTCTTTTTTGGGAAGACGAGAGCCTCTGGCCGCGCATAGAAGCGGTCAGGGCTTTTTTTGGCCGCATGCGACGTTTCAAACAAAGCGAGAAAGCAAGTAGCGGGCTTGTTGTATTTGCTTAGCAGCGACTTAGATGCTAAAACATTTAATTAAATATGCTCCCTCAATTTTTCTAAATCTTCATAAATCAACTCCAATAAACTGCGATTATAAAAAATAGAAGCGGGGTGGAATGTCGGAAAAATGGTATAGGCCCTCTCTGTCCAAGTATAGGTTGTGCTATTAGAATTTGCTAGTTGCCGAACAGGTTGAGTAAACAATTGACCGTGCATCTCTGACACCTTTTTGTCTGAACCAACTAAACGTTTAAGGGCAATGTTTCCTAGTGTAACAATAATCGGTGCTTGAATATGCTCAATTTCGTAATCTAAAATGGGAGCGTGAGCAAGTATTTCCTGCTGATTTGGCGTACGGTTGTATTTCCGCTTCACGATTTCTCCGTTCCGTTCTCGTTTCTCGCCCCATTTATACGGTCGACTACGCACTGCACTCGTAATGTATACTTCTTCTCTCGTTACACCAATTCGCTTTAGAAAATCCATAAGTTGCTTACCAGCTCTTCCGCTAAAAGGTATCCCGTTATGAATTTCCGTTTCCCCTGGCGCTTCTCCGACAAGCATCATTTTTGGATGTTGTGACCCTTTTCCATATACAAAACCTTCAACAGGATAGGGAGATATTCGCTCTCTCGCTTGCTCCACTAATTGCTCTGGATACTTCATGTTTTTCACCTCTTGCAAGTTTTACTTTGATTAAAACCCTTTTTTCCACCAATTTAAAATAGACAAATTTCTTCCCCCTATACATTACATATTTATAGTACCATCTCTTGTTATCATCATGAAAACAAAAATACAAAAGAAAAAAGACTATCAAAATCGATAGTCTTTAATCATCATTACGTTGCATGCCTGTATATATTAATACAAGACGAAGCAGTTCAAATACTGCTACGGCAGCTGCTGCGACATACGTAAGAGCTGCTGCATTTAATACTTTACGAGCTTGTCCATATTCATCCGTTGATACAATTCCAAGTGTTTCAATTTGCTTCATTGCCCGTTTTGATGCATCAAATTCAACTGGTAATGTAATAAGTTGGAATAACACACCTGCTGCCATCAGGATAATCCCTAAAAACAATAAGTTTGCCATATGCGCAAACATACCAATCATAATGAAAACCCATGACATATTTGAACCAAAATTTGCAACAGGAACAAGAGAATGACGGAAACGCATAAAGTTATAATCTTTCGCATCTTGAATCGCATGCCCAACTTCATGTGCAGCTACCGCTGTCCCTGCTACAGAATGACCATAATAGTTATCTGTTGATAAACGAACTGTTTTCGATCTTGGATCATAATGGTCAGATAAATGTCCTCGTGTTTCTTCTACCGCTACATTGTACAAACCATTCTCATCTAAAATCTTGCGAGCCACTTCTGCTCCTGTCATACCAGAAGTTGAATACACTTGTGAGTATTTACTATATGCGCTGCGTACTCTAGACTGTGCATACATCGGTATGATCATGATGATAGCAAAGTAAATTAAGTAGAAACCCATCATGAACCTCCCATTCATTTTTGTTATATAGTAATAACCATTCTATTTTCTTCACATAATATTGTCAACAAAGAAACCTTACAACATCGTTTCTATCTTTCACTTCGTTTGAAAAGCAAACCTATCTATTTTTGGAATGCAGCGTACTTTTTTGTTTCTCTTTTTCTCCTTTATATTTTCTCCAGCCAACATACGTTAATGTAAAAATAATAATGCCTCCAGTTACAGTCATAAACCATATGAGTGAAGAATCTACTTCATCCTTTTTCGCTGTACGAAAAATTTTTTTCAAATCATCTTTTATAATTTTCACTTGTGTTTGTCCGCTCTTATTTTTGATCATCATATAACGAAATTCATCTAAATACGACAAATGAGAATTCACACGGTGCAACTCTTCTTCTGGCAAATCAATCATTAAACTCGGATAAATAATGTCAAATTCATGCAAAAATACGTTTAATGCTTGTTGAAAACGATCATGTTCTTCCTTTTGCATTGCATTTTCAATTTTCCCAAATGCACTCATTACATTTTCTTCTCGTTCCATCCAAAGCGGCTGATATTTCGACACTTCTGCATCTAACACAAGACGAAGAGCAAGCACATCATCTATTTTTATTTGTTTCTGAATCCCTTGTCCTTCTAATGATTGCATTGCTTTATCATAAGCAAGAGAGATCACACGAATATGTTCAGGTGCTATTTTCTTTTTTGGATCAGCGTTTAAAAATTGCTGAGAAAAATGCGTTAATAGTTGCGTCGCTTTGTCATACTCTTCTTGTTTTACAAATTGGAGCGAGTCATCTAACAACCCAGTTAACTCATTCCAAGTAGCTGCATATATACGAATAGGAAACAATATAAACATAAACGCTATAATTCCAGCTAATACTTTTTTCATTCTTGTCCCCCCTATACCTTCTAGTACAATATATGAACTAGTGGACAAGAATAGACCTTGAACCAATCCAAATTAAAGCGAACGTTTACTTTTCAGTTGCGGCATTCCGACTCCCTGCATGAACGCCTCTCTTTCTCATAAAAAAACGATATAAACAATAACAACAAGCACTCCCAAACAAAATCAGCAATAAAATGATACAGGCTGCATGCATAAAGAATTGTTCTGGCAACATACGAATAATAGGATCAGTCTCTGGATCAAACAACCAATAATCGTTTTGAAAAAGAAGTTCATGGAAAAATACAAAACTCTTTTCAAAATTGATTGCGATTGGGAGTATGAGTACGATTGGAAAAACAATTGTAAGAATCGCTGCATAGAACAAAAACTTTTCCTTTTGTTTTCGTATTAAATAAACTCCCCCGATAAAAGATATAAAAATACTTATATACATAGCATATTGAATTGCAACAATAATATTTTTCACATCAACAAAATGAACTCTTCCCTTCTCAGACATTTCTAAAGTTGGGAAATGTAATGGTTTATTATAAAAAGGAGAAAGATACGTAATGAGCGCATCATAATTTTGAATAATTGCTTCCTTTGTCATATTTGCCATTTCCGGAATATTTAACACGTCAATCTCTACGTAATAAATTCCTTTCCCATATACAACACACATAACTGCGATTGAAAAAATACTAAAAGCAATACAAAAAGGAACAATACATAATAAGATTCCATTCCAAAATTTCGAATATATGCTATGTGAATTCATTCATCTTCCCCATTCCCTATTTTTTATTTAATCTAGACCTACACTGTCCGAAGTTTCACTTTATAAAGAAAGCGTTAATCTTTTCTCTCTTAGACAAAAATAATATGTAGTAGCCAAAACAACGATACTAAGCCAAAATGTAAAATAACCAATTTGGCGGTCATACATATACATAACACTATATTTTGGCATTTGCCCCCATACATAATCAATTACATCATTATGCAATGTCCAAATAGCTGCAATGATAAAATGCCAATATTTCATTCGATAAAACGGTGCGTATAAAAGTCCTTGTACAGCCATTGCCATATGAAAAACAATGAGTATATATCCTTCTATTCCAATATAGCCGGTTACAATAAGAGTTAATACATTTACGACAACAGCCCAAATCCCGTACTTGACTAACGTTACAACTGCTAACGCTTCCATTAAACCCCAATTTTTTTTTTGTACAAACGCAATTAATACAAAAACAAAAAACAAACTAGCCGTTGGACTATCTGGGACAAACGGCAAAAAAATAGCTGGTGTTTCTATCAATTGATTTCCATACCAAATATACCCATAAACTGTTCCCAAAATATTAATAATGAGCAAAATCCATAGAAAAGAACGTTGTCTTAATAACAAAAATGTATATGCCAAAATAGAAATACCTCAACTTTCCAAAATATACATCACTGTGATGCATGAACCGTAGCATGAATGCATTTGATTACAATCCCACTGCTATTGGCGGGGAATACGTCTACACTGATAAAAGTTTTACTTTATTATAGCAAATTCCCTGCCTAAAATAGAAAAACTGACTACAAAGTTGTAGCCAGCTCTCATTGATCCCGCTATTCGCGGGCAGTAAAACCCCCACTGATGGAGGTTTCACTTTATTTTTTATTGTATTTCTCGATAAATTCCGATAATTTCTTTAACTCTTCATCTGTTCCTTTGAAAACTCCTTTTGGCATTGCACCTTTTCCATCTTTTGCAATTTTTGCAATTTCATCTGGCTTTAATGTCAAGTTTTGCAATGCTGGTGCAGCTGCTCCCCCTTGCAAGTTTTCACCGTGACATGTTAAACATGTATTTTTTTGCATAATTTTATAACCGTCATCATTTTTATCAACCTGTACCGTTTTTACAATTGCACCCTGCTTTTTCGCTGCTTCCCAGTCATGCGTAGCTACAGATTCCCACGTTAGGAAAACGATAGACGCTAACGCTAGCAGCATAAATCCTGTTGCAACTGGACGTTTAAATGGCCCGCGTTCTGGTCCCCGATCAAGAAATGGAGCAAGTAATAATGCGCCAAATGCGATGCCTGGCATAATAAATGCACCAATAACCGTATACGGACCAGATGCATAAGAATACTTTAACAACTGATACAGAAATAAGAAATACCAGTCTGGAAGTGGTATATATCCTGTATCTGTAGGATCTGCAATTCTTTCTAATGGCGATGGATGCGCTACTGTTAAACAAAGATAGCCAATTAAAAAGACGGCACCAACCATCCACTCTTTTAATAAAAAGTTTGGCCAAAATGCTTCTGTTTTCCCTGGATATTCTGAGTAATCTTTCGGAATATTCGGTTTTCTAACAGCAGGTACTCGCGAATCTCCGACAAACTTCATCCCTTTGCCGCGATGCATAGTCTCCCTCCTTTAATTATGTTCTTCCTTTAAATCTAATAATCTTATAGTGGACCAGAAATACCTTGTTTGCGAATCATGATGAAGTGAACTGCCATCAATCCGAGAAGTGCAGCTGGTAAGAAGAATACGTGAATAGCAAAGAAGCGAGTTAATGTTTGGGCACCGACAATTTCGGAGTGGCCGGCAAGCAACGTTTTTACATAAGGTCCAATAAGTGGTGTTTGTTCTGCAATTTGAATCCCTACTTTTGTTGCGAATAATGCCTTCATATCCCATGGTAATAAATACCCTGTAAAACCTAATCCTAACATAACAAAGAAAATAAGAACGCCAACAATCCAGTTTAATTCACGAGGCTTTTTATAAGCACCTTGAAAGAAAACTCGAAGTGTATGTAAAAACATCATCACGATAACGAGACTAGCTCCCCAGTGATGCATACCGCGAACAATTTGTCCATATGCCACTTCATTTTGTAAGTAATAGACAGATTCCCACGCATTTTTTATATCTGGTACGTAATACATCGTCAAAAACATTCCTGATAAAATTTGAATAACAGTTATAAAAAATGTAAGACCTCCAAAACAGTAAACAAAGGCAGAAAAGTGATGCGCTGGGTTCACATGTTCCGGCACTTCATGGTCTGCAATATCGCGCCACAGGGGCGTAATATCAAGCCGCTCATCTACCCAATCATAAATTTTATTTAACATCTACTTTGCACCCCCTTGTGGCTTCGCTTTACCTAAATAAAGCGTTCCATCTTTCACCTTTGACTCATATACATCAAGCGGTGCAAGCGGTGGTGTTCCCTTTATGTTCTTTCCATCTTTCGTATAACGTCCCCCGTGACACGGGCAATAAAATTGATTTGGATGTGCCTTGTCCGAATTCCAGTTTACTGTACATCCTAAATGCTTACAAATGGGAGAGAATGCCACAATGTCTCCGCTTTCATCTTTGTGTACCCATGCTGACTTTGGTTCTTCGGACTTATACCAACCGTCAACTTGTTTCACCTTAAAATCGAAGCGTTTTGGTTCAGTCGTAATATCTTTCACTTGCGCGACCGCAACCATCTCCCCCCCTGCTTCTTTCCTTAGAACTGGGTCAAGCGCAAAACGCGTCATTGGCATTAAAATCCCTGCCGCCATAAATCCTCCTACACCTGTAAGAGTGTAGTTTAAAAACTGTCTTCTTGACACCCTATGTTCTCTCTCACTCACGAAAATTTCCCCCCTCTATCAGAAATTGTCCCCCGTGAAAAATTGAAATAAAAGATAAAGACTAGGACACTATCATGATATAATACCCTACTACATTGGTCAATATCATACTAATGCCAATTATTAAAACCTTCTATTAATTATTTATTTTCCCATTTTTCAGTCAATATTTCCATAATATTTTTTATTTGTGCATAAATTATTTCTCTTTTCGCTTGATCACTAAGCTGATCTAACGGGAGTGCTGGTAAACAAAATAATTGTTCTGCTAGCTCATATTCAAATTCCTTCCAAGAAAAATCACTTGTAATTAGCGCAATATGCCGCAAGCCCTTCTCTTTTAAATAGTTCGTCCAATCACATAAACGTTGGCGCTCACTTACATGTGTTCCTTCTACATACGTAAATGATGGCAATAAAAATACTCTACCTTTATACTCCCTCTCTAGTTCTCTAGTTAAAGTAGAAATAAATTCTCCTTCTACAGCAGCTGTCTTCATCCCCTTTTCAAACGAAACTGAAAGAAGTGGTATAATTCCTGTATCAATATATTCTCTTGTTTTTTCATATTGTTCTACATCTGCTACAGCCCATTTCACTATTAATAGCCCCCTTTTTCCCTTCCTGCTCTTCTAACAAACAATGTGACTTCCCCATGCTACTTGTCTATAAGAACTTAATTGACCCAACTGATTACCAAAAAAGTCCACTTTATTTCTATTAAACCATACAGATACAGGTAAAAAAAGAAAAACCATCTTTAAAAGATGGCTTTTCTTTAAAATAATCTAAAAATTGTCACAATTGATTTTTACAAAGAAATTTATAATCGTTTTAACTCTTCTGTTAACTTGCGGAATGCTTCTTCATCTTGAGTATCAAGTGCTTCATCAATTAATTTTAATAGTCGTTCTTTCCGAAATGAATATACACTTTCCTCTAAAAATCGTTCTGCTAATAAACGATCTTTTTCATTTACTTCGATATTCTTCGGTAAGTATGGATTCTCTTCTAACACTGCAACATAGTTCGCATTTTGAAAAGATGACTTAAAGTTAAGCTGAATATAAATATCTTCATCTCTGTTTAAACGAATATCATGAAAGGATTTTTCCGCGTCTGTCGTCATCACATTTTGTTTATAAAAATGAAACGGTAAATCTTTCACACAATTTGCAGACATCACCAGACCACGCGGACAATATTTCGCATGCTCTACAAAATGCACCTTATCCATTAATTGATCATGACTCATTAAATAATTTAAAATCCAAACACATTCTCGCTGTTTCAGTTGATAATTATTTAAAAACCATTTTACGAAATCTTTCTTTTCGTTCACAGAAACAGGGGTATTCATCGCACTTAATCCCTCCTCTGCCCTTCTCTTTTCTTTTTACATTCAAGAAGCAGCATTCAGTTTCCTTCCAACTTAAGAAAAATCTTCTAAATTATATAATAATTCTTCAATATGAGTTTGTGTTGGATCTAGTTGTAATAAACGTGTAAATACTTCTTTCGCCTCTTTTCGCAACCCTTCTTCTAACAGGAAGTAGCCGTATTCCTCTAAGAAGTCTGGATGATTCTTAAAAGAAGTATATGCACTTTGGTAATGTTTTAATGCATCTGAATACAATTCTAATTGTTTTTTCGCATAAGCAATATCCCAAAGTAATTGCGTATCTGTCTCTCCATTATCAATGGCTTTTTCTACAACATCAATAATCTCTTCATATCTTTCTTCTTCTTTTAAGATGTATGAATACTTTAATGTAGCCCCTAAATGTGAAGGATCGATCTCTAATGCTTTTTTCAGCGCAGCTTCCGCTTCGTATCTTTTTCCTAGTTTCGCTGCAACATTAGCAAACTCTACATAAAACGGTACCGATAATTCATCAATTTTTATTCCATCTTGAAGTGTTTCATAACTTTCTTGAAGCATCCCTTCTTTTTCATAGCATTTCGCCAAATACATGTATAAAGATGCATATTCTGGATCTAACTCTTTTAATTCTTCCCACACACCGATTGCTCTTTGATATTGTTCTCCTTGGTATAGCGTAAACGCAAATCCAAATAAAGAATGTATATCCTTCTGCTCTTCTAAACCTTCCTCATAATAAGAAATTGCTTCAACCCATTGTCCAAGTGCACTTAAATTTTCAGCTAAGCGAAGCGCAACAACAACACCGCCCATTACTTTATGCTCTGGAAGTAATAATTCATAATATGGAATGGCTTTACTATCTTCACCTTTACTGCTATATAATTCTCCAAGTCCAAAAGCAACTACTGGCTCATCCGGCATAATTGCTTTTGCTTTTAGTAATTTTTGTTCTGCTACTTCGTCAAAACCTTGCATTTGATATAAATCAGATGCAAGTAATAGAGACTGAACATATAATTCATCACTTTCTGGAATACCGTGAAGCACTTCAATCGCTTCATCTTCTTTATCTAAATCAATATATAATTCTGCTAAAAATAGCGTGAACTCACTTTCTTCTGGATATAACAAATGTAAATCTTCTGCTATTTCTAACGCTTGATCTACAAACCCTAGCGTGTAGTAATAACGGGCAATATCATACTTTTCTTCATCCGTACTTTGTTTTACTTGTTCCGCTAATAGTTGTAACCCTTTCTCTACTTCTCCGTTTTCAATATATGTAACAGCTTGTTCAAACTTTTGCATAACTCGCTCCTTTATATAAATACTTGTGTAAATTCCATAATAAACAACTACTTCTATGTAATCAACCGTCATGATGAAGAAAAGAACCTTCTCAAAAAGGAAAAGATTCTTTTATCTTTGTAGCATGTGTAACTGTTGAAAGAAATTTGGGTATGACACAGCTACCGCTTCACTATTTTCTATGATAACTTCTCCATCTGCTATGCACGCTGCAATTCCTAACATCATCCCAATACGATGATCCCCATAACTATTTACCGCATTTCCATGTAATTGCATTTTACCACGCACAATCATACCATCTTCGGTCGCTTCAATATTTGCCCCTAATTTTTTCAATTCATTCACAACTGTATCAATACGATTCGTTTCTTTTACTTTTAATTCTTCTGCATCCTTAATTACAGTTGTCCCTTCTGCTTGCGTTGCTAACAATGCTATAATTGGAATTTCATCAATGAGTTTTGGAATCAATGCACCACCAATTTCTATCCCTCTTAACTGTGAGGTTTCAACTGTAATATCACCGCATGGTTCAAACTCTTCATTCCGAATATTATCTATGGATAATGTTGCACCCATTTGTGATAGTACATCAAGAATCCCAGTTCTTGTTGGATTTAATCCTACATTTTTCAGTACAATTTTACTATTAGGTACAATTGCACCTGCCGCTAAGAAAAAGGCAGCAGAAGAAATATCTCCTGGCACCTCAATATTCGTGCTAAAAAGCTCTTGTCCGCCTTGTAATGATACAGTTAATTCATCAATAGTAACATCGCAACCGAATGCACGTAACATACGCTCTGTATGATCACGAGATTGTAGTGGTTCTGTTACAGTCGTGACGCCTTCCCCTTGTAATCCCGCAAGAAGAACGGCTGATTTCACCTGCGCGCTTGCTACAGGAGAAGAATAATGTATACCTTTTATATTCCCACCTCGAATCGACAACGGGGTATACTGTCCATCTTCTCTTCCATCAATTTTAGCACCCATTTGCCGAAGGGGTACTGTAACACGTTTCATCGGACGTTTTCCAATTGAAGCATCTCCAATAACTGTACAATGAAAGGGTACATTTGCGAGTATACCAAGCATTAACCGAATTGTCGTTCCTGAATTTCCAACATCTAATACTTCCGCTGGTTCTACTAATCCTTGTAACCCTTTTCCATATACAGTGACATCAGTACCATTTTGCTCAATCGTAATGCCTAACTTCTGAAAACAAGCAATCGTACTTAAGCAATCTTCACCTTGAAGAAAATTCGTAATCTTCGTTACCCCTTCTGCAATCGCCCCAAACATGACAGCACGATGCGAAATGGACTTATCTCCAGGAATAAATATCGTTCCGTTTAATCCATTCTTAAGCCTTGTTAATCGTTTCACCTCTAACACCTCGTTACTATTCACCTATGTATTCTCTCTTTATTGTACTTCTTTCTATCTTCTTTTCGCAAATAAGATGAAAGAAACGACTCCTATTCATGGAGCCGTTTCTTTTTTTATGAATATGTCTCTTCTTTTCTCACATTTTTTTCTATGAGTTCAGTAAGCACTGCAATAATTTCGTCATTCTCTTCTTTCGTACCAACAGTAATACGAATACCATTTGGTAAACCAAGCGGACCACCAGAACGAACGATGTATCCTTTTTGCAATAATCTTTCAAATACTTCATCACCTGAAAGCCCAAGGTCTAAAAAGATAAAATTCGTCTGTGATGGATAATAAAATACTTGATGCTTCTCACAAAAATCGTAATATTGTTGCAATCCTTCATTATTCACTTTCACACACTCTTGTAAAAAGGCTTGATCTTCAATTGCAGCTTGCGCAACTATCTGTGCAATTGAGGACGTATTAAATGGTAATCTAGCAATTTCTAATGAACGTATTAACTTTTCATTTCCTACTGCATAACCAATGCGGAATGACGCTAATCCGTATGCTTTTGAAAATGTGCGCAATACCATCAAATTTTCATATTTCTCTAGAAGTGGTAATGTTTGCGGATAATCTTTCGCTCCAGCATATTCAAAGTATGCTTCATCCATAATAACAAGTGTTGTTTTCGGAACTGCCTCTAAGAATGAAAGTAATTGTTTTTCTGCTACATACGTTCCGGTCGGATTATTTGGGTTACAAATCCACACAATTCGTGTATGCTCATCAACTTGCGCAAGCATTGCCTCTAAATCATGTATACCTTCTTTTAAAGGGACTTCACGTACTTCCGCTTTTTCAATTATGGCATGATGACGATACTGTGAAAATGTCGGCTTTGCCATAACAACATTTGTTCCTTCTTGTAAAAGAGCACGGCTAACCATTTGAATAACTTCATCCAAACCGCTACCAAATAGAATTTGTTCTTCTTTCACACGAAGATGTGCTGCTAATTTCTCACGAAGAGCATACGCCCCGCCGTCCGGATAGAGCGCATATTGCCCAGCTAACGATGCCAACGCTTCATCTACACGTTGTGAACATCCAAATGGATTTTCATTTGACGCTAGTTTCACAATTTTAGATAGTCCATATTGTCTCTTTACTTCTTCAATATTTCTTCCTGGCACATACGCTTTAAGCGACAATAATTGCTCTTTTACTTTCATTCAAATTCCCCCTGTCATTTTTGTAAATCGGGCCTTAATCGTACCGCTTTCTCTAAATAGACATGTTGAATTTCATGTTGGTGTTTATTTGTCATAACCGTCATCATTACGCGAATACATTTCTCAAGAGCATCTGGCACTTCTATTTCTTGCATGCACATAACCGGTACATATGCCCAGCCTTCCATCTGTCTTAAAGCCGCAGCTGGGAAACACGCATTTATATCTGCTGTTGTTGAAATGAGTACAGATACAATATGATCAGGAGAAACTCTATTATCGCTTGCCATTTTTTTCACTAAACGCTCTGTTGCAGTCAATATTTGTTCAGTCTCATTATAACTGACTGTGGTTGCGCCGCGAATCGCGCGAATCAAATAGACTCCCCCTCTCTTTGAAATGACTCTAAAGCTGTGCGGACGGTTTCATCTGAAATAGATACGACATCCACTACCCCAATCTCCTGCATAACAACCATACGAATTGTTCCACCGTTCGCTTTTTTATCTTGTTTCATTACTTGAATAAGACGGTTCACATCAAGTCTATTCGACATACTTGGATAGCCATATGCCGTAAACCAACGTTTGATTTCCTTATATTGAAGGTCTTTTTCATAGATTTGTTCACTTAAAAAGATTGCAAATAACATGCCAATTGCAACGCCGTCACCATGTGTTATGCTTCCATATCCCATCTCTTTTTCAAGTGCATGCCCAAGTGTATGCCCAAAATTCAAGTGAGCACGAATACCTTTTTCAGTTTCATCCTCTGCAACAATTTTTGCCTTTACTGGAATCGCTCGTTGCAATGTATAAATTAATTTATCATCTCTTAAATCAGTCAGCTGTTTCACTTCTTTACGAAGCCAATGATAGAATTCTACATCTCCAATAAGCGAATGTTTAATGACTTCCGCAAAACCAGAGCGCCACTCTTCTTCTGAAAGCGAATTTAAAAATGGAGTATGATAAATCACCGCTTCTGGTTGATGAAATGCGCCAATCATATTTTTCCCAAGCGGATGATTAATGGCCACTTTCCCTCCAACGGCACTATCATGCGCAAGTAATGTAGTTGGTATTTGGACAAATCGAATCCCTCTCATGAACGTCGCTGCAACAAATCCCGCTAAATCTCCAATCATTCCGCCGCCAAGCGCAAGAATGAGCGAATGACGATCCATACCATTTTCAAGCGCAAACGTTTGAGCCGCATAATAGTTTTCAAACGATTTTTCTTTCTCGCCACTTGGAACTACTAACGAAAATACTTCTTGTTTTACATGCAAAGTATTGATTACTTCGTCTAAATGAAATGATGCTACCGTTTCATCAGAAATCAGTAAAATATTTGAAACAGCTGGCTTCATATTTTCTATAAGCGTTGCTATTTGTGATAGTGCATTATTTCCGACATACACATCGTATTGTTTAGAACTTGTTTGAATCTGTATTGTCTCCATTAAAACTCCCTCGTATATTCGTTATGTTTCTTAATATTTTCACGAATTAAATCGATGCGATCCGTTCCAAATTGTTCAATGACAGCTGCGGCAAGCTCCCAAGCTACAACAGCTTCTGCTACAATACTTGCTGCTGGCACTGCACAACTATCAGAACGCTCAATACTCGCTTGAAACACTTCTTTCGTATCAATATCTATACTTTGCAGCGGTTTATATAGAGTTGGAATTGGTTTCATAACCCCGCGAACAATAACTGGCATCCCAGTCGTCATACCGCCTTCTAATCCACCGGCGTTATTTGTACGTCTTGTATACCCATGATCCTTGTCCCATAAAATCTCGTCATGAACAAGGCTTCCAGGTTTATGAGCTGCTTCAAAGCCAATTCCAATCTCTACACCTTTAAACGCATTAATACTCATGATCGCCGCTGCAAGTTTTGCATCCAATTTACGATCGTAATGTACATAACTTCCAACACCAATCGGCATCCCTTCGACAACAACTTCAACGATTCCTCCGATAGAATCTCCGTTTGTTTTCGCATTATCGATTGCCTGCATCATTTTCTTTCCTGCATCTTCATCTAAACATCGAACAGGAGATGCCTCTGTAATCATTTGTAGCTCTTCAATAGAGGAATACGATTGCTTTTCTGCTTTAACTCCCCCAATTTCAATAACATGCCCCGTTACTTTTATCCCCAATTCTTCTAAAATACGCTTTGCAACAGCTCCAGCAGCAACACGAACCGTTGTTTCCCTAGCAGAAGAACGTTCTAATACATTTCGCATATCACGATGGCCATATTTAATTGCTCCGTTTAAATCTGCATGTCCTGGACGAGGTCGTGTAATTTGCCGTTTTACTTCTTTTGATTCTTCATCTGTTAATGGCTCTGCCCCCATAATTTTTGTCCAATGTGTAAAATCACGATTTTCGACAACAAGTGTAATTGGTGCACCAATTGTATATCCATGACGAACACCGCTTAAAATTTGAACTTGATCTTTTTCGATTTGCATGCGGCGTCCACGGCCGTAGCCTTTTTGTCTTCTTTCTAACTCCGTATTAATATCATCTGCAACTAAAGATAAACCTGCCGGAATCCCCTCTAATATTGTCGTTAGTTGCGGTCCGTGAGATTCACCAGCTGTTATATATCTCATCGGTTACTCCCCTTTACTTCAGTATTTATGTAACACTATATCATAACCTTTATTGTTTCGTAACTAAATAAGCACAAATTAAAGACACGACCTAAAAACCCTCTTTCTTCTTAGGGAGGACGAGAGCATCTGGCCGTGCATAGAAACGGTCAGGGCCTTTTCCTGCCACATGCGAGGTTTAAAACAAAGAGAGAAAGCAAGTAACGGTCATGTTGTATTCTGCATAGCAGCGACTTATATGTTGAAAAATCAAAATGAAACAAAAAAGCGCAAGAAGGAGTGTGACCATCCTTTCTTGCGCCTTTCTCATTATACCTACTATTTTTAAAGCGGTTACAAATTATTTAAAAATAATTAGTAAATCCACTCATTCATTACTCTAGAATACTCAACTAGTTCTTCTTTTTTAAAGAAAATACCAATTTCACGTTCTGCACTTTCAAGAGAATCTGAACCGTGAATAATATTTTTCCCAACAGTTAGTCCAAAGTCACCACGAATTGTACCAGGTGCAGCTTCACTTGGTTTTGTTTTTCCCATCATATTACGAGCTGTTTCCACAACGCCTTCACCTTGCCATACCATTGCAAAAACAGGTCCAGATGTAATAAAATCTACTAATTCACCGAAGAATGGCTTTTCTTTATGCTCACCGTAGTGCTCTCCAGCAATCTCTGGTGTGATTTGCATTAGCTTAGCTCCGACTAATTGAAAGCCCTTTCTTTCGAATCTAGCAACAATCTCCCCAATGATTGCACGTTGCACACCATCTGGTTTTACCATTAAAAACGTTTTTTCCATAATAAATCTCTCCACTTCTCATTATGTATATAATTGTATATCCCCAAACACATAGTATCACCCTTATCAGAATTGTGCAATAGTTTTGAAATGGAGAGATTATTATTTTTCTCAAAAAACATTTAAAATTTACGTTTTCCAATATATTTTGCAACATTTTGCAACGCCAGTTTTGCCTGTCCACGTGGCAACGGCTTAATCACTTCTAGTGCTTTATGTAAATATCTCTCGCTAAATGCAAATGCTTGATCAATTGCATCACTATTTTTGACTGCTTCAATAAGTCTCTTCATTTCATCCGAAGACATATTTTCGTTAACTTGAACAATTCTCTCACGAAGTACTCGGTCTTCCATTGCATATAAAACAGGAAGTGTAATATTACCTTGTAATAAATCTCCCCCTGCTGGTTTTCCAAGCTTTTCTTCTGTTGATACAAAATCTAAAATATCATCAATAATTTGATATGACATACCAACAAAGTACCCATACCAAAACAAACGATTTACAGTATCCCGACAAGCTCCAGATGCAAGGGCACCTAATTGACAGCTAGCTGCAATTAACAATGCTGTCTTCCGCTTTATACGGCGTAAATATGTTCGTAAATTTTGCCCAAAATCATACTTATCTTTAATTTGCTCAATTTCACCTTTACATACTTCAAGAATTGTATTTGATAATGCTTTATGTACTTCTGGATTTTCTAAATTTGTAATGCATTCCAGAGATTTTGCAAATAGATAGTCACCTGTATACATTGCAATGCGATCACCCCAATTGGCATTTACAGTCGCACTTCCTCTTCTTAAAAGAGCGGCATCTATTACATCATCATGCACAAGAGAAGCCATATGAATAAGCTCTAATGCAACCGCAACATGCTTAATCACATCAAGCTTATAATCGCCAAATTTCCCTGCAAGCAGAACGAAAACAGGTCGGATTCGTTTTCCACCGGCCTCAATTAGTTGCAACGCTGCTTCTTCCAGCAATTGTTGCTCAGAAGCAACAACTATTTTTAGTTCTTTCTCAATTTTATCAATATCCAATCGTAAAAAAGAATACATAAGTTGTAACTTCATATCGTTCACCTTAACCTAAAACTTCTTTTCTATTTTATCCCGCTCTAATCAATAACAAAACTTCCACCTTAAATTTATCAAAAAATAAAAAAGGCAGGTGGGAGATAACTTCTAATATGCTCTCGATTGCTGAAGGCTTTCCATCATCAAAAATACATTTCTTTATTTACTTCGGTTTATATCCTAAATGCATTGCTGCTACCCCAAAAGTAAACGGCTTTACTTGTACTTTTTCTAATCCAGCTTCTTCAAACATACGAGCCAATTCTTTCATCCCTGGAAATGTGCTTGCAGATTCTTGTAGCCATGAATATTCTTTGTAACTTTTGGCAAATAATTTTCCAAATAACGGCATGATAAATTTAAAATATAACAAGTAGCCTTGGCGGATTCCAATCATTGTCGGTTGAGATGTTTCTAAACAAATAACCTTTCCACCTGGTTTTACGACACGCGTCATTTCCTTTAATACCTGCATATAATCTGGTACGTTCCGGAGCCCAAATCCAATTGTGACATAATCAAACATATTATCCTCAAATGGCAATTCCATCGCATTACCATGAAGTAACTCTACTTGATTTAATTGTAAAGCAGCCACTTTCTCTTTTCCAACAGAAAGCATATTTTTACTAAAATCTAATCCATATACCTTCCCGCTAGAACCGACTGCATCAGCAAGCCCAATCGTCCAGTCAGCCGTTCCACAACATACATCAAGCGCTATGCTGCCCGGTTGAACATCCATAATTCGCATTGTTTCTTTGCGCCATGCTTTATGTCTTTGAAAGCTAATAACCGAATTCATTACATCGTATTTATTGTATATCTTCTCAAATACGTCATGTACTCTTTCTTCTTTTGATTGTTGCATGCTTTACCCTTCTTCCAACTGTAAATTCAAAATGTTCAAGTAGCCTCTTTCAATGTGGAAAGAAATGTTCCAATTCCTGTATTATTTTGCACCAAAGTATTGACCTGACTTCGCATTTTTCTTATTAATTCGTTATATAAGGTTTCTACTTTTATTTCACCATCATGAGACAAAATCTTTTGAAATGCAGCAAATACAGGTGACGATTCTTTCTTCGTGTATATTTGATACTCAGTTTGCAAACGATCTATTGTTAACATGTTAGTTATTGCAGACTTTACATGCGGCACCTGAAAATGGTCACATGTTTTCTGTAAAAGAGCCGATTCAATCAATCCGACACTTTTTAACATTTCTTCAATCGTTTCATACGTTTGCTGATATAGCATAATTTTTTGTTCATTGATTTCTTTAATTCCGTCTGCTAAGGCACGAATCAATGTGATGTCATGATTCATTGAAAGTAAATAATAATATAACCCGCTGTAATAATCACCCGCTAATACCGTTAATTGGCGCCGCTTATGAAATTCATCAGTCTCTTCTTTATTTGATACTTTCTCATGCGTGTCCAAAGCAATTTGTACAAGCATAATTGTAACTGCGTAATGTTCAATTTGTTCTTTATGTAAGTTTGCGCTTTTTAAAATGGAATATAAGAACGCTATTTTTTTTTCATCAACAACTGGTTCTTCAATATATTTTATAAAATAAGGATGGCGTAGTTTTTTATATAGCTGCTCCTTTATATCCGCAAACCCTCCGTAAATTTCATCCACAAAAATCACCCTTGTTTTCTAATTCATAAAACCTATTATAACACATTCATTCATTTTTCTATAAATAAAACTTGACGCAACAAACTAAAGTAAAAATTGACCTTTATTTCCCCTTATCTTAACCATTAAATTATTATAAAATGAAACTTCCATAGTCCCCTCACCATTTAGGTATATATTAGCAGTTATTCCTCCCCATCTTCTTTTTTCTAAATCTTGAAATAGGAGTCAATAATAGCTATATATCCATTTTAATTTTCTGACATATAAATCGTCGCTATGCAGAATACACCATGACCGCTACTGGCTTTCTCCTTTTGTTTGAAACTTTGCATGTGGCAGGAAAAAGCCCTGACCGTTTCTATACGCCGCCAGATGCACTCGTCCACCAAAAAAGAAGGGGTTTTTAATTTATATATGGGTAGATAAAAAAAGAAAAGCAGTTTCCTGCTTTCCTACTAATTCGTCTTAATAAAAGTTAAAATCTCCGCACGTGCTGCTACGTCTGCTTCTAACGTACCACGCACTGCGGTTGTTACAGTTTTGGCACCAGGTTTTTTCACACCGCGCATTGTCATACACATGTGCTCTGCTTCTACAACAACCATCACACCATGCGGCTCTAATACTTCCATAATAGAATCTGCTACTGTTGATGTAATGCGTTCTTGTAATTGCGGTCGACGTGCAACTGTATCTACCGTACGTGCCAATTTACTTAGTCCAGTTACTTTTCCACCACGTGGAATATATGCAACGTGAGCAACGCCATAAAACGGAACGAGATGATGCTCACACATAGAAAAGAACGGAATATCCTTTACCAATACAAGTTCTTCATGATCTTCACCAAACACTTTATGTAAATGTTCTTTCGGATCTTCATGCATACCAGAAAATACTTCTGCATACATCTTCGCAACACGTTTTGGTGTATCTAATACGCCCTCACGATTTGGATCGTCCCCAATTGCTTCTAAAATTAGGCGTACTGCATGTTCTATTTGCTCTAAGTTTACATTTGCCATCCGCTATCCCTCCCGAATAAAACCTAAAAATACTACGAACACATTCTAGCATATATATGTTTTTAAATGCAAAAAGAAGAGTTTCCAATAAGGAAACTCTTCTTCCCCGTAAATATGTAAGGATTATTTAACCGCATCTTTTAGCGCTTTACCAGGTTTGAATGCAGGTACTTTGCTTGCCGCGATTTCAATTTCCTCACCAGTTTGTGGGTTGCGTCCTTTACGAGCCGCACGCTCACGAACTTCGAAGTTACCAAATCCGATAAGTTGTACTTTATCACCTTGCTTTAAAGCTTCTAAGATGGAATCAAAAACAGCGTCAACTGCTTTTGTTGCGTCCTTTTTAGAAAGGGAACTTGCTTCTGCAACAGCATTGATTAAATCTGTCTTGTTCATGCCATTCACCTCCTCCCAAAGATACGACTGTATAATGATCATAAAATGAGTCTTACCTTCATTTGTAGGCAATTTTTACAAATTCTATACTACAAAGGTATAGATAAATCATTATCTAGGCCTATATTATACGATTCTCCTTTATAATTCAATATTTTTAAAGAAAATGTTGCCGTGAAATTGTAAAAAACTAATGAAACTTGACAATCAACTATAAAGTATTAGATAATGACATTTTGTTTTTCTATGAAAAATAAAAAAAGACCCCAAAATAAGGAGTCTTTCGATTATAAAATAATTGCTATTAAGCCGCCCGATCCTTCATTTATAATTCGTTCTAGCGTTTCTTTTAACTTATAGCGAGCATTTTCTGGCATTAATGATAATTTTGCCTGAATCCCTTCTCGAACAATTGAGCTAAGTGAACGCCCAAAAATATCAGAATTCCAAATAGAAAGTGGATCATCTTCAAAATCTTGCATTAAATAGCGAACGAGCTCTTCACTTTGCTTTTCTGTTCCAATAATCGGTTCAAATGTTGATTCCACATCAACTTTAATCATATGAATCGACGGGGCAACAGCTTTCAATTTCACACCAAAGCGTGATCCATGTCGAATAATTTCCGGTTCATCTAAGCTCATATCTGCTAAGGCCGGTGCTGCAACACCGTATCCGGTTTGTTTTACCATTTTCAGCGCATCCGCAACTTGATCATATTCAATTTTTGCATGAGCGAAGTCGAGCATTAGTTTTAACAAATGATCTCGGCCTCGAATTTCAACACCTACCACTTCTTTTAAAATTTGATCGTACAATTCATCTGGTGCATATAAATCAATCTCTGCAACACCTTGCCCCATATCAATCCCTGCCAAACTTGCACGATCGATAAATTCATATTGACTAAATTGCCATACAACGCGATCAACATCACGAAGTCGCTTAATATCTTTCACCGTTTCTTGAACAGCCTCTTGATAGCTTTGACGAAGCCAATGGTTGTCATTTAGCACCATTACCCAGCTTGGAAGATTTACATTCACCTCAAGAACCGGAAATTCATATAACGCCTCACGTAATACGTTATATACATCGCCTTCTCTTAGTCCTTCTACACTCATTGCCAACACCGGGATATCATATTCTTCTACTAAACTTTGACGAAGTTGTTCTGTATCAGGATGATAGGGCTGTACTGTATTAATAATCATAATAAACGGTTTCCCTACTTCTTTTAATTCATTTACAACCCGTCCTTCCGCTTCAATATAATCGCGGCGTGGGATTTCTCCGATTGTTCCATCAGTTGTGATGACTACCCCAATTGTAGAATGCTCTTGAATTACTTTGCGCGTTCCAATTTCCGCCGCTTCATGAAATGGGATTGGTTCTTCATACCACGGTGTATTTATCATACGTGGCCCATTTTCATCTTCATATCCTTTCGCTCCTGGGACAGTATAACCCACACAATCTACTAAGCGAATATTTACATCAAGCCCTTCATCAACATGGATAGAAACCGCTTGGTTTGGAACAAACTTTGGTTCTGTCGTCATAATTGTACGCCCTGCTGCGCTTTGCGGCAGTTCATCCTGTGCGCGCTGGCGATCTGAATCATTTTCAATGTTTGGAATGACAACTAGCTCCATAAACTTCTTAATAAAAGTTGATTTCCCTGTTCGGACAGCCCCTACAACCCCGAGATAAATATCACCGCCTGTGCGCTCAGCAATATCTTTAAAAATATCAACCTTTTCCAAGTGATTCCCTCCCTCAAAATTTTTGGGAATAAATCATGATTATTCTTGTAGTTGGACAATACAGCATATGATTTTGTCCCAATTTCATATGACTATTTTAAAAAAACTTTTTATTAGCGATGCAAATATTTCAAGAAGTAAAAAACCCTTCTTCTAGAACTTATTCGCTAAAAGAAGGGTTCATGACTTATCACTTAAAAAAAATTGGTTCTTTATCCTTCACTGTATATGGCAAAGAATAAGCTGGTACAAATGGAGTATGCTTTACAAGCAACTGACGAATATCGTCTCCTTCTTTTACTTCATCACCATGTTTTTGTAACATGTCGTATAAGTCAATGCGATAATCAATATATACCTCACCTTTCTCGTCAACAACAAAAGGTAAGTTTTTACCAGAATAAGGGCTTTCCACTTGAGGAATTTCTTTATAGCCCATTTTATTATAATCAAGCTCATACACACCATCTGTAATTACTTTTTTAAATGGTGGATATCGATGCTCATCACGATAGATTTGTAGTTTCAACTTTAAATCTTGAACCCGCTCCGCTGTTCGTACATCAATTAATTTCACAGTTGGATTTGTTTCTACATCAACTAATACATACTGATAAATGCCGCCGCTTTCAAAAGCATTTCCAGGAGGTTCTTGCATTAGTCTAGGCGTAATCTTTTGAAAATCAATCGGATATTTTTGATAGATTGGTGTATTCATATCACGTGTTTTAATAGGCAATATATGACCATTTTGTTCTCTATATGTATTAACCGCTATTTGTACCGCTTGTAATTGGTCTTCATATGGTACGGCGTGTTGTTGCACCTTTTCTTTCGGATATAGACAACCAGATAGAATAATAGTGCAGCATATTACGAAAATCATTAGTATTTTCTTCATTAGAAATCCGTCCTTTAGTTTCTATTGTTCGATTGGTCCGCTAAATACGACAAGAAAGATAATAAATCCTGATACAACCATACATGCATATGCAAACAAAGCTGTAAACCCTTTCAAAAATGTATTCTTTATTTTATGACGACTTAGCAAAATGAAAGCAACAGAAATAAACATGAGAGCCATTGCCCCCAAAGCAAACCACATCTTTATAAGACCAACAGACATATATCCCCCTCCTAATGTATTTTCCTATTATTTTAACAAATTATAACTTTTAAACAAATGAAAATAATCTATTTATTTGACAATACCTCAAAATTCAGCAAAAGCATTGTCCAGCTTTAGCGGCTAGAATCTCCGGTCGTTTCGCCCCTCGGACGAGGCGAAGAGTACCTCTCTACCTTTGGCGCGGGCGTCCTACCATTCTGAGCGAGCCGCTTTTCTAAAGAGGTTAGGCGGGAGATAAACTTCTGGCATGTGCCCGATTGGTGGGGGCTAATTATCAGTGGGGGAGGAAGCCTCCCCCCTACTGATTAAAGTTTCATCTTATATTGAAACGAATAAAAACCGAAGCGAACGGGACTTCTTCGCTTCGGTTGACCAAATGCTCCCACAAACAGCTCATATTCATTCCTTCATAGTATCGTATGCAATGTATATAACAAGGGTTTCTCATACTTTATTTTTTAAACATTTTAGTCAATGAACTAAAGTCAGTTGGCATATTATTATTAATAATCGCATTTATAATTTGCTCTTCTTTTTCTTTTGATACATCTCTTCCCGCCATTGTTGCAACCTGATGAATTAACTGACGTAACACTTTTTCATCGCGTAAATTTGAATTTTGAACCGAAGAGGCTAATTTAAAAATATCTTCTTTATTTACTTTGGATTCCTTTTCAATATTGTTGAATAAATTATTATCCACCTTGTTCACCCTCTCATGTAATCTACACTTCATCGTATGCAGAAAATAAAGAATGGTGAAAAAACCCAAAAGAAAAAGCTGTACAAATGTCTTTTTACATTTGTACAGCTTTTTTTACAGCAAGTCTGGAATGGCTTCTACTTCGTGTTTACGCACACGTCCCATCAACATTCCAACAGCATCTTTTACATTTTTCCCATTAAATAACACATCATATAAAACAGTTGTAATCGGCATTTCGACATCCATTTTCTTAGCCATCTCATATGCTGCTTTCGTTGTCCGTACGCCTTCAACAACCATTCCCATATTATCTAATACTTCTTGTAACGAGCAACCTTTACCAAGCATGTTACCAGCACGCCAATTTCGGCTATGAACACTCGTACATGTTACAATTAGGTCACCCATACCTGTCAGGCCAGCAAACGTTAATGGGTTCCCACCCATTTTACGTCCTAAACGAGCAATTTCTGTTAATCCTCGCGTCATAAGTGCTGCCTTAGCATTATCTCCTAAGCCAATTCCATCAGTAATACCCGCCGCAAGGGCAATGATATTTTTTAGCGCTCCGCCAAGTTCAACTCCAATAATATCTGGGTTTGTATATACACGGAAATAGCTATTCATAAATAAGTCTTGAACCTCTTCAGCTGCTTCCATACGCTTTGCAGCTGATGTAACTGTTGTAGCTTGGCGCAATCCAACTTCTTCTGCATGACTCGGTCCTGATAAAACAACCACATCGCGAATGAGATGTGCCGGAATTTCTTCTTCAATCACTTCCGAAATACGCTTTGAAGTTCCTGGTTCAATCCCTTTACTCGCATGAATCCATGTAATTGGCTGCGAAACAAATGTTTTCAGATTTTGCAATACTTCTCGATATGCCTTTGTAGGTACAACGAGAAGTACTGTATCAACCCCTACTAATGCCTCTTCTAAGGAAGAGTAAGCAACGATACCAGCTGGCAGTGTAATCCCCGGAAGATAACGACTATTCTCATGTTTTTCATTAATTTCATCCATAAGTTCTGCTCGATTTCCCCAAAGACGTACATCATGGCCGTTGTCAGCTAATACCATTGCTAACGCCGTTCCCCAGCTACCTGCTCCTACTACTGTGATTTTTTTCATAAAATCACATCCTCTCCATTAGTCTCGTGCTCTTGCAATAACTTTAATTGGTGTTCCTACGAAACCAAACGCATCGCGCAGACGATTTTTCAAGAAGCGCTCATATGAGAAGTGCAGTAACTCTGGATCATTTACGAACACAACAAATGTCGGTGGTTTCACCGCGACTTGTGTTGCATAGAAAATTTTCAAACGTTGTCCATTATGCGTTGGTGTTGGATTCATTGCAACAGCATCCATAATTACATCGTTTAATACATTTGTTTGTACACGAATACTATGACTTGCATTTACCTCATTAATAACAGGAAGTAGTGTGTGTGTACGTTTTCTCGTTTTTGCAGATAAGAATACGATTGGTGCGTAATCTAAAAATTGGAAATGAGCACGAATATTCTCTTCGAATTCCTTCATCGTTTTCTCATCTTTTTCAACCGCGTCCCATTTATTTACAACAATAATAACAGCACGACCTGAATCATGGGCATATCCAGCAATTTTTTTATCTTGTTCAATGATTCCTTCTTCACCGTCTAAAACAACTAAAACAACATCAGAGCGTTCAATTGCTCGAAGTGCACGAAGCACACTATACTTTTCAGTACTTTCATATACTTTTCCTTTTTTGCGCATTCCTGCTGTATCAATGATAACGTAATCTTGTCCATCTTTGCTGTACGGCGTATCAACCGCATCACGTGTAGTACCTGCTACATTACTAACGATTACACGTTCTTGACCAAGAATTGCATTTACCATTGATGATTTTCCAACGTTCGGGCGACCGATTAAACAGAATTTAATCGTTTCATCATCGTACGGTTCTTCTTCAATTTGCGGGAAATGTTTTGCTGCTTCATCTAATAAGTCCCCTAAACCTAAACCGTGCGTTCCAGATATAGGAAACGGTTCCCCAAAGCCTAACGCATAAAAATCGTAAATATCGCTGCGCATCTCTGGATTATCTACCTTATTCACAGCTAATACAACTGGCTTTTTAGAACGATATAAAATCTTTGCAACTTCTTCATCCGCAGCTGTTACACCGTCGCGACCATTTGTCATAAAAATAATAACATCAGCCTCATCAATCGCAACTTCTGCTTGTTGACGAATTTGTGTCAAGAATGGCTCGTCTCCAATATCAATTCCACCTGTATCAATAATGTTAAACTCATGATTTAACCATTCTCCTGCGCTATATATACGATCTCTTGTTACACCAGGGATATCTTCAACAATCGACACTCTTTCTCCAACAATTCTATTGAAAATAGTAGATTTCCCCACATTTGGGCGTCCTACTATTGCCACTACCGGTTTTGGCATATACTTTCATCCTTTCTATTTGCTTCTGTTATTATGTAAAAAACCCTTCTTTGTGCAAGAAGGGATTTGCATTCCAGAATATTTCTCTTCGTATCAAAACATCTCATATTATAACACATTTTAAGAATGTTTCACAATAATATATAAGTTCTCTTGCAAACGGTGGGCAATTCCATCTAAGATCGCTTCTAAATTACTAGCAACAAACTCCATTTCTTCTACTGTCTCACATACAAATAATGGAGCCCCGCCAGCAAACTTTTCCGGAATTGTTGTAATAACAGCAAGAATACATTTTTCTAATATCATCCTTTTTCTCCCCTTCCATTTGGGGCCTCAGAAGACATATGAATCGCACTTTCTAATGTTGGAACATTCCCAATGACCTGAATCGCTTTATTTACATCTTGATCTTGCGGCAAAACAAATATGCCTATTCTCCCATCATTTAAATCACGTTTTGCAAGCGGTACAAGTGCAGGTGTTCCAGAATCTCGATATACACCAAGCGCAACAGATATATCATGCAAAATCGCTTGTCTTTGACCAAGGTTTGCTAATGTTACCCGAGCATCAATAGATTTTGGTTTTAAAATAAAACCCATACCATACTTCATAATTTCTTTTTGTCTTGCTGGTAAACCGATATTCATAATATAAATATTATCAACATAAAGGCCTGCTCCTTCAAAATGCAATGGAGCATGCTCAACTTCAACAAGATCGTGCAGCCGTTTACCAGACATCAACTTTTTCGCGAAAAAGAATCCTATAATTCCAGCTAAAATACCGGCATACCACGATTTAAATCCTAAATAAGCAAAGGTTGCTAAGAAAGAAGTTAACATTGCTAAATAATTACGGCTCTCAAACACAATTGCAATTCCCTCAATATACGTATTGCCCCTAGGGACAAGTTCATACCCGTCTAATTGCTGCAATGTATTCCGCTCCATATTCCGTACATCACGAAACTGCGATGCTGCTAATGTCAGAAATGTAATAGCAGAGAAATCCTTTTTCAAAATAGCTGGAATGGCAACCGCCCCAAGAGCAGCTGCAATAATTCCCATTGCAATATGAATAATCTTGCCATGTAAACGAGTGGGATACTGCCTTGTATCAGTTTGAAGCATTAAAATTCGTGTGACGGTTCCAACAGTTACTCCAAGCAACATAGCTGATGTATACGAATTCATAAGTTAACCTTGTCCCTCCTTCACTTGCTTTTGCTTAAATTGCTCTGTATATGTCATTATTTTTCCAAATCCGTATAAAAGACTAAAGAACATGGTAGACACAGCAATCATATTAAAAAATTGTAAATTTCCTAATTGATACGGAAAATTAAATGTTTTTAAGATGAAAGCTACAAACACCTCACCCTGCAACGCCCCTGCATATAAGCTCCATATACGTAATACACGATCCCTATGTAATAAAACAGATGTATAAACGAGAATACTACTTAACATCCATGTACGATCTACAACAATCCAAATTGGATCATATAGTTCGATTAAAGAAAAACTTGCATATAACATCGCGATCATAAGTGCACATAGTAAAGTGTAGATCTTTTTCCATACTGAATATGCCGCAATTCCAATAAATGAGATCCCTCCTAACAAAAGAGCGTTTACCGAAATTGTAATAGAAGCAAAAGATATCACTGCTTGCGAACAAATAATTAATAATAAAATACCGGCACTGAGCCTAAGCCTAACTGTATCTTTTTTCAAAAAAAACGTCGTAACAATCCAACCCATCCATGCTAAAAAATAAAAATAACCACCTTCCAAGTGAACACCTCCTATTATTTCCATTATGGGAATTGTTTATGAAAAATAATCATTTTCTACCGCTGCATATTTTTAAAAATAACAGCAACACTTTGTACTAAGGAGGTGGGAACACCATGGGTAAAGATCGTCAAGAGAAGAAATTGAAACAATCACGACGCGTAGAATCCGACCGCAGCCAATCATTACAATATCCTGGTGCAACAGGACTCGATACACCGGAGCAAGCACGAAGACAAAATCAACATTAAAACAAAGAACCAGCCGACATACCGTTGGCTGGTTCTTTGTTTTCACATATTAATAACTATATGAATCCATTTTGATTTTCCGACATATAGATTGCTGCTATGCAGAAAAAAAGGAGCTTCCACTCGCCTTCTGACTTTGTTTAAACTTCGCATGTGGCAGGAAAAGGCCCTGACCACTTCTATGCATAGCCAGATGCTCTCGCCCACCTAAAAAAAGATGGTTTTATATCGGTTTTTAATTTGGATTTATATAGTTCATCATTCCTTGTTCTGTGGCTTTCTTTATTGCTTCAACACGGTTAGAAACATGAAGCTTTGAATATATGTTAATAATGTGCGTCTTAACTGTCGAAATCGATATACACAATTGTTCACCAATTTTCTTATTTGATGCCCCAGTCGCAAGAACCTTCAATACCTCTAATTCTCTATTACTTAACAGAATATTCTCTTTATCATGATCCCCTAACTGTAATAACGTGTATAAAAACTCCCGCTCTCTTTCATTTAAATCTTGCAACCGTTCTTCTTTTAATAACATCAATAATGTTTGAATTTGTTTATCTATCCTTAAGTAAGGTAATAAAATATGATTTTCATAACTATAATGTACCGCTTCTCGTAATAAATTTAAAAGCTCCCGCTTATGCTTTTGCATATCATTTCCTAAGATAAGAACTTTTAATAATAACGCTTCTATTAATAGTACTTTCACTTTATGCTTTCTCGTAAATTCCGCAACTTCATCAAGTAACTGTAATGATTCTTGCACATGTCCTTTCTGCAATAAAATCTGAGCATATAACAATTTATCTTCAGTTCGTAGTTTCTTTTTTTCTTTCTTTTGTTTGTACATCAATACGAACTGATCTAATTGCTGTGCATATTCTCCATCAACATGAATCGCATATTTTAGTATGGAGGATATAAACAGCTCATTTTGATACACCTCAAATGTTTGTAACTTTCGAATCGTTTCGTTTGCTTGCTGTTTATCACCTTTCAGAAATTGAAGTTCCATTAAATTATATAAATAAGCTTTTCCTACAACAGCTTCGTCACCTTGTACATGTTGTAGTGATTTTTCAGCCTCCTCTAATTGTAAGCGTTTTAAATAAATACCCGTAATTCCAATATGACAAGTTACTGTGAGAGCTGATAAAAATGGATGTTGTTCAATTACCTGAAAAAGCTGCTTATATAAGCTCTCACACTCTTTTAAATCTCCTAATTCCTCTTTAATCTGGCATAAAGAACTTAAAATGCCCATTTTCACATATGGATTTTTCATTCTCTTCTCAAGCACAGACGCTTTATCAAGCACATATAGTGCATCCTTGATTCGCTCCTGAAACCTCAGAAAAAATGATAATTCTACATAAATGATCGCCTTAGTTACATCACTTATATCCATGTCTTCAATTTCATTTATAAACAAAACATCTAATTGTAAATTATTTTCCTCAATTAAAGCCTTGCAAAATTCGAATACCCTCCAAGGATGATGACCACTTTCCCCTTCGTACACGATATTTAATATTTCTGTACACTGTTCAAACTCCATATTACAATAATGGTAAAAAATGAGTTGAAACGTCATCTCTTTATTTTGCACAATACACGTTAACGGAATATGTTGCAAATAACTCCATCCTTGTGGATTTTGTCCGTGCACTTCAATTTTTCTGAGCGCATCCTCAAAACATTGCATCTCTAATAATTGTTTTATACATTCCTCAAAATCACCGCATCGTTCGTATACTTCTGCCGCTCGTAAACGTAACTTCTTTTGTTTCTCCTTTTCTAACCGCTTAAAAGAATGTTGTAAAAACTGTTGAAAAATAGCATGATAGCGATATATTCCACGATCTTCATCAAGATTAATTATAAATAAATGCTTTTGAAATAGACGTGTAATTATTTCTTTTGTACCTTGTTTTTCCAATAATTTATTACAAATTTCCTCATTAAAATAACTTAAAATAGATGTTTTCACGAGAAAGTCTTTTTCATCTTCTTCCAGCGCATCTAAAATCTCTTTCGATAAATAAGTAATCATATATTTATTCAGCACTTTCATATGCTGTGTGCAATCATTTTTATGATAAGAACGTGCAAGTGCAATTAACTGAAGACCACCAATCCACCCTTCTGCCAACATGTTCATATCATGAATTACCTCATAATTTAGATCCATCCTCAATGTATCTTTAATAAATCGAAAACCTTCATCTGCCGAAAACTTTAATTCTTCTTCTCCAATTTCTAATAGTCTTCCTGATATGAGAAAATCACCTACATAAAATTTAGGTTCTTCCCTCGTTAATAAGACAATGCGAACATTTTCTGAGGAATGCTTTAAAAAATATTCCATTGTTTTATTAACATCAACATCCGTTATATAATGAAAATCATCAATAATAATCGTAATATCATCTTTTGTACTTAATAAGTTAATTAAAGCTACAATAATACGTTTCATATCATCTTTATGCATAATCATCTGAAATAAAGAAATAATGTCTTTTATTTCTTCAATATATACACGCATACTCTCTAACATATAGTACCAAAAAGAAAATACATTATTATTCTCTTTATCTAGTGTAATCCACGCAATTGAAAATTCTTGGTTTTCTTTTACAAAAGAAGAGCATATAGTCGTTTTTCCACTACCAGCTGATCCTTTCACAACTACAAGCTTATAATCGTACAATGTTTCTAATTTTTTTAATACATTTTCTCTACGTACATAATTTTTCCTCGGAGTTGGAGTCATTAATTTTGTAGAAATGATTTGAACTTCTCTCTTCATTTCATCACCTTGTCATTTGTTTTATGCATTTTATTTCCATTTTATATGGTTGACACAGTAAATTTCAATATCGACCTTCCTGTACTCTTTTTTTACAAATGATGATACTAAGCATAAAGAACAACAAGATAATAAAACTTATATACGTAATTGCGCCTCCATACCGTGCTATATTATAACCATTTTCAAAACCGTCAATAATCGATAGATACTGTTTTTGTGGCAACATTCGCACAAACCAATCTACTATCCCATTCTTGTCATTTAAAGTAAAGAAGGCCCCTGATAAAATTGTAGTAAAAATAATAATGGACGAAGACAACATCATTGTATTATCAGTGGTTTCAATAATCGTGCTCATAAATAACGCAAAAGATGTTGCAATCATAACAAGGATAGCCAATAAATAACTATATTCTAAATAACTAAATCCTATATCTACCTGAAACACTATCTTCTCGACGATTAATATAATAAATGTTGGAATATATACAATAAAGAATGTAAAAAGGAAATGTGCAAATAAATAGTTACTAATACGTATAGGTGAAGATACAGTACGTGTAAATGTATGATTTTCTTTATCTTCTGTAAAAAAACTCATAAACATGATACTCTCTAGTAATACAAACATACAAAGATAGCCCAAAATATTCGTACCTATTTTCCTCACTCCACCTGGCTGAAGAGAACCGCTACTTTTTTGTTGAAATGCTATCTCAACTTTTTCTTTAAAATCATGCTCTTTAATCGTCCTTACTTCTATCTCTCCATTGTCTTTTGGGATCACTGCCGCATCATATTTTTTCATTACAAATTCAGACATCCTTGGAATTTCATTCGTATTTTTAATACGAAATCCTTCTACATGTATATTACCCTTGTCTTCTTTTGTTACATACGCAATATTTCCTTTCAATTCAAATTTGGATGTGAAGAAGATAGCGAGTGAAATAGAAATAAACGTAAGGAGAATTGTTAAAAGTATATAATTCTTCTTACTAATAGCTCTCCGGATATTATGACGAAAAACAATGAAAATCTCGTTCATACATAATCCTCCACTTTAAATAGAAATTTACAACCAACTAATCCGAAACAAGTTAACAAAACTAACACACCGCCTGTTGTAAGAAAAAGACTAAAATCTTGATCATATATGATCTTCATCACACATTCTACAACCCACTTTACTGGTGAAATATATGATATTGTTCGAACAGCATCCCCTAATCCATCAAGAGAAAAGAATACTCCTCCTAAAATTGCGAAAGCGTTATTTAACAAACTTAGTATTTTATTCGTTACCTCTTCACTTTTAAACATACAGCAAAACAATACACCAATAACCGCTGATAAAAAATTAAACAACAACATAATGATCATGACATAGCCAACATTCCTTCCTCCAAATGTTACATGCAGGCCTACATGCGCTACACACATGACAAATAAGTAACAAACAGATGTAAAAGTAAATGTAGCAAATATTTTCGACAAATATAGATAAGAAACACGAATTGGGCTATACATAACTCGTAAATTACTATTTTTCAATCTTTTCTCCATAAAACTATTAGAAGCTGTCATTGATACATTCAAGATGCCATAAATCAAAATTGTAACGCCATAATAATCATAGGATGTAATCCCACTTTCTCCGTAACTACCATTACTCAAATAACCGAAAATTAATATAAATAAAATCGGAGAAATTGTATTCGTTAGTAAAAGGACTGGATTCATGACAATATTGACTACATCGCGTTTATATAACACAAAGAAGCTCATTATTTTCACCTTCAATCTCTTAATTTTCTTCCCGTTAACTGTAAAAACACTGTCTCTAAACTTGCACGTTCACTCATAATATTTTTCACTTTCATTCCTTCATTTACAAGAAGCGTAATGATTTTATCCAAATTTTCCACACCTTTTAATACAACAACTTCTATTAGCTCGTCTTTTATTATTACTTCTTTCATTCCTTCAATTTTAAAAAAGCCCTCTTCTATACCAGCTGTTATCTGTTCACATTCAATGAAATAGCGTTTTTCATCCGCGATATACTTTTTGAGCTCTTCTTTTGTTCCCTCTGCAACAATCTCACCATGATCCATAATGATAATTCTCGTCGATATCTCTTCTACTTCCTCCATATAATGGGTTGTATAAATAATTGTAGATCCTTGTTCTTGTAATTGTTGAATCGACTGTAAAATATGATTTCGAGATTGCGGATCAATCCCAACTGTCGGTTCATCCATAATAATAACTTTTGGTTTATGTGCAATTGCACACGCTATATTCAGCCTTCTTTTCATTCCGCCCGAAAAAGTTTTCGGTTTTTCATTTTTCCTATCAAGCAGCCCAACAAATTGCAACGCTTCATCTACAGATTGCTGTAATTGTGTTCCTTTCAAGCCATAAAGGGCTGCAAAAAATGCTACATTTTTTTCCGCTGATAGATCTTCATAAATCGCTAAATCCTGGGGGACAATACCGAGATTGCGCTTTACATATCGTGCATGTTTTTTTACATCTTTTCCTTCAAATAAAATTTCGCCCCCGTCGTATTGCAAAATGGTCGACAAAATATGAATAGTTGTACTTTTCCCCGCACCATTTGGACCTAGGAAACATAAAATTTCACCTTCTCTTACATCGAATGAAATCCCATTTAATGCTTTAAATTGCGCGTAACATTTTTCTAACTCTCTTACTTCAATTAACTTTTCCATATCATCCGCTCCTTTCTTCCTCATTGTATAAATTTTATAAACAAAAAAAATCAACCGAATGGTTGATTCATTCGGTTGATTTTTATATCGCTGTTCGTTAACAGTAAAATCCAAAGTTTCTCCTAGCTAAACAAATAACAAAAGTATTATGAGACGTGCAAAATAAAAAAATGCATCATTTAGGATTTACTTTACATGAACTTTATCAAAAAGCTTCCTAAGATGCATTTTATCTAGCGCCTACTATAAATTGTTGTATCAATCCCACGCTCGTTCACCCAGTGGTATGTATCACCTTTAATAACAAGTGGTACTTGCTGAAGCTCAGTGATTGTTCGTACTCCAAGCGCCGTCATAATAAACTGTAAATCTGTATGTAATAATTCAATTTCTTCAATTAATTTCTCTATACCTTCTTGCATCAAAATCCGTAAAAAATGACCGGCAAATGCAGCTGCTGACGCCCCTAACGCTAATGCTTTCGCTACATCAAGTGCTGTTTGAATACCACCTGATGCAATAACAGAGAGAGGGTTTTGTGTAGAGGATACTTCAATTAAAGAAGAAGCAGTCGAAATACCCCACTCGTTGAAATAGGAAAGTACTCGCTGTCTTCTTTCATTTTCAACCGCCGCAAAGTTTGTACCGCCATATCCACCAATATCTATAGTAGAAACCCCAATACTTGCTAAATCCTCTGCCGTCTCTTTACTCATGCCAAAACCAACCTCTTTTACAATAACAGGAACAGAAGAATACTTAACAATTTGTTCAATTCTCTTTAATGCACCAGTAAAATCGCGATCGCCTTCTGGCATTGTCAATTCTTGAATGACATTCAAATGAATTTGTAAAGCATTTGCTTCAATCATATCAACAGCTCGCTTCGCTTGTTCTACTGTTGCTTCACTGCCTAAGTTTGCAATAACAATTCCATTCGGATTCACTTTTCTCACGATTTTAAAAGACGCTGCTTCATTAGTGTCTTTTAACGCCGCCATTTGTGAACCGACGGCCATTGCAAGTTGATACTGCTGTGCAGCTTGGGCTAGTTGTTTATTTATATGTAGTGTGTGCTCTCCGCCACCACCAGTCATCGCATTGATAAAAATCGGCGAACTTAGAACAAGTTCGCCGATTTCTGTTTGAAATGATATACTTTCATAACTTATATTCGGTAAGCTTTGATGAACAAAAGCAACATCACAAAAGCCATGTGTACGAGACTGTCCAGTAGAAAGAGCATACTCAATATGTTCTAATTTACGCTTTGCTCTTACCACACACATCCCTCATTATTTCTTTAAATTTTTTAGCTGTTCTCCAATAATATCACCTAATTGGAATGTTGCAGAATCAGAAGTTGGTTCATATTTGCTATAATCTTCTGTTACATTATTTTCTTCAAGCGCTTCTTTTATACTTAAAGAAATACGCTTTTCTTCTGAATGAACCTCTAATACTTTTACTTTCACATCTTGTCCGATGTTTAATACCTCATTCGGGTTTTTCACATGACGATTTGCGATTTGCGAAACGTGAACAAGTCCTTCTACACTAGGAAAAATCTCAACAAACGCTCCAAAAGTAACAAGGCGTTTTACTTTCCCATCTAATAAATCGCCTACTTTTACTTGATTTGAAACATTCGACCATGGACCTGGTTGCACCGCTTTCATAGATAAAGAAATACGCTGCGTATCAGCATCAACAGATAACACTTTTACTTTTACAGTTTGTCCCTCTGTTAATACATCAGATGGTTGCTCTACACGATCGTGAGAAATTTGAGAAATATGAACTAAGCCATCTACACCGCCCACATTTACAAATGCTCCAAAGTCAGTTAAACGTTGAACTGTGCCCTCTACAACATCGCCTGCTTGTAAAGAAGAAACCGCTTCTTTTTTCTTCTTGTCTAGCTCTTGCTCTACAACTGCCTTATGAGAAAGAATCACACGATTTTTCTCGCGATCTAATTCTACAATTTTTACTGCCAATGTTTTTCCTTTATAATCAGTAAAATCTTCTACATAATGCATCTCTACAAGTGAAGCCGGAATAAAGCCACGAACACCAAGGTCAACAACTAGACCTCCGTTAACGATATCTTTAATTGTTACATCAAATACTTCACCTGATGTAAATTGCCCTTGCAATACTTCCCATGCTTTTTCTGCATCTACTGCACGTTTAGACAACACTAAATCATCATCTTCTAATTTAATTACTTTCAATTCAAGAGTTTGTTCAACTTCTACAACATCGCTTGCTTTTTCAATATGAACATTTGCCAGTTCACTAATTGGAATCACACCATCAGTTTTGTACCCAACATTTACAAATACTTGCTTTTCTTCAACTTTAGTTACTGTACCTGTAACAATATCGCCTACTTGTAATGCCTTTGTGTTTACAACTTCTTCATTCATCTTTTCTACCATGGAAATACCTCCCTACTAAAATGATAAAGCATCTTTATGTATATACGAAATGGAAACAATGGCTTCCATTTGCATGTATGTAAAATATTTAGAAAATACCCTCTTTTACTAACTTCTAACAAATCGATGAATTTGTCAAGAAAATTGTCTCCTTATTAACAGATAGAAATAGAAATAAAAATAAAGGAAGGGGGTCCCCCTTCCTTTATTTTGCGAACGTTACCGATACAATATCCATAATCTTTTGAACTACTTCCTCAATAGATAAAGACGTTGTATCTAATTCAATTGCATCCTCAGCTTTTTTTAACGGAGACACTTCACGTTCAGAATCTAATTTATCACGGCGCGCAATTTCTTCTTTTAGTTGTTCTAAGTTAGAAAGAAATCCTTTTTGGGTATTTTCTAAATGCCTTCTTTCAGCTCGCTCTTCAACAGAAGCTAGCATAAAAATTTTCACTTCCGCATTCGGCAATACATGCGTCCCAATATCACGTCCGTCCATAACAACGCCGCCCTTTTCGGCTAAAGCTTGTTGACGACGCACCATTTCTTCACGTACAAGGCGATGTCTTGCCACAATCGATACACGATTTGTTACATCCGGTGTGCGAATCACTTCTGATACATCTTTTCCGTTTAAAAAGACAAGCTGTACATTTTCTCCTTGTTGAAATGAAATGTCTATATCCCTAACTATTCCCATTAACTCTTCTTCATTTTCAATATCAATCCCTTGCTCTAATGCCGCATATGTTACAGTACGATACATTGCACCCGTATCAATATAAACATAAGACAATTTTTTAGCAACAATTTTAGCAACCGTACTTTTCCCTGCAGCTGCCGGGCCATCAATTGCGATTGAAATTCGTTTCTCCATTGTAACACCCCATTTTTCACTTATAAGAACAGAAGGAAAAGCAGGTATTCCCTGCTTCTCTCAACATTGTTTCATTTTACATTAACAGGAAGTAAAAATCCGATTGGTTCCATTAACGATCAGCTCTTTTCACTAATAACCGTTTCACTTTACCCCGTTTCAAGTCCTCAACTATTGTAGCACACTCTCTCTTAGAAGCAAATGAAAAAAACTATTGATTTACCTCTAAAACATTTGTTATAAGCCCTTTTGTAACGCCTTCATAATAGACAACTTTCGATACATATTTTGCTATGTTTTCCTCCGTTAAAAGCAATTGAACAATACACAAACAAATACATTGTCCAATTAGTAACCAAATTAAAATTCTCTCCATTGTTTTCAAAACCTACAGCTCCTTTTTCATTATTATTCCACTCTAGTGGACACTGAAACTTCCACCTTAAAATTGTAAAGCGGATACATGGTGCCCCCAGTTCAAGAAAAAGAGAAACGAGGAAGTTAGGGGGAAGTCATTTTTCCCGTAAAAGCCTGATTGGTTGGACTTTCCATCAGCAGGGGATGAAAAACTCTCCATTGATGGAAGTTTCACTTTATTTTCATTGTGATAATTACTTAGAAGTTTTATACTTTTTCATTGTCGAATCCGATCAAATCATGTTATGTTCTTAATGTATTTGCATTGATTGGAGAGGAGTAAAGGCATTGAAAAAAATTCTTGTTTTGCATACAGGTGGAACAATTGCGATGGAGGAAGATAAAGAAACTGGAGTTGTTCAACCAGGCGCACAAAATCCACTTTTGAAATTCATTCCAAATTTAGAAGAAGATATCGATTTAATTGTTGAAGATGTCTTTCATCTTCCATCTCCTCACATGACACCAAATGAAATGCTACAATTGCAAGTCATGATTGACGAGAAGGTAAAAAACAATAACGTGCAAGGTGTTGTCATTACACACGGAACAGACACATTAGAAGAAACAGCTTATTTCCTTGACTTAACTGTACAAGCCAATGTTCCAATTGTCGTTACAGGAGCAATGCGCTCAAGTAATGAGTTAGGAGCAGACGGTTTATATAACTTTTTGTCAGCAGTAAAAGTTGCGAGTAGTGAAGAAGCAAAAGGAAAAGGCGTTCTTGTCGTATTAAACGATGAAATTCACTGTGCAACGAATGTGACAAAAACACATACAAGTAACGTAGCAACATTCCAAAGTCCACAATATGGACCAATCGGCATGGTAACTAAGCGCGGTGTTGTCTTCCATCACGCATTAATGCATCATGAAAAATATGCTGTCGCACAAATTACAAAAAATGTTGTCATATTAAAAGCGTATGCTGGTATGGATGAAACATTATTAGCTGCAATTGAGCAATTGCCAGTTGATGGAATCATTATCGAAGCACTCGGACAAGGAAACTTACCACCGCGTACACTTCCTGCTCTGCAGCGTTTGATAGATAAAGAGATTCCAGTTGTTCTCGTTTCTCGCTGCTTTAACGGAATTGTTCAAGATGTATATTCTTATGAGGGCGGGGGCAAACAATTGAAAAATATGGGCATTGTCTTCACATATGGTTTAAATGCTCAAAAAGCTCGTATTAAGCTACTTGTTGCACTGGAAGTAACAAAAAAACAAACAGAGATTCAATCTATGTTTAAACATTAAAATTTGATTGTAACAAAAAAACACCTCCGTCTAACTCTTAAACCTACGAATTAGATGGAGGTGCTTTTCATTTGTTACCGTTCTTACTAATTTTTCTGTTCTCGAGCTGCAATGAGCTCCGCAATGGCATCCCCATGAAATCGACCATTTTCTATAAAAATTTCATTTGCATTATTACCAGCAGCAATTACACCCGCGATAAAAATTCCTTCCACATTTGTTTCCATCGTTTCTTCGTTATACAGTGGTCTTCCTGTTTCAGAGTCAATTTCCACACCCATTTCTGTTAAAAAACTATGATCTGGATGATAACCTGTCATGGCAAAGACAAAATCATTTGAAACCGTATATTCTTCGGTTCCCACTGTATATGTGACTGTATGTTCTGTAATTTCTTTTACATGTGCACCGAATTCCATTTTTATCGTTCCTTGTCGCACTAACGCTTCAAATTCCGGTAAAATCCACGGTTTAATACTAGGAGAATATACTTGACCACGATATAACACCGTTACACGTGCTCCGCACTTTACAAGCTCTAACGCTGCGTCTATACTTGAATTCTTTCCTCCTACAACGATAACGTCCCTATTAAAATAAGGATGCCCTTCTTTGAAATAATGTGTTACTTTTTCTAACTCTTCTCCAGGAACATTCATATAATTAGGGTTGTCATAATATCCTGTTGCGATAACAACATATTTTGCACTGTACTTCTCTCGCTCACCATCACTCTTTAACGTTTGAACAAGGAAAGTATCTTCCTCTTTCCGCACTTCTTCTACTCGCTCAAACGCGTTCACACGTACATGCTTCCGTTTCACTACTTCCCGATAATATGCTAATGCTTGATTCCGAACAGGCTTACGGTTTTCTGTAATAAAGGCTACTCCACCAATTTCTAGTTTTTCACTAGAGGAAAAAAACGTTTGATGTGTTGGATAATTATAGATTGCATTAACAATATTCCCTTTTTCAATCACAAGTGGATTCATCCCAACATTTTGCATCGCAATCGCTGCCGCTAATCCGCATGGCCCTCCGCCGATGATAATTGCTGTTTCCTTTTGCATATAAGGCTCAACTCCTAGTCTTCTACTCTCTATTCAAATAAACAATTAAAAACAAGAAAAAACCTACTTTCAGCAGTAGGCACCTATCTTTATTGTATTCATTTTTCATATATTTGTCATCTATACGATACGTACATGCGATAGACGTCCGCTAAAAATTGTTTAAAAGGTATACCTTGATTATTTAATACGTGTTCCGGATCAATCTTACGAGTAGAATCAAGCTTTTTATGTGAAACAATATCTGTCCTTGGATTCAACCCAAAATTATGACACAAATAAGCATGATACCATGTAAAGCGTGTATATGCATCCCAAAAGTTTATATTCCCACCGTAGCAAAGTTCAACACCAATTGCTGCGCTATTCGCATTGTAACCATATATATCATTATCTGTTGGAACATTGTATCGAACATGGTAGGCTACCTCATTGATCGGAATAATCTCGAGTATGGTTGTATCATCAATAAATGTATGAGCTGAAGCTTTCGGTTGCACTTCATTAAAATAGTCTCGATTTCCAATCGCATTACTACCTGGATTCCCTGTGTCATGACTGACAATAAAACGAACTTTTGAAAGTGGAAGGCCAGGCCGAGAGCTTCCATGTTTAATGTAATTTCGCTGTATAGGAAACTTCGCCATTCACATCATCTCCGCTCTTATAGAATCATCTTCCTAATCTTATATGTATTCAGATGATGTGTCCCTATCGCAAACATTATTATGAAAACAGAAAATCCATCATATTCGAAACAAATACCATAAATAATAGTACACTTACTGCCACCGTATAAAAACCATAAAACCACATTTCATCTTGCTTCGTTTCTAAACCAAAAAAACGATTCACTGTATGCAAGAAGGAATATTCTTTCACGTTCTTCTTACGTAAATTTTCAACTCGCTCCATTACATGTGTTGGCATCATAAAACGTTGCTGTGCAGTCGTTTTCATTAAAATCTCTCCTTTATAATTAGCGAATATTTTCCATCAATGAATACCAAATAAACTTCTCATTGTGAAACTTTCACTTTATTTCCGTTTTTCTATCTAAGGAGAGTATAGCACAAATGTTCTGTTAGAACAAGTGTTCTTTTTTACGAATTTATGTAGCTCATTAGGAATACAAATAACGCCACTACAACTGTAATAAGCGGGCCAACAATTAATACACCAAATAACAGAGAAGCAAATGCCTCCCCCAATATTTGAATCGGCCTTATTTTTCTTATTCGTTTTTCTTCTAATCTCTTTTCTAAATCCATAATTCGCTGTTCTAATTCATCCACTCGTTTCATTGGATCTATTTGCACTTTTCATCTTTCCTTCCTTAATCATCTTTTGACTTATTCCAAACACTTCAACTTTTCTCAATAGAAGATGCCACGTTGAGAAAAATTTTAATTTACCTTGCAATCTAATTACAACAAAAAACCGCAACTTCCTTTAAGGAAATTGCGGTTTTCATAATCAAGAATCGGTTTATACCCAGCCTCTGAAGCGACTTGCTTCTGCCATTTTACGAACACCAACCATATAAGCCGCTAAACGCATATCCACTTTACGAATTTGCGCTGTTTCGTAAATAGAATCAAACGAGCTTACCATTACTTTTTCTAAACGAGCCTCAACTTCTTCTTCTGTCCAATAGTAACCTTGGTTGTTTTGTACCCACTCAAAGTAAGATACTGTTACGCCACCAGCACTTGCTAATACGTCTGGAACAAGTAAAATGCCACGTTCAGTTAAAATTTTCGTTGCTTCTAATGTTGTAGGGCCGTTTGCTGCTTCTACAACAATTTTCGCTTTAATATTTGCTGCATTTTCTTCTGTAATTTGATTTTCAATAGCAGCTGGTACTAAAATATCACAATCTAGTTCTAATAACTCTTTATTAGAAATTGTATTATTAAACAATTTCGTTACTGTACCGAAGCTATCACGGCGGTCTAATAAATAATCAATATCCAGACCGTTTGGATCATGAAGTGCACCGTAAGCATCAGAAATTGCAATTACCTTCGCTCCCGCATCGTGCATAAACTTCGCTAAGAAGCTACCTGCATTTCCGAATCCTTGTACAACAACACGTGCACCTTTAATATCAATATTTCGCTTTTTCGCTGCCTCACGAATACAAATTGTTACACCTTTTGCAGTCGCTGTTTCACGACCATGAGATCCACCTAAAACAAGTGGCTTCCCTGTAATAAATCCAGGTGAATTAAATTCATCAATACGGCTATATTCATCCATCATCCATGCCATAATTTGTGAATTTGTAAATACGTCTGGAGCCGGAATATCTTTTGTTGGCCCTACAATTTGACTAATTGCTCTTACATAGCCACGGCTTAATCTTTCTAACTCACGGAAAGACATTTCACGTGGATCACAAATGATACCACCTTTACCCCCACCATATGGTAGGTCAACAATACCACATTTTAAGCTCATCCAAATCGAAAGTGCTTTTACTTCATTTTCCGTTACATTCGGATGGAAGCGAATACCACCCTTTGTCGGACCAACAGCATCATTATGCTGAGCACGATATCCTGTAAATATTTTAACAGTCCCATCATCCATACGAACTGGAATCTTCACTGTCATCATACGAATTGGTTCTTTAAGTAATTCATATACCTCGTTTGGATAACCCAATTTTTCTAAGGCTTCTTTAATAACAATTTGCGTCGAATTCAACAGTTCAAAATGTTGTTCTCTTTGTTGTGTTTGTGTTTGAGCTCCCTTTTCGGCTACCATAGTAAGTAAACCCCCTGTAATTTCACTTGTTTAGTAAACCTTCATTGCTTAGTATACACTCTTAAAATAGGAATGCAAGAGAAAACGCTAACAAATATATGCAAACCTTTTTTATTTTTGCAAACGTTTTCAATATTATTATAGTCTTTTTGTTGTTTTTAGAAAAGCGAAATACTTAAAAAGCTAACATTTTTTATATAATATAATGTTTAAATACTTTATATAAAGAAAGCCTCAACTACATCACTTAGCTGAGGTTTTCTTTTGCGATAAAGTATTTGTAGATTTGTTTAATTGCGTCATTCGCCATTAGCTCTTTTCCATATTCCATCATACGATAAATTGTAATTGTAGAAGAACTGCCAAACTCTGCTAAGATGGCAATCATATCTTCTTTCAATAAAGTAGCTGTTTCCTCTTCTAACCACAAATAAAAACGATCTTGCCACCCATAAAGCTTTCCGCCTGTAACTCCAAGACTATATAAACGACCAGCTAAAGCAATTATATCGTCTAATGAAGCAAATTCGTATAGTATATGTTCACTCTCATCAAGAGTAACTTGCATTTCAATAAATTCATCTTGAAATTCTTCTTCCGTATCTAACTCTTGATTTTCTTTTGTAACAATAACAACCATACCTTGCGCTTGTAATGAAAACACTTCCACTGCTATTGGACCATCTGCTTCAAAACCAAGCTCTTTATTTGCTTCTTGCATCATATCTCGAAATAGTTGTTGTACTTTAGGGGCATTTTTCCATAAATCTTCCTTCGTGAGTCCACGTTCTGACAAATCATCGAACGTTAGAAAGATTTTTATTTTATTATAATTTAAACGTTCTAGCCTCATCCCGTAACCTCCTTACGCAACCGTTGTATCTAATTTTTATTATATGAAACAGAAAATAGATGGTTCTTTTCGAACAACTATTCTGACATTTTTAACCATTCGTCCCATTCTTCTGTCGTATCCCCAACAAACAAATTACAAATCTCTTCTCTTTCTTCATTAGAAGTAAACCTAAAAGCAAAACCACTAAGTCCGATAGAAAGATTTTTATATTGCTCATGCAATCTCTTTGCAAGTTGAATACTCGCCATTATATTTTCTTGCATTGTACAAGAAATAAACAAAAACTTAGGATTTACTCGTGTAATTACATCATGAATGCCGGCTTCTTCTATGCCTGTCCCAATATAGATTGTTGGATAACCTTTTCGTCGTAAATATGTTGTAAAAATAAACAATTCAAGTTCATGTAATTCTCCTGGAACGCATATAGAAAGCACCTTTGATGTTCCTGTATTGGTGGGTATACTATAATAAATCGCTCCCATACGTGATTGTAAAAGAGAAATTGCATATTGTTCCTCAGCACTTGTTATTTTTTCATTCAAGCGTTGCTCTCTTAACTTGACCAGCAATTTTAAGAACACATCTGTAATCACTTTATCTATTGAAAAAATACTAAAAGCTTCGTTCAATAATTCGTGAGCTTGTATTTCATCAAATTTTAACAAAGAATACAAGATATCGTCTACTAAAAGTTCTACTTTATTATATTCTTTTTCTAATAAAATGTGATTTTGTAATTGATTATTTTCTAATAAACTTACTGCTTGTCCAATGGTAAAACCTTGATTCAGTTTATTAATAAGCCATTTGAAAATTTGAACATGTTCTTCTGTATATAAACGATGTCCAGCATCATTACGTTTCGGTGTAATGATTTGATATCGTCTTTCCCAAGCTCGCAATGTTCCTGGATGTATACCTAGCATATTGGAAATTGCTTTAATATTATATTTACCGGTAGTATTTGGCATATATCTTCCCACCTTAAAAAACAACGTCAATCTTTTCTTCGTAATGTGATCAAATGCGTTTGTGCAGGGGCCTGAAACCGTAATGGTACAAATGTTGTTCCATAACCATTACTTACAAATAAAGTCGTATGTGGATATTCATACATTCCACCTTTCAAAAAACGTGTAGCATGAAACAATCGAATTTGCCCACCGTGCGTATGACCACTTAATATAAAGGAAATACGTTCCGTTCCATTTAATTTATGTGCAATATCAGGATTGTGGCTCACAAGGATGCGAAAACCCTCTTCTTCGCAATCTGCTAATGCTAAATCTAATCGATCACGCTTTAAGCCTACATCATCGACACCTAATAACCATATTTTTTCTCCCTGCTCCGATTCAAATAAAGTTCCTGTATTATCTAAAATTTTCACGCCATTTTGAAGAAGTAACGCATCTAATTCGTGAAAATCAATTTCATAATCATTATTTCCCCAAACAAAATATACTTGTCCAAGTTCATTTAATCGTTTAATATTATCAGCTACTCGTGATAGAGGTACTCCTCGTTCCGCTAGATCCCCACCTATAATAACAAGATCTACTTTTCCTTTTACTTTCTGTATTAAAGATTGAGATACTGTTCTTCTGTGAATATCTGAAATAAAAAAAATTCGAACCTCTCCAAAACTTATTGGAAAATTCGCAAATGATATGCTATGCTCCAACAATGTATCACGTATCGCTTCTCTATACATCATAATAAAACAAACAATTACACTACATAAAATGAAGCAACCTAGTACTATCCATGTCATACACTTCCCCCATCTTTCTTCTTAACAGAATATAACCACAGCAATTTATGAAGAGAGAAGAATAACTTCCTGTAAAAATAAGATTGATACGACTTAACAGTTATCCCCCATCACTCTTCTCCAAATTCCTCATAATCTTAAGATGGGGGCTTACTGTCCGCGAAAAGCAGAATAAAATTTTCTTTTTACTTTTTCTGTTCTGATTCTGTCTTCTTCGGAATTTTTAACACCTGTCCTGACTCTAATTCTCCTGCTACCTCATTATATTTCTTTATAATCGCTATTCCATCTTCGTTCGGAAAATATTTCTTTGCAACCTCTTCCAAAGTTTCTCCTTCTTTTACTGTATGAAACTGAAATGTCTCTGATGAAGATGATTTTGATTCATGATTTGTTTTCTTTTTTGAATCATAAAAAATAACTTCAAATGCACTATGTTCAGAATCAGCACTTGATTTTCCGTTTTTTTCTGCAATGTAACGATCTGTATACCATAAAATTCCAATCGGAAGTAGGATAAATAATACTGTTAAAATTCGAACAAAAAAATGCTTTATTTTAAATTTTGATTTTTTATTTTTTTTGTCTTTATGAACTTCACTACGCGGCGGTAAACCCTCTTTTTCTGTTTGCGTTGACTCTTCTATATTCTCTTCAAACTCTGTTGTCTGTCTCGTCGTCATCTCGGTCACCATCATCTTTCGTTTGATTTCTTAATTGTAACCCCATTATGAAATCGACTAAAAAATGCGCAAAAATTGTAATTAATAAATTCCCTGTATATTGAAACACATAACCAAATACAATGCTAATCAGTAATACAAAACAAAATAAAAACGGCTTTGTAATATAGCGAATATGTAAAACAGCAAATACCACACTCGCAAAAATTAAACCAAAATATGTTTGGATCACACCCCGAAATAAAAATTCCTCTGCTGTTCCAATTAAAAGAGTAACAGCCAACACTTGAAAAACAGACATACCTTGAAACATGCGATCATTAATTCCACCGTCATCAAACCACGAGTCAGGAAAAAGTTTCATTGCAATATAATCCAACAGAACAATAATACAAGCTACTCCTCCACCTATAAAAAAAATAGATAAAAAATCCCAAGACCACAAATTCAAAAATGTATCCACACTCGGAAAGAATGTATACGCTAATAGTATTCCCACACATATAATAATTGCTTGTGTAATATATAAATTTAATCGGATTTCTTTTGGGCTCATGTCTTCAATACTTTTTTTACGTATATCCATCATTCCTTCCCTCTAAATCCGAAGAGCAATTGTAACTCTGTTTCCCAATTATAGTCGAAAACAGGTTGTCTCGCTTGCTTTTTTTTATAATCTTCCATATGAATCCCACAATAATTACAACAATTTTTCGGCTGTATTTCCTTTCCATATCCAAATTGAGAAAGAATTGCTTCTCTTTGACAATCTGTTCGCCCTATCCATTCTTTCATCGTTTCTAGTTGACCATATTTATTATAAAGCCGCGTTCTCACTTCTGTAATTAATTTCTGCTCAGCATCATCTGACAAGAATTCAATCATCACTTTCCTATGTTGTATGATTTTCATCTTTTCGAAATGATATCGAATAAATCTCCAGTATTGTTCATTTAACCCTGCTGCATTATAACAAATTTCTTCTATATCTTCTAACGATAACACTTTCGTTTGCGTGGCTGTTTCTCGCAATAAAGAAAATAAAAAACGAATTTGTTGTTCATTTGGTAATTCTTCTTCAATAATGGAGAGAGGCAAATCATGATCAAGCGGGCTACATAACAAAATAGCAATGCTCGGTTCTCCATCACGGCCTGCTCGTCCAATTTCTTGTAAATAAGATTCTATATTGATTGGATAATGGAAATGGATAATATACCGTGTATTTTGCTTGTTTACTCCCATACCAAATGCACTTGTACAGACAACAATTTGCAGTTGATCGTTCATAAATTGTTGCTGAATTAACATCCGTTCTTCATGTTCCATTCCCCCGTGATAATATGCAATATCATCAATACCTTCATCTCTTAAGTACGCTACAAGGCGTTCAGTCCAAGCCCTACTTGAACAATAAACGATCCCAGGTCCTTGTAAATATTTCACATAAGATAATAATGCTTCTTTTTTCTCTTGAATCGTTTGTAGAAATTCGACTTTCATCGCGATATTAGGACGATCAATCGAATATAAGTGCTGCTTCACATCTTTCAAGTGTAAGCTTTCAATAATATCTTGTAATACTTCTTTCGTAGCTGTAGCTGTTAAAGCAAGAACCGGCGGGTAACCCATTGATGCAATAACTTGATCTAGCTTTTTATAATCTGTTCGAAAATCATATCCCCATTGAGAAATACAATGTGCTTCGTCCACAACAAATAAAGAAATATGAATTTTTCTTAGTTCTTTTAGCAACATATCTGATTGCAACATTTCAGGGGATACAAAGACAAATTTATAGGAATGCAACCGCCGCATCGCTTCTTTTTTTTCTATTATCGTCCGAAAGCTATTAAGAGCAATAACTTGATTTTTCACTATATATTTTAATTGTGTAACTTGATCTTCCATTAAAGACAATAATGGTGAAACAATCAGTACCGTTCCATCTTGTACAAGACCCGGAAGTTGATAACAAAGTGATTTTCCGCCTCCAGTTGGCAGCATTGCTACAACAGAGTTTCCCTTTAATAAATCTGCAACGACTTCCTTTTGTCCGTTTCGAAATGTTCGGTACCCAAACCACTGATATAAAATATCTTCAAGTCTCATGTAATCCCCCTACTCGTGCTAATACAAGACGAATCTCAAAATAGGAAACATGCTCTCCAGCAGCTTGTTTTAATATTCGCAGCTTTCGTGTTTGTAACTTTTCAATCATGTTCTGTATTTGCTTCATTTTTTCTTTTTCTATAAATTGCTCCACCTGAAATTCTTTCTCACGTAATGCAATTTCGACAATGTGATCTTCAATTGTTGCAACTTTCAATTTCCTGATCCGCGCGATTTCATCCATAGTTCTTCCTTGTTTCCATAATTGATACGTTTTTTGTGTAGATATACTAAATAAATCTGCTTTTTCATTTGGATACGCAATGATTTCTGTTAACAACGGAAACTGTTGCTTATGATTTTGCACTTGTTGAATGATGAAATGAATTGTTCCCCAAAATAAAAAGTATATGCGAAGTGCCTCTTGCTTCATCATATCTCCAAGTTGATTTGTTGTATAACCAATACGTCGGTACCCTGTGAGACGGTACACAAAAATTGTTGCTTCTAACGAAGTCACATTTTTTAATATTAAATTTATTTCTTTATATAACTGTTTCGCTAAATGTTCTCTTGAAACAGAGGAGCTCATAATAAATCGTTTTACCCATATCGTAATTTCTGTATCTTGTTGAATTGGAATAAATTTCACATATTGCCGCTTTAAATTTGATACAGTTTGTATAATTAAGGATAATCTTTTCCAAAAATTCTCTCCAAGTTCACCGTATTGCAGGCCATGTAAATGTTTCGGGAAATAAAATATTTTCTCCCATTCATTTAATTGTTTTTCTCCTGCTTCAGATAAAATGTAAGTATTTTCATGTACACATGTAATAAGTTGTGCGTTTAATAATGTTTCAATCTGTTTATCATAATCATGACGTCTTAAAGATTTATATACACCAAATAAAAAGGAAAGATGAAACATATTCCCATCTTGAAACGTTTGTGAAGAACGCTTTCCTTTTAAAAGATGATAAATGGAAGAAACTGTCCTTTCACCTTTTAATTGCTTTAAACAGTATAGTACAGTATATTGTAGCTGCAATGCCGCTTCCATCCTTTCACTCTACTTCTACTTCCATTGTAACAAAATGCAACTTATTTAGATATTTTTAAAACATCATGAATGACTAAAGAAATTAGTTGACAGATCTAATTGATAAGCATTATCATTATAATTTTGTATTGAAAAGTTATAAAAACCGTTTTACAATAAGATTAGAATTTTTATCAGTGTTTTTTATACATATTCTCGAGGAGGTAATTCAAAGATGGCAAAATATACAATTGTTGATAAAGATACTTGCATTGCATGTGGAGCTTGCGGAGCTGCTGCACCAGATATTTATGATTACGATGATGAAGGTATTGCATTCGTAACATTAGACGATAACCAAGGTATCGTTGAGATTCCAGATGTATTAATCGATGATATGATGGATGCATTTGAAGGTTGCCCAACAGATTCTATTAAAGTGGCAGATGAAGCATTCGACGGCGACGCATTAAAATTTGAATAGCCTCCAGAAATAACCCTCAAATGATGAGGGTTATTTTTATTCTATAAAAATAATACACCTTCTAAACAAATCGAAACTTGTCGGCAATCAAGCTTTTACAAGATAAAAAAGCATCAGCAGAAAAATATCCACTGATGCAAAATCTTCTATTTATTTATGCATTTTTCATTTTTGCAAACACCCATACTTTTAATCGAGAAAATAAAGGAACAAACACAATTGTTACTACAATTCCTTTAATTAAATTAAAAGGTAAAATTGCTGCCACAATCATTTGACGCATTGCACCGCTAGACATAGCAGGTTGACCTAAGAACCAAGTGTAGGCTGGTAAAATGATAAAATAGTTTAGTACACTCATAATCAGAGTCATACAAATTGCCCCTAACATCAATCCAGTTGTTAAACTTTTAATTGTGCGATGTTTACGGAACAAAATAGATGCCGGAAGAATAAAAAGACATCCAGCGATAAAATTCGCCACTTCCCCTACTGGCACTCCCGTTAAATTTCCATGGATGACATAATAAAGAACGTTTTTAATCGCCTCTACAATTACACCAGAAAGTGGTCCAAAAATAATTGCTACAATTAATGCTGGGACATCACTAAAATCAATTTTCAAAAACGGTGGTAATCCTGGAAATGGAAAATCCAGCATCATTAGCAAATACGCAATACTCGATAGCATCGCAATGCTCATCATTTTTACTACACTCTTTTGTTGTTTCATAATTCTCTCTCCTTTTCCATCGATCATCTCATGGAAAGTGGAAAGGTTCTGCTATGCCCTAATATTCTAGATGAAAAAACCCTTTGCATCCAAAATGCAAAGGGAGAAATTTTAGGCACATCAAATAGACGTTCAAGTACTTATCTTTTTTGAACGCTTGAACCTCCATCTTCTCCCATCCAGACTGTACTGTCGGCTTTGGAATCGCACCAAATCCTGCCTTAACGGCTCGCGGGCTTAGAACAAACACATGTGTTCATCACCGCCGGTCGGGATTTTCACCCTGCCCCGAAGATAGACCGATATTCTATTTTCCTCATCATTATACAACAACTTTAAAGCAATGTGAATGAAAATGCTTCTTTTTCACACTTTATAAAAACCTTCCCTTGTTTTTATCCTTATATTCGGTAACATGTTAGATACTCTTGCTCATCTAATTAGATGCATGTTTTTTTATTAATATCATGCTTATTAAACTTTATATAGTCAAATCTTCATGATTGCATGACATTCTAACGACTAGTAAATAATATGACAAAAAAGAACATTTTTTCGTGTTTGGCCCTTAATGTTGGCAATTCCCTAGCCATTCATATGCGAAAGTGATAATATATGATATTGTTAAGAAAACAGCATTTTCTTACAATGGAGGAAATGTCATGAGTAAAGAAAAAAAACAATCAATTCAAGAAGTTATGAAAAAAAATCTTCGCAAAGAATATTTTTATTTAAAAAAAGAATTACTGTTCTATTGTCCTGTTGACTCAGGAAAATTCTCAAGAGATACATATTATGCTGCCTTTGATAAACACGGAATTAGCATATACCAATATGATAAAAACTCAGACAGTAAACTAAAACTTTGCGAACGACACCCATGGAAAAGCTGGAAAAAAGTCAAAATCGATCATTATTTAACAAAAAGCCAGTTCGTCTTTCAGGGGGAACGAAATTGGATCCTTTCTTTGTTTCATCAAGGAAAGAAGGCAGAAAAAATCATTCAAACTAATACATCTTTAGAAATAGAGATTGTTTCTAGACCATTTTTTAAAAAACTGCCAGGTTACCGTTCTAACACAACATTAAATATGTATATTGGAACAATTTGCTACACTGCACTAATTGCGTTTGTATTAAAATTTATTGTTCCATTTCAAGTCGTCCAAATCGCCTTGTATTCACTATCCCTCGGCTGTATGTTTCTCGGTCTACTTTGTTTAATTATCGGCCTTATTGAACCTACTATCGTCTTATTTAGAACAGAAGAGAAAACAAGAGCGAAAGTATTTTATTATTATAGCTATTTAGCAATTGCCGGATTTATTTGCCTGTTTATTTTTTGGTAACAAACGAAAGAGCTAGGAAGACTAGCTCTTTTTTAATTAATATGTAATTTTTGCGCTGGATAAATGTTGTCTTTTTGTAAGTGGTTCTTCACTTTCAATTCTCCAACAGTTGTGCCAAACTTCCTAGCAATACTTAATAGCGTATCTCCTTTTTGTACAACATATACAGAAGCAGATGCTACCGTATTTTGTTTTTCGCCAAGTATTTGCAGCGGATTTACCGCATATGTTTTCGCCATTGTCCAAGATCCTTTATGAACTTCTAAATGTAAATGCGCTCCATTAGACTGTCCTGTATTCCCTACTTGTCCAATTATTTGCCCTTGCAAAATCTCTTCTCCCTCTTTCACAAGTCGTTTATTCATATGTGCATATACAGCTTCATAATCTCTATGTTTAATAAATACAACATGACCATAACTATCAGAAAAATAAGATCTTGTTACAATGCCATCTTGCATAGCTACAATTGAAGTACCTGTTGGTGCAGCAATATCAATACCAAAATGCTTTCCGTTTCTCGTTCCAAAATAATCACTAATACGTCCCTCTACTGGCCACGTCCACTGTTTTTCTTCAGCAGCACCTTCTGCTTGCCCTATAAAAAAAATACAAAAGAAAAACAATATAACCTTTAAAGCTTTCATTGTAAATCCTCCGTTTTCTATAATCAACCACACTTTTTCTATTGTGGTTGATTATAGAAAAAAGTATACAAAAAAAGAAAGAGTCTATGTCTCTTTCTTTTCTACTTCATCTCGAAATACAATCGCACTTCTTTCATATTCTACATCGTTTACACGAGAACGAGCATTCACAACCCTTGCAACTGCAAATAAATAATCCGATAATCGATTTACGTATTGCAAAACATGTTCATTTATCTCATCTTGTTTCTTTAAAGACACGATGCTGCGTTCTGCTCTTCTTGTAACAGTACGAGCGATATGAATAATCGCTGCGCCTTCACTTCCTCCTGGCAAAATAAAGCGTTCCAGCGGCGGTGCTTCTTTTACATATACATCAATCCTTCTCTCTAGAAAAGTAATGATATCCTCCGTTACTTTATACGGAATTTTTTTATTCACAATCGCTAAATCCCCGCCGCAATCAAACAACTCATGCTGAATCTTTTCAAGTTCTTGATAAATATCTTGAAACAATTCACCTTGCAATCGTGTCATTGCATGCCCAATAAACGAATTCGCCTCATCGAGTGTTCCATATGCCTCCACACGCAAATCATCCTTATCTACGCGCCCGCCAATAAGACTCGTTCTGCCCTTATCTCCTGTTTTTGTATAGAGCTTCATATTTCCCCTCCTTCTCTTATGTATTTTTACTATAGGAATCCATTTTGATTTTCCAACATATAGATTGTTGCTATTCAGAAAAAAAGGAGCTTCCACTCGCTTTCTCCCTTTGTTTAAACTTCGCATGCGGCGGGAAAAGACCCCGACCGCTTCTATGCTTGGCCAGATGCTCTCACCCACCTAAAAAGATGGTTTTATGTCGTTTTTTAATTTGGATTCATATAGACTAGAGATACTTATCCATAAAAATTCTCTTGGTACTTATTAAGTAATACAGCCCGCATAGCTCATTGTTTCACTTTAAAAAAAAGCTTATCAAAATGATAAGCTTTTCATTATACTTCTGATGGTAAATATACAGAGAATGTTGTGCCCTCACCTACTACACTCGACACTGTTATTTTACCCTCATGTCCTCGCACAATGTTTTTGGCAATTGCAAGCCCTAAACCTGTACCACCTGTTTTCCCGCGTGTACGAGCTTTATCTGCTTTATAAAAACGCTCAAATAAGAACGGAATATCCTCTTCTGGAATACCAACTCCAGAATCTGAAACTTCGAATACAATTCCGTTATTTTTCTCATCAATAATAAGTGATACTTTACCACCGGTATTTGTATGCCTCAACGCATTATCAATTAAATTTGTTAATACTTGTTCCATTCGATCAGGATCAAAAGGATGTTGCTTTATTGAAGTTCGAAAATCAACGAGTAATTGTACTTCTTTTTCCTTGGCTATCCCTTGAAACTTCCGTGCAATCTTTTCAACAAATGGAACAACATCCACCTCTGATATATGTAATTCTACATGACCGCTCTCCATTCGAGCTAAATCTAACAACTCATTCACAAGACGCCCTAATCGGACAGATTCATCATAAATGATTTGTACAAATTCATGCACTTCTTCTTTCGTTTGAACAATATCATCTAAAATTGCTTCACTATATCCTTGAAGCATTACCATCGGTGTACGTAATTCATGCGAGACATTCGCAATAAAATCTTTCCGCATTTTTTCTAGACGGCGTTCTTCTGTCATATCACGAAGTACTGCAACAGCCCCTCGAATTTTTGTCTGATTGTATAGAGGTGTCATCAATACAACATAATTCCCTTTTTCTAAATTAATTTCCACAACTTGCTCTTGTTCACTTTCTACAACTGAATGGAACAATTCAACAAGCTCAGATGGTAAACTTGCGCTTAACTCTACCTCTTTTTCTTCATGCCACACTTGTAAGAAATGCTCTGCTGGCGGATTAATTACAACAACTTCTCCTTCTTGATTTAACGTAATAACACCATCGGCCATACTACTTAAAATGCTAGAAAGCTGTTCTTTTTCTTGCTGCAGTGCATTCATATTAAACTTTAATTGTTTCCCCATTTGATTTAATGCTGTTGCCAATTCACCGATTTCATCTTGCGAAACCATTGGTACCTTTGCATCAAATTTCCCACGCGCTACTTCAAAAGCTACTTCACGCATTTTACGAAGCGGCGCTGTAATCCGAGTTGATAAGAAAAACGCAAAGAATGTTGTTAAAATAATTGCAATCCCCGCAGATAAAAAGATAAAATCTGTCGATTTTTCTATTCCTTGTTTTGGTACTTGTAACGATTGGTATACAAAAACTGCACCATCTTTTGATGATTTTAACGGAACACCAACGACCATAATATCATTTTCATGATTCTTCTTGTTTTTTTTATCTGGGACGCTTTTTATTTTTTGTACCTTTTTACGCTCTGTAAATACAGCTTGCAACTCTTTATCATGTTTTAAATCTTCTAATGTTAATGTTACCAATCCTTGTTGGGTCGGAGAAGCAGATACTTTATCATCCTCTTTAATAATAATAATCCGCGAAAGAGGGTCAGCGAATTTATATGCGATATGTTCTATCGTCTTTTCATCCGCCCCCTCTTCTATTAATTCAGAAACGCTCGTTGCAACATTTGTCAGCCTCGTTTCTCCCATCGTCACATAATAATTGTCGAAAAACTGAGAAAGTAAAATAGCGACAAAACCCAGGACGAAAGAAACGAGGAGCAAAATGGTCATCCATAGTTTTCCAACAACACTTTTCCAAAGCATCAATCGTTCACAACCTCAAACTTGTAACCAACACCCCATACTGTTACAATCATTTTCGCTGCATTTGCTGATTTTTTACTCAATTTCTCACGCAAACGCTTTACGTGCGTATCAACCGTACGTAAATCACCGAAAAATTCATACTGCCATACTTCTTTTAATAATTGTTCACGGTCAAACACTTTATCCGGTGCCTTCGCTAAAAATAGTAATAATTCATATTCTTTTGGTGTTAAATTCACTTCTTCTCCATCTGCTGTAACACGATGTGCATCATTATCAATTGTTAAGTGCGGGAATACAATAACATCTTTTGTTGTTGTATCTTGCGTAAAGAATGTTGTTGTAACGGATCGACGAAGTACAGCTTTTACACGCAGCACAACTTCACGCGGGCTAAACGGTTTTACGATATAATCATCTGTGCCCACTTCAAATCCTTGCACTCGATTTATTTCTTCTCCTTTTGCCGTTAGCATAATAATTGGCGTTGCTTTTTTCTCACGAATCCCTTTACAAACTTCAATGCCATCTATTCCAGGCATCATAATATCTAAAAGGATAAGATCATAATCATTTTGCAATGCTTTTTCTAAAGCCGTTTCTCCGTTGTCAGCTTCATCAATGATGTACTGCTCTCTCTCTAAATACATTTTTAACAAACGACGGATACGATCTTCATCATCTACAATTAAAATCTTTAGTTCATTTTCCATGGCTATCCGCTGTACACATACACGTCACAACGGTTCACACCTACCTTTCTTCAATACACTCAAACTTCCCTTATGAGAATTAGTTAAATTAATAGGACATATGCTAGCCGTAATTTCCCGTTAAAGTGAAATAACTTTTCACAGACAAACCTCGCCACGATTAGAAAGTTCACTTTTGCATTATGTTTCACATAAATAACAAAATATGTTCATATTTTTTCCGAAAATATGTATTTTCTCTGAACTATACAATTTGTCCTCGACATCATTTTACAAAATCACTCTATACTTTGTCATGTTTTTCTCAAAAAAGAAAAGAATTTAACAAAATTAAAATAGGAAAGTGACAGTCACCTTCCTATTTTATACCGCAATAATGAACTACACAATAGAATTCGTTGAACTCCAATACTCGTTATGCATACGAATGCAAACCTGCAATTACTAAATTCACTGCTACAAAGTTAAACATAATAATTGCAAAGCCAATTACTGCAAGCCACGCTGATTTTTCACCGTGCCACCCTTTCGATAAGCGTAAATGTAAAAACGCTGCATAAAAGAGCCAAGTAATAAGTGCCCAAACCTCTTTTGGATCCCATCCCCAAAAACGCGTCCATGCAATTTGTGCCCATATCATCGCAAAGATTAATGCACCTAATGTAAAGACTGGGAAACCAATTGCGACAGACCGATATCCGATTTCATCAAGTAAATCACTATCAACTTTCTGCAGCGCAGGTTGAATCGCTGCCGCTACTCGTTTTCGTAAAATTAATCTTAGGAGAATATAGAGCACCGTTCCTACAAATACTGACCAAATCACAGTGTTTAATTTTTTCGCATTAATAATAGCTGGAGTTTCTATTACAGGCTCCAATTTTTCAGCTGTAACTAACTTTCCTTCATGGGGACCAACTAAAGCAGGTAAATTATATACCATTTCTGATTTCTGTTCATTTTTATTAATCCATTGGAACTTCGCTTCATACTTTACACTTGAAAAAACAGTTGTCGCCACTATAAATCCAATTACACAAACAAGTGAAAAAATAACTGCTTCGAGCCAAAATCTTTGCTTGCTTTTTTTTGACTGATCCACATTTTTTAGTAAATATATAACTCCCGTAATAAAACTAATCGATAAAATAGCTTGTCCAGCCGCTGCTGTTGTTACATGAATATGAAGCCAGTTACTTTTTAACGACGGAATAAGCGGATTAATTTCTCTTGGAAACATACTTGAATAGGCAATTAGTAAAATAGCAACTGGAAGCGCAAATAAGCCAAGTATACTTGTCCGATACATAAAATAAATAAGAATAAACGCACCGACCATCATCATACCGAAAAATGTACCAAACTCAAAGAAATTACTAACCGGTGCATGCCCTGATGCAATCCATCTCGTAACAAAATATACTGATTGAGCAGCAAAGCCTAAAATTGTGATGGTTATCCCGATGTTTGCCCACTTCCGCCCTTTTTCTTTAATCGCTCCCCCAAAGAATAGTGTTGCAATTAAATATAATACGAAAGCAGTAAATAAGAAATTACTACTTATTTCTACCATACTCTCTCCCCACCTTATCTAATTTTTTTCTCATTTACTTTGTCATTTGGCTGCGGAATATTTGTCCCTTCTACCACTTTTTCGATCTCTTTTCGCAAACCATACCAATTTTTATTTGTATGACCAGCAATCCACCATTCATTATCAACACGCTGCACCCAAATACGACGATGATTCCAATACATCCCCTGGATGACGCCTATCATAAAAATAATGCCCCCTAAAGCGATTATCCAAAGTGTTAAATCTTTTCGGACAGTAAGTGCTGTAACGTTACGCGTTTCGATACCTGCAAAAGACATTTTATATAAATTGTTTCCTTCAGGCTCTATATTTTGCTGAATTCCAACAAAACTCACTTCTCCATTTGGTGTTTCAGGCGTAAACATTTTAAAGACAAAAGCTGGGTTGTTAGGAAGCTTCGTTTTTGTATTTGGCTTTCCACTTTCATCGAAGTAAAAATCCGGAAAATAACTTAACAAATGCAGAGAATACCCATTTCCTAAATCGTATGTTTCTTTTGGATTTGCTAGATCAACCGTAATCGGACCCCATTTTTGACCGCCTTCTTTCTTTTGTAAAAAGAAAGACATCTTACTTAATTCACCTTCTTTATAATCGACTTGATACAGAGCATAGTCATCAAATTTAAGAGGGTCATTTACTCGAATGTCATACTCTTTCACTTTCTCAAGCTTCGGCTCTTCACCAGCAACATTTTTCCCGACTACTTTATACAAAACAGCATTTGTTTGAAAATTTTTCGCAATCATCTTATTTCCAACTCGATCAATCGCATCATTAAACACTTCATTTTCTTTGCCTTTATCATAAACTTCTTTAATAAACTTTTCATTTTTCAAATAGTACTTTCCGTCTGTTCCAGGAATTTCTTTCGTTTCACCTTCACGAAGCCAAAGTGATGCATCTACATACATACCAGGGACAAAACGAAGCATCGTTCCAAATAAGAAAATAATAAGACCAATATGATTTACATATGGACCCCAGCGTGAAAAACGACCTTTTTCCGCTAGAATATTATCCCCTTCCACTTGAATATTGTATTTTCTCTTTTCCAAATTCTCTTTCACACATTCAATCTCTTCTTTTGTCGCAAGTGCTGTTCCATATAATCGCTGTCTTTTTAAAAAACTCGGATGTCTTGTTACCCTTTGTTTTTTCAGCGCTTTATATAAAGGAACAACACGATCTAAACTACATATCACAAGAGAAATTCCAATAGATGCTACTAAAATCATAAACCACCAAGAACTAAATAAATTATTAAACCCTAATTGATAATACAGTTTTCCAAGGAAACCATACTGCTGTTCATAATATTCTCCCGGCGTGACAGTTGGTGGAATATACATTTCTTGCGGGAAAATTGTTCCAATTCCAGATGCGATAAGTGTAATAACAATAAGCCATATTCCAACTTTTACAGAAGAAAAAAAACTCCAAATTTTATCTATCACTGTTTTGGTATGTGTAAGAGAACGCCGCGCACTTCCTTCATATCGCATATCTAGTAATTTTGTATCCTGCTCATCTTCAAAAGGCTTTCCGCAAGCTTCACAAAAAATTGTACCGATTGGGTTTACATGACCACAATCACATTTTACTTGTTCCAAATTTCTCACCGCCTTTTTCTTATTACTATATATCTATGTTTTATAGATTAATTAACGAAATACTCAGAAATTTTAGGATAGGTACTGAAAATCCATGTACAGCACCTTTTCCAGCGAAGAACCTAATAGATTTTCCATACTCTTCTCATTTACGGAGTAATTTTCTTTAAATATTCTTCCATTTGTTCTTTCGATTGTGTACCTGTAATTTTTTCGATAACCCTGCCATCCTTATCAATTAAAAACGTTGTCGGTAGTGGACCTACACCATATGTATTTAAAATTTCTTGGCCTTTATCAATGGCTACAGGAAATTTCAGCCCGTACCCACTTACAAAATTTTTCACTGCGAGTTCTGTTTCGTCTGCATCTAATGCCAATATTTCAACACCTTTTTCCTTATATTTCGGATACAGTTCATTCATATACGGCATTTCTTTCTCGCAAGGTTTACACCATGTTCCCCAAAAGTTTAAAAATACTCCTTTGCCTTTCAATTCTTTTAACGTAATCTTTTTACCTTCTAAATCCGTAGCAACAAAGTTTGGTGCTTCTTTTCCTACTTGCACTTTCTCTTTATCAACAAAAAAGTTTTGATATAACGTAAACCCTAACGCTCCTCCTAATAGAAGCAAAATAATTACGCGAAATAATAGTCTATTTTTCTTCACGGTGTCTCTCCTTCCTTAACTGAATAAAGAAGTTTAGCACATACTAAACTTTTCTATAAAAATACCAATAAAAAAACCGACATATCCCCCTTCTTTTAGGTGGAGATATGCCCATCCATAAAAGTGGTCAGGTCCTTTTCTTGCCACATGCAAGGTTTAAAATTAAAGAAGAAATCAAGTAGCAGTCATGTATTTTTCTGCATAACAGTGACTTATATGTAAAAAAATTGAAATATATTATATATGTATACTTCTATCAGCAAAGGTTTCTTTACTGATAGAAGCTCTAACATTCTATACTCCGTACTATCTCGGTTTCGTTGAAGCAAGAGCACGAAGTTGCTTTACTTCATGAGGAGATAATTCTCTTGCATCCCCTGGGCGTAAATTACCTAACTCTAAGAAGGCATAACGCTCACGCTTTAATTTCATCACCTTACATCCAACTGCTTCAAACATTCTACGTACTTGGCGATTTCTTCCCTCATGAATTGTCAATTGTACAATTGCAATCTCTTTACGTTTATCCCAAGAAAGGATTTTCACACGTGCAGGCGCCGTCTTTCCTTCTTCCAGCATAACGCCTCTTTCTAACATGCGGATTTTTTCACCAGTTAGCGGGCCTTTTACCTTGGCCACGTATGTTTTTTCAACCTTATACTTTGGATGCATTAAAATGTTCGCAAACTCTCCGTCATTTGTCATCAATATTAAACCAGATGTATCATAGTCTAATCGGCCAATTGGAAAAAGACGCTGCGGAATTTCTGGAAAGAAATCTGTTACCACTTTTCTTCCTTTATCATCTGTTACACTCGAAATAACACCGGTTGGTTTATATAATAAAAAGTAAGCAGGAGTTTCTTTTTCAAGAGGAATGTTGTTTACTTCAACCTTGTCTTGCGCACTCACTTTCGTTCCTAGTTCGGTCACGACTTTCCCGTTAACCTTAACTTTCCCTTGTTGAATGAGTTCTTCTGCTTTTCGTCTCGATGCAATACCTGCTTGTGCTATTACCTTTTGTAGTCGTTCCATTTCGTTTCTTCACCTCAAATTCATCTTACCTTCATTAGAAGGACTTGGCAACTGTCTAGCCTTGATGGCAGTTACCCTTACTTACCGTAAACAACATCGTCAGCTTTATAAGCTAATAAAGGAATAAAATACATTTTTCCTCTTTATTATGATTTACACCCTTCTATTTGCTTACAACAAATGTTCACAGTTTCGTCAAAAACAATCCATAAAAAAGCCACTATTAAGCACATTCTTAATAGTGGCTGTATCCGTATTATAGTCTAATTTGAATTAAAAATGAATCATTATTACTAAAACATAAGTGAAACAAATACAATTGAGCACACAATCCCAATTAAATCAGCAAATAATCCTACCTTTAAAGCATCGCCCATTTTCCGAATCCCAATCGCTCCAAAATAAACTGTTAAAATATAAAAGGTTGTATCTGTACTTCCTTGCATCGTAGACGCGAGTCTCCCAATAAACGAATCTGGTCCATATGTAGCAATTAAATCCGTTGTAATGCTTAGCCCTGCTGATCCAGAAATAGGACGAATAAGAGCAAGAGGCACAATTTCTGCTGGCACATGGATAGTATCTAACATTGGTTTCATTACATGTATCATTGCATCTAACGCGCCAGAAGCTCGAAAAATTGAAATAGAAACAAGCATACCAACCATAAATGGCAAAATAGATACCGCAATTTGAATTCCTTCTTTCCCGCCCTCTACAAATGATTCATACGTCGGTACTTTTTTTATCGTCCCATATAATAGAATAAATCCAATAACACATGGAATAACCCATAAAGAAATCGTATTAACGAGGCTCATTTTTTCTTCCCCTTTCTACTTCTTCTTCGGTAAAAATAACGATCAATCCATATTGCTCCAATCATAGATAAAACCTGGGCGATAAACGTTACGCCTACAATCTCAGTTGGATTTGCAGAATGATACGTCATCCGAATCGAAATAACAGTAGTGGGAATAAGTGTAATAGCTGATGTATTTAAAGCAAGAAATGTTATCATAGAGCGGCTCGCAAAGTCTCTTCCTCCATTTAACTCCTTTAAATGTTCCATTGCTTTAATCCCAAGTGGTGTGGCTGCATTCCCTAGTCCAAAAAAGTTTGCCATCATATTAGATAAGATAAAACCCAGTGCTGGATGATTCTTCGGAACTTCTGGAAACAGTTTTTTTGCAAGAGGCATAAACAATGCAACAAGTTTCTTTAGCAGACCCGCTTCCTCGGCAATCTTCATTAAGCCAAGCCAAAAAACAAGAACACTAATTAGCCCGATACAAATGGTTACAGCATTTTTTGAGCCATCGAAAACCGCTTTATTCACCTCGTCCATCGTTCCATTAAACATTGCATATACAATACCAATTACCGCCATCGCAACCCATATAATATTAACCATCTACTTCCACACCTAACATGTGAGAAAATACTTCTTTAAAATCTTTCCAAAACAAACCTGTAGTCACAATAAGTTTCCGTTTACTATAAAAAAGATTACGCTCTCCAACTTCTTCATCATTTAAATAGGCAACGGCACGCCCTACTTTTTCTCCATCTATCAGTTTGGCTGATTTATCAAATTCGATTTTCAACGTGACCTTTTTAGCTTCCTCTTCCGTTAGTGGCACTAATAAATCATTTTTCGTATATATATGATTTGTATACTTTTTGTCTTGCAGTTCAGAAAGGGGCCCCTTCGCTACTACCGTAGTTGCTGTATATTGTTTAAATCCTTCATTAAATAAGTACATATGATCATCCCAATCACTCGAAGCTTGCAATGTTACAACAATCAAATCTAGGCCACCCTTTGATGCAGTCGTTACAAGTGTGCGCCCTGCCTTTTTCGTAAATCCAGTTTTCCCTCCTGTTGCATACTCGTACATAGAAGTAACAAGCTTATGTTTATTTTTCCATGGATAGTCCCATGCTTCAGACTGATACGTTTTCGTTCCAAAAATTTTACGAAATGCCTCATTTTCCATAGCATACCTTGTTAACAGTGCCATATCATATGCTGAAGAATAATGTGTTCCATCTCCGTCTAAACCATGTGGATTAGAAAAATGTGTATCCTTCATTCCAATTTGTGCTGCTTTTTCATTCATTAAATAAACGAATCCATCTATACTCCCACCAACATATTCTGCAATTGCCTGAGCTGAATCATTTCCAGAGCGCAGCATTAAACCATATACTAAATCTTCCAACGGTACTTTCTGTCCTGGTTTTAAGTAAATCGCTGACCCTTCCACCCGAACTGCTGTATTACTAATGGGTACCTTTTCTTTCATTTTCCCTGATTCGGCCGCTAAAAGTGCGGTCATAATTTTTGTAATACTTGCGATTTTTTCAGATTCATGCTCTAACTTTCCATATAATACACGCCCCGAATGTTGTTCCATCAACACAGCATTACGCGCACTAACATTTTTCATTTGCGCATATGTATCATGTGGCAACATACTTGCACATATTATAATAAGTACAATGACAATCCATCTTCTTCGCATATATTCACGTCCTTTTTGGAACTTTTTGTACAAGTGTATGCTTGGACCTTTAAAATATGAATGGAAGTTGATAGAGTGACTAACTGCATAAGAATAAACAAACAACTAAAAAAGACGCATTGTGATGCGTCTAATATGGTATCCACTGTAAATTTTTTGCACTTTCAAATCTTTTCTCTACATCTCCCCAATTGACAATATTCCACCAATTTTTAATATATTCTTCTTTTCGATTTTGATACTGTAAATAATATGCATGCTCCCAAACATCCAGTACTAATAGAGGTATTGTATCCCACTGCGTAAATAATTGATGAAGTGTACTTTGTAAAATTTCTAATCGTCCGGAACGAGGTGCCCAAACGAGAATGGCCCAGCCTGACCCTTCCACCTTCGCTGCTGCTTCTGTAAAATGTTTTTGAAAACGTAAATAACTCCCAAAATCTTTTTCAATTTGCCTTGATAAGTCTCCATGCGGGCTACCACCACCCTCTTTTTTCATGTTGTTCCAAAAAATAGTGTGTAAATAATGTCCCGAACCATGGAAGGCAGCTTCTCTCTCCCAATGCTTTATTAAATCAAATTGATTTGTTTTTCTCGCCTCTGCCATCATCTGCTCCGCTTTATTCAATCCTTCTACATAACTACGATGATGCTTATCGTGGTGCAGCATCATAATTTCCCGTGAGATATAAGGCTCTAGCGCATTATACGGATACGGAAGCGGCGGCAAGGTATGTCCGCCAATTGGTACAGAAGCTTCTGTATAATTTCTTTCATATAAAACATATTGTTCTGAGTCAGGCATTAACGCTTCTTGTAAGTAGTGTTGAATATGTTCAACATCATCACTAATTTCATAAACAAATTCAGCATCGTAGTCATATTCATTTTCTTTTATCCGATCTAATAGCATTTGAATTTTATATGCAAGCATATGAACATCATACACTTCTGTTGCCCGGCTATCTAATACGTGGAGAACACTTTCACACCAATTTTCAACTTCATGAAAGTAATCAGTGAACACTTCTTGCTGACTCATATGACACCTCCATCAATATATCCTCTTTAAATGTATTCCAAATTACGAGCGTATATGACGGTTCGAAAAGCAAAAGAAGCTAGGAGTTCCCTAGCTTCTTACAGTCGTTAATATTTTTGTATCATTTTCGTTTGATAGTCTGTCTCATAATATTCTAGTTCTTCGCGCAACATTTGAAAATTCCCTTCTAGCTCTTTCATCATTTGTTCAATAGAAAAAGGAGGTTGTTTTTGAAACACAATTGAATTCTTTCCCGTATAAGCTGATCGACTATTTTCATACCAATGATCATTTTTTGGTGAAAAAAACTCTGCAATTACTTGATGATAAATTTTATATAACGTTCTTTCCGCTGCATTTTTTCGAAACGGCGTATTATTCAGTAATACGCCACAAGCATCTAAACCTTCTTCACAAAATACAAGCAAGCGCCGAATGGAAGCTAACAATCCAGCAAAATATTGCTCATCGCCTTCTGGTGTTTCTTCTAATAATAAAGGTAACGAATGATAGTTTACATATTTTGTGATCACTTCAACTACTTCTCCCAAGAAAACAGTTACTTGCTGCGTTTGGTTTTCAACCATTAAATTGGACATGCTAGTTACTCCCCCCACCATTTAAACTGATTTTTAAAGCTAATTTTTCTGTTATGTATTTATTCTGAATCAGTTTCTTGACAACATGTCTTACCATTATTGTTTCTTTATCAAAATATACGCAAAAGTCTTTTAAGGTATTAATATGTTTTGATTTTCGATTTTAAAAACAGATTTCCTTCAAAAGAAATAAATTCTTTCAAAAAATCTTTTACATTAAGATTACAACTAAAATTTCAATGAATTTTTCTTTTTATTTTTATTGAAGTTTGTCATAATAAAACTATTGCCTCAGTTTTCTTATACAAGGAGAGTTGTCTTTATGTCGTTTTCATGGAAACGTATATTACAAATTGGAAAATTTATTTTCCCCTTTGTTGTATTAACAATTGTATTTTTTCAAGCACGAAAAGAACTATCTGGTATTTCATTTCGAGAAGCAGTTGAAACAATTAAGCATATTCCACCTGGTGGTTTTTTCTTAGCTGTTACGCTCGGTGCATTAGCTGTTGCTACAATGTTTTTTTATGATTTTGTTATGCTGCGGCATTTACAAGCTGATATCCCAGTTAAAAAGATTTTCCGTATTTCTTGGACTGCTAATACATTCAATGGATTTATAGGATTTGGTGGTCTTGTCGGGGCAGGTATAAGGACTATGTTATATCGGCCTTATGTACAGGAAAATGGTAAACTTATTCGAAGTATCGCCTGGATGACAACGGCCTTTATTAACGGACTAGCATTATTATCTTTTCTCGGCCTGATTGGGGTATTAGATACAAGATTCATTTTACATGAAAAACCTTGGCTATGGCCTGTTTTCATCTTTTTTGCTCTTTTTGTCCCATTATACATAGGTATTTCGAAAATAAAAAATCGCAAACAAAAAAAAGAAGAGCAACAAGTAGAAAAAAATCCAACTGTCCTCTATTCATTAGTTTCATTAGTAGAGTGGGTATCAGCGGGCATAGTAATGTATGTCATCTTACTTCTATTCGGAATTGAAATAGAGTTCCATAAATTTCTTGGTGTATATGTCATTGCAGCTCTCGCTGGCGTTGTGAGTCTTGTACCAGGGGGGCTTGGTTCCTTTGATCTTGTTTTCTTAACAGGGATTGGACAATTCGGCGTAGATACAGGTGTATTACTCCCTGCTATGTTACTATACCGCCTTGTATATTATATTTTACCGTTTGGTCTCGGTTTAATTTTTGCAGCATTTGAAATGACAGGAGCTGCTTTAAAGAAATTTGAAGATAAACCGTTCATCGCACCTGCCCTCGAAACAACCGGAGTCATTTGGTCGTTGCAACGTGATTTTCTAGGAAAACTCGGTTCTTGGGCATCTGCAGCATTAACAATTTTCGCAGGACTTATGGTGATTTTTTCTACCATTTTCCCAACAAGTATTGAACGGGCTCATGCACTTCATATTTTAGTTCCTAAACACCTTATACAAATTTCCTTTAGTCTATCACTAACATTTGGTATCTTACTCGTTATTTTATCCCGCGGGATTTATCACGGAACAAAACGTTCCTATTATATGACGATGGTATCTCTTATCGGTGCCGCGATTTTCAATACACTAAAAGGAATTGACTTAGAAGAAACCTTTATCTTACTCATCGTACTCACTGTACTATATATGATTCGCAAACGGTTTGTTCGGGAAAAAATGGCGGTTTCATTCTCAGATATAATAAAAGTTTGTCTCTTTATACTTATTACATTATATCTTTACAAAAATCTTGGGGTACAATTTGCACAAGCCAAAGAAGTATTTAAACCTGATTTTGTTGTTCGTAATATTAAACAAGTACAACGCAGTGCCATTGCAGCAGCTTTTTTTGTACCAAGTTTTCTGCTAATTGGTTCTTTGATTGCCAATCGTTTCAAAAATAAATTTCCCGGGCAACAAGCCAATACGGCACGACTACAACACTTTTTAGATGAACACGGTGGAAACGTGCTAAGTCACCTTGGTTTTTTAGGAGATAAACAATTCTTTTTCAGCAGCGACGGAAAAGCAATGATTCAGTTTTCTCTTGCAGGTAAACGCCTTATTGTACTCGGTGATCCCATTGGACAACCCTCTTCTTTCCGTAAAGTTTTAGAAGAATTTCTAACAGATGCGGATCGTTTCGGATATATTTGTGTATTTTATCAAATTGAAAGTAAATGGATGAGTTTATATCATGATTTTGGTTATAACTTCTTCAAACTTGGTGAAGAAGCCGTTGTCGATTTGAATGATTTCACAATTACAGGAAAAAAACGAGCTGGATTGCGGGCAACTTTCAATCGTTTCGAACGAGAAGGTTATACTTTTGCAATTCACGAACCATCATTTTCAGATGAATTGTTTGATGAACTAAAAAAGGTATCAGATGCATGGCTTGGGGGAAAAAAAGAAAAAAGCTTCTCTCTTGGCTATTTTGATCGTGATTATATAAACCGTGCGCCCATCGCAACTCTCTCTGATGCTGATGGGAAAATTATTGCCTTTACAACATTTATGCCTGTATACCAAGATGGTGAATTATCTGTTGATTTAATGCGTTATTACCCTGACGCACCAGGCGGAATTATGGATGCTATGTTCATTCATCTATTCCAATGGGCAAAAGAACACGGCTATCACTGCTTTAATATTGGAATGGCTCCGCTATCTAATGTTGGATTATCAGTGCAATCATTTTGGTCAGAGCGCGTTGCAGCAGCCATTTTTAATAACGTTCGTTATACATATAGCTTTAGCGGCCTGCGACATTTCAAAGAAAAGTATAAACCAACATGGAGCGGGAAGTATTTAGCATTTCGGAAAAATCATTCCTTACCAATTACGATGCTCGCTGTAACAAAATTAATAGGCAAGCGAAAAGACAGCTAACTTTTAGCTGTCTTTTCGCTTCTGAACTTGTAATGTAAACTGTTCTTCATATTTCTTTCCATCTATATAAAAAGTGCCCCATATTTTATAAATCCCTTCACTTGGAAACGTAACGCGAAATTGTAATTGTTCTGCATCATTATTAGGAACAACGTATAGAAAATGTTGTCGCCCTCCATCCACTATACGCAATTCAGCACGTTCTCCTGTATTTGAGCGAAACTTTATCTTTTGCCCTTTTCCTATTTGAAATTGAAACGTTAATGTTTCTTCTTCATTCGGATGTAACGTACGAAATAAAAGCGATGTTTTGTAAGGACCAATATTTTTTGTTAATACCGTATCTACAGCAATTGGGTTTTGTTTTTTTTCTACCATTTTATTTCCTACTACTATATTTTTTTCAGCAAACTGTTTTGTTGTATCCCCTGTTTCTTCATATAGAAAAATCGTATATTCTCCTTCTTTTTTAAACTGATGTGTAGCTTTATAAGAACCATTCCCAACAAAAGTTGGTCTTACTTGATACGATTGTGCTAGTTGCTTGTCCACAATAAACATACGAATATGGTCGTTTACACCACGAATTTCAGCTCCTTTTTTATTTTGCAATTGAAATATAATATTCGTGATTTCATTTACATCCATATCATGCAGTTGCCACTTCACTTGCTGTATCTGCCCTGTTGTTTCTTCACTGTTTTTATATTTTTTCATATAAAATCCCCCAAGAACAATAAGAAGCAACGCGATAACTCCTATAATAACATTCTTCATGAAATCACCTATCTATTTTTTTGTAAATTGTAACATAATTCTGACTATTTTACACAAAAAAACATCTCCTTGAGTACAATTATTTTATTCTTTCTGAAGCAGATCATAAATACTCTCTCCGAATAAAAGTTTCACTTGATGTCTTTATAAGTGAATATATAAATTCAAACTCCCATCAAGGATATTTTCTTTCACCCACTCCCTTTACTTCTCACAAAATTTCAAGATGGAATCTTATTACCTCAAATAATTGGATAGATAGAAATACTCTATTGTAAACGCTCTACTTCGTGTATACTACAAAGTGAAGTAGATATTTAGTTATATTTGTTGTTACATAATAAGGAGGATTTTATATGAGTATTCATATCGGAGCAAAAGAAGGCGAAATTGCAGAATCTATTTTATTACCTGGGGATCCTTTACGTGCAAAATATATTGCAGAAAATTTCTTAGAAGATGTAACATGCTACAACAATGTGCGCGGCATGCTAGGATTTACAGGAACATATAAAGGAAAACGTGTCTCTGTTCAAGGTACAGGTATGGGAGTTCCTTCTATTTCGATTTACGTAAACGAGCTAATCCAAAGCTATGGGGTAAAAAATTTAATCCGAGTTGGAACATGCGGTGCAATTCAAAAAGACGTTAAAGTACGTGATGTTATTATTGCAATGACTGCTTGTACAGACTCTAACATCAATCGTTTAACATTCCCGGGATTTGATTTTGCCCCTTGTGCAAACTTTGATTTATTGAAGAAAGCATACGATGCTGGTATAGAAAAAGGGTTACACATCCGTGTTGGTAACGTCCTTACAGCCGACGTATTTTACCGTGAGAGCATGGATATGGTAAAAAAACTTGGAGAGTACGGTGTATTAGCTGTTGAAATGGAAACAACTGCACTATATACATTAGCAGCAAAATACGGTGTAAATGCATTATCTGTCTTAACAGTAAGTGACCATATCTTTACTGGTGAAGAAACAACTGCTGAAGAACGTCAAACAACATTTAATGAAATGATTGAAATTGCATTAGATGCAGCAATCCAATCGTAAACCCGATAAGAACTTGTCATACGTCTGGCAAGTTCTTTTTTATCCCTCTATTTATATGACTTTTTAAACTAAACTGTCTTAGTACGCGACAGATTTTCTCCCCCTATTATGTTTATTCATTTGCTATAATAAAATGACGATTATGGAATATACAGTTTATGAGGTGAAAAAGTGAAAAAAAGAAGTATTGTGTTTAAGCTATTCTTATTAACATCAGCGTTATTTACTGCTACATTTTTACTCTTTTTTGTTGGACAATCACTGTTTTTAGAGAAATTTTATATTAATAAAAAAGTTCATACAGTCCAAACTAATTTTGAAAAATTTGTAAACAAGTATGAAAAAAGCAACGGGTCCTTCGAAGAGCTCTCAAAGTTAAAACAAGAGTTTTATGAAAAAACAAGTGCTGAACTCGTGCTACTAGATCGAAATGGCATTATAAAAGATGATAAAAATTACCACATAGAAATTGTTGATAAATCCAATAAAACATTTTTTATTCCATTGAATAATACGTTTACAATTTCCGAATATTCTTCGTTTATCAATTTAGGATTAAAAATTTCCGATCCAATCCGTGTACAAGGAATCTTAAAAAACGATATGATCATTCCTGTTGCGATTACTACTTCTGAAAATAGAACATGGCAAAATGATAATATCATTTCAGATTTAAAACTATTTGGCATTCAACCTACGGATGCCAAAAGAAACTTATATACAAAAGATTTTAATAATAGCGTAAACACATTTGATGGCACTATAACAAAATTGCACACTCCTTCTACGAACGATATTCGCCTTGCAAATAAGGATACATTAATGCAGGGTATCCAACATTGGGAGCTTTCTGTCGCATTAGGAAAAACAAATACAAGTGAAATGACAACATATACATTGGGCGGGGAAAACGATATTAAAAGTCAAATTTTTGTTAAACCTGTTATCACAAATGGAGAAATAAAAGAATTTGCCTTTGCAATGACATCATTGCAGCCCGTTAATGAGGCAATGCTTGTTTTGAAAGATTATTATGTCTATGCATTAATCATTGTCTTTATTGTCATTATTTTATTGTCGTTCTATTACTCAAAAATCATTGCAAACCCACTTATTAAAATGAATCGTGTTACAAAAAAAATGGCGAACTTTGATTTCTCTGAAAAACTCCCTATATCAACAGAAGATGAAATCGGAAGTCTATCAAGTAGCATTAACTCACTTGCTGTAAATTTAAAGGATCGAATTGACAAACTACATGTAGCAAATACAAAGCTACAACAAGACATTGAAAAAGAACGACAACTAGAAAAAACAAGAAAAGAATTTATCTCTGGTGTATCACATGAATTAAAAACGCCATTAAGTGTAATCCGAAGTTTCGCTGAAGGCATTAAAGATGGTGTAAGTAAAGACACTACGTATTATACTGACGTTATTTTAGAAGAAACTGATAACATGAACCGCCTGATTGTCGAAATGCTAGAACTTGCAAAACTTGAGTCTGGCACATATAAATTAGAATTAGAAAATTTTTCAATAGGAGAACTCATTCAACAAGTATATACAAAGCTATTATTTAGTATCGAAGAAAAAAAATTACAGGTAGAGCTTGCATTTGACTCCACTATTTATGTACAAGCAAATCGAAATCGTATTGAACAAGTTGTCGTCAATTTATTAAGCAATGCAATTCGTTATACACCAGCTGGAGAACAAGTAAAAGTTTCTGTTAGTGAGCATGAAGAAGTAGTAAAAGTTGAAATTGAAAATAACGGTGCACCGATTCCCGAAGAAAGTTTAGATAAAATTTGGGATCGCTTCTATCGAATAGATGCATCGCGTAGCCGTCATACAGGTGGAACTGGTCTTGGACTATCCATCGTAAAAAATATCTTAGATTTGCATCATGCTAATTATGGCGTCTATAATAAAGAAAATGGCGTTGTCTTTTACTTTCATTTGCCAAAAGTGGAAGTAATCAAATAATTTGTCCGAATTTCACGAAAAGTTCACATGAAATTCACACACTTCCTTTACAGTAATAACTAGTTAATCCTTTCCTTAACACATATAAAAGAGGAGAGTGCGTGAAATGAAACAAGTTGGACAACCAATTCAAAACGAAAAACAATTAGAAAAAATCAAAGATATACTAATACAATCATCAAAACGTGATGCTTTATTATTCGTATTAGCTGTAAATTCAGGATTAAAAGTAAGTGAAATATTACAGTTAAAAGTTGGCGATGTTATCGATGAAAATGAGCATGTTCGTCATTCTATTTTGTTCTATAATGACAAAATGAAAAAGCATAAATGGTTCGCTGTAAACGAAGAATTACAACATACGATTGAACAATATATGAAAGAACGAAAAGTATGGAAGCGTAATGAACCATTATTAAAATCTCAAAAAGGAACAAAATCTATTACGAGACAACATGCTTGGTACATTTTAAACAAGGTGGCAAAAGAAGTTGGTTTAGAAGGGATTAGCTCGCATACACTTCGCAAAACATGGGGATATTGTGCTTATAAATCTGGCGTAGATATTGCTTTTTTACAACACTTTTTCGATCATAGTACCCCATCAAAAACTTTGAAATACATCGGTATTGCTTAACTGTACTCACTGTAAAGATTGTAAAAGAAGGTAACTATTTTGAAAATAGTTGCCTTCTTTTTATATACATATAAATTAAAACAGCCATTAAAAAAACTTTTCTTTTTGGTGTGTAAGAGCATTTGGCCATACATAGAAGCGGTCACCTGCCACATGTGGAATGTAAAACCTAGAGAAAAAGTGAGTGTAGATTATGTTCAATCCCACATTAAAAGACTGTTAGACCCCCCATCTTAAAATTAAACGAAAAGAAGATAGATGTACAATTGGTGTGAGGTTTCTTCTGCATAGCAGCAATTTATATGTTAAAAAATAAAATGTATTTTTATACTTTATCTATCACCTTATATATCTTTCTCTTTTCTTGTTTCTCTCCTCTTCTAGTGATACTCTAATAATAGGGGGGAGAAATATGCACACATTAACAATTGAATTACCGAAAGAAACATTAGAAAAACTAAATTTATTGCAGCAAGCTTACAAAAAGAAAACAGGTGCTGTCGTTACTGAAAGTACCCTTATTCAGTCCCTTATTTCAAGAGAATTTATTCAAGAGGTTACACCATTTGATTTACAGCAATACGTACAACAAAAAGAACAACAATAGGTTTTAAATGACAGAAAAACTCTCACCTATCTTAAAGTGAGAGTTTTTCTGTCATTTATAGCAAGTCATCGCAAGCCTACACAATCGATTACCAATCTAAATTTTTTTAAATAAAATCTAGAAAAATCATTGACAATGATAATGATAACCATTATCATTTATTATGAAGCCAACAATTGATGAATCAACCAAACGCTCAGTAACATTGTTACCCCTCTTTTTTCATAAAGAAAAACACTGTACATTCCCCCTGTTTGTACAGTGTTTTTCTTTTTATTTTAACTAGTAATGAATGATATTTCACTTCACTCAAATAAATTTAGTTGTTCAGGCTTAGGTTCCCCGTACGTAATGCCAAGCATATCCATGAGTTGTTTCGCGTTATCTGCTGCATCTCCGCCAGAATTATTATTAAATAGAAGATAAACTTCTTTTGTTTTTGTTTTCAATTCTTCTATCCGTTCTACCCATTCTTTTAATTCTTGTTTATTATAGCGATATAAACAGCGAACAGCCCGCCAGTTCTCTCCCTTATCCAGCCATCCGTGCACATTGCGACCATGAAATCGAACTAAAGTCATTTGTTCCTGTGTTGATTCTAATACAATTGGAATAGACCCTATTCCCGCTTGCGGTTCATCACAAATTGTATGAATCCACCCTTCTTGTTTCATAAATTCCATCGTTCGATTGCGAAATTGTGGATAAAACCAAGTCTGATTCCGAAACTCTAATGAACATGGGATATCTGGCATTTTCTCTTTTGTATAACGTAATAAATCCACATTTTTCTTTTGACAATCAAACCAAGGTGGATACTGGAACAATACCATTTTTAGCTTATTGGCTTTTTGAAGAGGAGCGATTGACTCTTTAAATGCGTGAAACATATCATCAATATTTGCAAATGGAATTTCTCCGCGCATATGCCCTGTCATTCCTTGATAAGCCTTTACAATAAATGAAAAGTTTGACGGTGTTTCTAAAACCCATTTCTCATAATTTCTCACAGGCTGCATAGCATAAAAAGAACTATCTACTTCTACAATTGGAAAATACTCGCTATATGTTTGCAGTTTATGCTTCATTTCATATGCATCTTTATATAAAGAATCGTGATCTCCCCATCCTGTTAACCCAATAGAAATCATCTGCCCCCCCCTATCTCCAATCCATTCTAATTTTTCGACATATAGATCGCGCTCGCTTTCTCCCTTTGTTTTAAATCTAGCGCGTCGTAGGAAAAATCCCTGACCGTTTTTATGCACGGCCAGATGCATTCGCCCACCGATAAAGAATGCTTTTCGGTTTTTTAATTTGGATTTATATACATCTAACAAACATCTTATAATATATAAATAACATATAGATCGCGGTTATGCATAACATAACATGACCTACTCTCACTTTCTCCTTTGTTTTAAATCTAGCGCACGGCAGGAAAAAGCCCTGACCGCTTTTCTATGCACGGCCAGATACACTCGCCCCTCGAAAAAGAAAAGGGGTTTTTATGCCGTTTTTTCGATTTGTATTCACATATACAAAAAAAGACCATCTTTACTTTTCTTTACTTCAGCTTAACGTTAGTTTAATGCTCATTTTGTATAATTCATAATGAAAGAACTTATACGAAACGAGGGTGAATGTTGATGAAAGTATTATCATCTATCCGCTTTTGGATTCTTCTCATGTCATGTATAACATTATGTCTTGCACTCTTCTTAATTGGAGAATACAGTAAACCGAAAGCAGAATCAAATGACAATACAGTTCCTTATCACATTCTATATACAACCCAAAACCACATTCCACTAACACAAACTAAACAAAAAGAAAAAATTGTTCTAAAGGGAATGATGATTACTGATGCTACTTTCTATAAACAACTAGAAACAATTGCAAAACAAATCAAAGAAAAATATGCACATGCAAACCTCGACTCTATTGAACTAACAGTCCATAACAAAAGTACTGGCCAATACGATGATCTTGCTTTTGAACCAATTGCCAAAGGAAATATTATCATCTCTTATACAACATTAGCTAACACCGAGCGCAATATGCATACAAATATAAACATTCAAATCAACAAGCACTCTTAATCTAGCAGAGTGCTTGTTTTTTTATGTGTACGCACATTTTTTATAAATTAGTCAAGTATCCTAGGTCTTGTCCTGTAAAGATGAATATCATATAACGACAAATGATTTAAATAGAAAAAATTCCATTTAGGGGGAACTATGTATGATGTATCCATACAATAATTCGTTTTATTCTCAAAGCGCGATGAGAAATTTTAAAAACTTAATTGGCACAAATGTAAGTGTTAATTTAGGAGGTCCAGAAAAAGGAGAGGGAACATTATTAAAAGTTCAAAATGATTTTTGTATAGTACAAACTGACGATGGTGTTGTTTACTATCCGTTACAACATATTAATGGCTTCGCCGAGCAATATGAAGATGAATCTGAAGAATCAGATGATAATGAACAAAACAACGAACAAAACAACCAAAATAACCAATATGAAGAACCTATCATTGTAAGCGGAACACGTTTTGGAAGTGTTATTAACCGTCTAAAAGGGGAAACAGTTCAATTGAATCAAGGTCCGAAAAAAATAGAAGGGACAGTTGTCGGCCGTACTAGAGATCATATTCTTCTAGAAGTTGATGGTCAGGTTACGTATGTACCATCGTTCCATGTTCAAAGTATGCGTTGGAACTATAATAACAATAATGATGATAACAACAATAATGATAACAATAACAACAACGAAAATAATAACGATGCTAATAACAACGATGATAATGAAACACGTAACCAAGATTGTAAGAGAAATGAGTGCAAAAGAAAGAAATGTAAACGACGCGAAAAACGTTGTGACTAAAGTAATATCGATCCCCGTGCTAACTATATGTAAATCCCAGATTATTTAATAATCTGGGATTTACTCCTTAAAAGGATGAAATCCATTCTTTTATTTTATCCATCAAGCTTCCATTCTGTTCTTTTCCTTGTTTTTCTTCCTGTCTTTTTTTCTCTTCTTTTCGCTTCATTTCTTTTTCAATTGTTTGTAGCTGTTTTGTATACTCTGCTTCTGGTATAAGAGACAAATCAAAGTTTTTTTGAATTGGCTTTCCAATTGCTTTATTCATAATGTCGCGAAACATTGTTGTCGTTATTTGACTACCAGCTGGCACAAAATGTTCATTATCTGTTTTATCGTAACCAACCCAAATGGATGCAAGCAATTCTGGTGTATAGCCAACAAACCATGAATCTTTTGAGCCGTTATTTGATTCATCTGCTAATTGTGTTGTGCCTGTTTTTCCGGCAGTCTCTGCATTTTTAAGTTTCGCTTTTTTCCCGGTTCCTTTCTCTACAACTCCTTTTAATAGGTATGTCATCTTTTGAGCTGTTTTTTCATCTGTAACATGAATTTCTTTTTTATACCATTTTCCTACTGTATTCCCTTCACCATCTTGAATTTCCCGAATCGCATGTGCTTCCATTTGTACACCATCATTTGCAAATGTTGCATATGCTTGTGCCATAACAAGAGGAGAGGTGCCTTCACTCATTCCTCCTAGCGCTAACGCATACGATCGGTCTTTTTCTTGCAGTGGAATACCAAAACGTTCTAAAGACTTCAAACCTTTTTCTAAACCAATTTGTTCTAATAGCCAAACAGCAGGTACATTATATGAATTAGCAACTGCCTCATACATCGTTACATTACCATGGTATACATTTCCGCTATTTTTTGGTTTATAATCATTAATTTCAAGCGGTTCATCTTTTAATACATCATAAACCTCATATCCTTGTTCTAGTGCCGGTGTATACACCGCTAACGGTTTTAATGTAGAACCTGGCTGACGTTTTAATTGCACCGCATGATTAAACTGTAAAAATTGATACGTCCCTCTCCCGCCTACAAGGGCCGGAATACCGCCCGTTTTGGGATTCATAAGCACAACACCTGTTTGCATAATCTGATCAGAAGTAGTATTCGGAAAATAATGATCACTATTTACAACCTCTTCTGTAGCTTCTTGCATTTTTGGATTTAATTCTGTGTAAATATGATAACCGCCTGATAAAATTTCATTTTGTGTCAATTTATATTTATTCATTGCCTCTCGAACAATGTAATCAACATATTGAGAGTACTTTCCTTTATATTTATCTTCGACACCTCGATGAAGTGAAAGCCCTTCATCTTTTGCGATTTGAAATTGTTTCTCTGTAATATATCCTTGTTCTTTCATTAACGAGAGAACAACATTTCTTCTTTCAATCGACTTATTAAAGTTTTTAAAAGGTGAATACATAGAAGGTGCTTTAATTAATCCAGCTAAAGTAGCAGCCTCCGGAATCGTCAATTCCTTTACCTCTTTGTCAAAATACGTTTTTGCTGCCTTTTTAATCCCCCAGGCTCCTTCACCAAAATAAATTTGATTCAAATACATCTCTATAATTTCATCTTTTGTATATGTGCGTTCAATTTTCTTTGCAATAAAATACTCTTTAAATTTTCGTGAAAACGTCCGATCTTGTGTTAAGAATACGTTTTTAGCCAGCTGTTGTGTAATTGTACTTCCTCCAGCAACAACTTCTCCTGCTGTTATATTTTTAACAATCGCATGAAAAATCCCGCTATAATAAACACCGCGATGCTCATAAAATTTTTTATCTTCTACTGCGACAACAGCTTCTACCATAACATCTGGAATGTCTTTTCGCTTAATTCCATCCGTTTTTGAAGAAGACAATTTTGCCGCTACTTCCTTATTTGCATCATAAATAACTGTTGGCTGAGGTACTGCTTGTTTTAATGCCGAAATATCTTGAATTGTGATCATTATATTCACAAAGATAAACAAGGATAAGAAAACAAAGCCTATCGTTAACAATGCGATTCGCAATTTTTTTCTTTTTTTGAACCACTCCCGTACTCTTTGTAAATGAGCGTTGTTCAACTTCATTCATCCACTTCCTCTATCTTACTTTCAAATGTATATCTGTACGTTATACCTTTACAAATTTTCCATGATACCGCTATAATTCGTCAAGTATAAGCTCTCTTTATTAGTCATACTTTTTATGAGAAAAGGACATTCTATAGAGGAGAACATTACTAATATTTTATTAATATTGCTAATTTTTCAATATGTCTAATGTTAAGTTTTTGTAAACTTTTCGATAAAATGTTTTAAAAAACGACAGCTTTTTGATAGAATGAACTAGCCAATATGCTTTACATAACTATTTTTTGGTGGGGGTAACTATATGGTTTTCAAATCTAAAAAAGATAAATTTTCAGAAATGTTAACGAATATTTCCGAAAATTTAAAAGAAGGCGCTCAATTTTTTGTGGAGTACAAACTTAAAAACGCAAGTGATTTAAAAGAATTCTCCATGCGCATGAAAGAATATGAGTCAAAGGGCGACTCATTTATTCATGAAATTATTATGGAATTAAACAAAGCGTTTATTACTCCAATTGAACGTGAAGACATCTTGCAACTTGCAATGAGTATGGATGATGTATTGGACGGGTTAGATCATAGTGCTGGTCTATTTGAAATGTACTCTATTACAGAAGCTGATGAGTACATGATTAAGTTCGTTGATGCAATTAACCAATGTGCGATTGAAATTGCATCGTCTATTGAATTGATGTCCAATAAAAAGCTGCTCGATATTCGTACAAACGCAATTAAAATTAAAGATTACGAATCAAAATGTGATGATATTCGTAGACATGCGATTAAACATCTGTTCTCTCGTGAAAAAGATCCAATTAAGATTATCCAATACAAAGAAATTTACGAGGAACTAGAAGAAGTTGCTGACAGCTGCCAAAGCGTAGCAAATGTTTTAGAAACAATTATTATGAAGAACGCATAAGGAGTTTGATCATGGATACACTCTTGATTTTAACCGTTTTAGTTGTCATTTGTGCTTTAGCTTTCGACTTTATTAACGGGTTCCATGATACAGCAAATGCCATCGCAACAGCTGTTTCAACAAAGGCCTTAAAGCCAAGGCAAGCCATTCTTATGGCATCTATTATGAACTTTTTAGGTGCAATGACATTTACGGGTGTAGCAAAGACGATTACAAAGGATATTGTTGATCCATTTACATTACCAAATGGTAGTCTCGTTATTTTAGCAGCGCTGCTTGCTGCTATTGCATGGAACTTAATTACTTGGTACTACGGAATTCCAAGTAGTTCATCACATGCAATTATCGGTGCTATTGCTGGGGCAGCTATTGCTGCCGCTGGTGTACATTCATTAAACTATAAAGGTTTCATTAAAATCATTGAAGCTTTAGTTACTTCACCAATTATCGCTTTCGTCATTGGTTACATCGTGTATAGCATTTTTAAAGTTTTCTTTAAAAACTTTAATCTAACGAAAACAAATAAAAATTTCCGTATATTCCAAATATTCACAGCCGCAATGCAAGCTTACACACACGGCACAAACGATGCTCAAAAAGCAATGGGTATTATCACAATGGCACTTATTGCAAATAATTATCACACTTCAACTGATATTCCTTTTTGGGTCCAACTCGCGTGTGCGACTGCAATGGGTCTTGGAACTTCTATTGGAGGATGGAAAATTATCAAAACTGTCGGTGGACAAATTATGAAAATCCGCCCTGTAAATGGTGTAGCTGCTGATTTATCATCATCACTTGTTATTTTTGGTGCAACTTTCATTCATTTACCAGTAAGTACAACACACGTTATTTCATCTTCCATTTTAGGTGTTGGTGCTTCACATCGTGTAAAAGGTGTAAAATGGGGAACTGCAAAACGTATGTTAATTACATGGGTTATCACACTTCCTATTTCAGCTTCATTGGCTGCTTTATGCTATTACGTATTAAATCTTATTTTCTAAAAAAAGTCGTCTTCTATATATGAAGTGCACCCCAATTGTTAGACACAGTCTAACAATTGGAGGTGCAGTTTTTTTATGGCTAAATTTTCTTCAAAAGAAAAAATACGAGCAGTAAAACGATATTTAGAGGGTACTGAAGGCGGAAAGACAATTGCTAAATCTATAGGTGTTGATTCCAGTGTATTCTATCAGTGGATTAGAAGATATGAATCTTTAGGTGAGAAAGCTTTTGAAAAACGCTATACATCCTATTCTCCTCAGTATAAACTAGATGTACTTCAGTATATGAACGAACATGGGACATCTATCAGGGAAACAGCGGCGATTTTCAATATTCCGTCTTACGAAACACTTCGGAAATGGAAACTGGCTTATGACTCAGAAGGATTGGATGCCCTACAATTAAAGAATAAGGGGCGTCCATCCATGAAAAATAAAAAACTGAGCACAACTAAAGATCAAAAAGTAGTTGAAGGTTCACTAGAAGCACTACAAGCGGAAAATGAACGTTTACGTATGGAAAATGCATATTTAAAAAAGTTGAATGCCTTAGTTCAAAACAAGGAAAAATCACGAAACAAGACAAAGCCCAAGTAATCTATGAATTAAGGCATGAATTTCCGGTGAAAGCACTACTTCAGCTCGCAGATATTCCGCGTAGCACATATTATTATTGGGTAAAAAATTTCGATCGTCCTGATCCAGATGCAGAGCTAAAAGTATTAATTCAAGCCATTTATGACGAACACGAGGGACGTTATGGCTATCGTCGTATTGGTGATGAACTTACAGATTGTGGACACAAAGTAAACCATAAAAAGGTACAACGTATCATGAAAGAACTAGGACTAAAATGTCTAGTCCGTATGAAAAAATATCGTTCATACAAAGGAACTGTTGGAAAAATTGCACCGAATATTTTAGAGCGCAATTTCCAAGCTGAAAAACCAAATGAAAAATGGGTTACAGATATTACGGAGTTTAAATTATTTGGGGAGAAGCTATATGTATCACCGATATTGGATTTGTTTAATGGAGAAATTATCACGTATACAATCGGCTCAAGACCAACCTACTCCCTTGTTTCAACGATGTTAGACCAAGCTTTTGAACGCTTAACAGATGAGGATACACTCCTTATTCATTCAGATCAAGGTTGGCACTATCAAATGAAACAATACCATCATTCCCTCAATAAACGTGGCATTACACAGAGTATGTCCCGTAAAGGGAACTGTTACGATAACGCGGTGATCGAAAGCTTCTTTGGCATCATG
>NZ_JAVBXD010000090.1 GCF_030756675.1 Bacillus multifaciens
ATCGTTAAACCCAAGAAAAATCAGACCCTTCTTTCCCCTCCCTCGTATTTCACTCATTTTAATTTTTTGACATATACATCGCTGCTATGCGTAGAATAGAAAACCGTACGTGAGGTTCTCCCTCATACGGCTTTCCGATGTTCTTCTTTCTTTGGCATTATATCTTTGGCACAAAGATATAATGTTTGCCGAAGTTCTCGAGCTTTTACATTGATGTAGTTAGCTGGTTCTCACTCTTACCTCCTCCGACTCCCCCTTTGCAGTCCACCACTTCGCTTATGCTAATAAGTTTTCTCTCTCCAGTTCTGAACACCGCTTTCTCAGCATACCGTCCTCCGTACCCCGAGGGATTCTTCGATGCTGCGTTCCAAATTTCTTCACATCTTCCATGCTCTTCGCCTATATTCTTCAGGTTCGACTTCCCTTTGTCCTATTTCTAGGGCATGCTTGACAAAGCGGCAAGATTTACTTTATGTTACAGTCTGCTGATTCGCTCGCACTTCTACTAGAAGTTACTTTGTCACAGGGCTTCAACCTTAGGATTTCTCCACAAGTTGCCTGTCAGCTACTAGGCGTTCTTACCTAGACTGGACTTTCACCACTAAGCAGAACACAGCATGATCGCTACTTGCTTCTCCTTTTATTTTAAACCTTGCACGTGACAGAAAAGGGCCCTGACTGCTTCTATGCATGATCAGATGCTCTCGTCTATTAAAAAACAAGGGCTTTTATGTCGTTTTTTTAACTTGTTCATAATGAACGAGAAAACTCGCGTACTTTTTAATTTACATTTTTATATTTTTATATTAATTTATCAAGATTAAGTGTTGACGTATTATAAAATAAAGATTACAATAAGTTTGTGATTAATTCATATATCCTAATTAAAAGATTTATGAAAAAATCAATTAAAAAAATATAAAAAATTTGGGGGTTCTTAATTATGAGAATTAATACTAACATCAACAGTATGCGTACGCAAGAGTACATGCGTCAAAGTCAAGAAAAAATGAACACTGCTATGAACCGTTTATCAAGCGGTAAACGTATTAACAGTGCAGCTGACGATGCAGCTGGTTTAGCAATCGCT
>NZ_JAVBXD010000091.1 GCF_030756675.1 Bacillus multifaciens
CAAACATTGTGCAAGGTTACTTAAGTTCAAATCTTCTACAACAATGGCATGATAATCATTGGTTATCTGATTACTTTTCTTGTGTAGAAAATCTTTTCTTTGGTTTTTTGCTTTTGTTGTTACTTTTTGATATTCTTTCACTTGCTTTTCATAATTTTTACTATATACGATATTTCCTATTTCATCTGTTTTTGCATTGTTCTTTTTGCGAGCTAAGGATTTATTGATTCTTCGTTGCCTTTTTTCTATGATTTTGTTATACCGACTGTACTGAGCTGTTCGTCCTTCGCTGTCTACATACAATTCGCTTTGACTGTAATCTAGTCCAATTACTTCGTCAGCAATCACGAATTCTACTTGTTTTTCATTTGGACAAAAATAATCAACAGAAAGAGAAACAACATATTTTGTTCCTTCTCGCTTAATTGTTGCTTTTTTAATGATTCCATCAATCGGTAATTCTCCATGTAGATGAATAGAAATACCTTCTTGAAACTTTGGAATACATAAAAAATAAGAACCGTTTTTTTGTGTAATTTTTATGTTTCCGTTGGTTTGATTCGTAGTATAGCTTAATTTCCCTTGTTTTTTACTATGGAATTTAGGCATACCTTTTATGTCTTTCAACGTAGGAACATAACCTATTGTTTTTATCTTTTTACGAACCGACTTTTTATATTGAATAGGTTGTTTCGCGTAGGTTTCATTATATTTTTTAATAGCTGCCTGGAATCTCATTTTTGCGTCATTATAAACAAAAGAATCATTACTTTTATCTAAATAATCATATTTGACCGTGATCGTTGTATAATTCGGAACTTTATAACGAATAAATCCACTTTCAAAACCGATAGATTCTAAATATTCATACAAACCAGAGACATATTCGTTATACACTTTTCGTTCACATCCAAACGATTTTTCTAATTTCGTTACTTGTTCAGGTGTGGGAAAAATAGCGTATCGAAATGCATAG
>NZ_JAVBXD010000092.1 GCF_030756675.1 Bacillus multifaciens
GGACGTTGCCAGGCAAATGGAGGATTAGCTCAGCTGGGAGAGCACCTGCCTTACAAGCAGGGGGTCGGCGGTTCGATCCCGTCATCCTCCACCATATAAATGCCGGCTTAGCTCAATTGGTAGAGCAACTGACTTGTAATCAGTAGGTTGGGGGTTCAAGTCCTCTAGCCGGCACCAGGATTATGGCGGCTGTGGCGAAGTGGTTAACGCATCGGATTGTGGCTCCGACACTCGTGGGTTCGATTCCCATCAGTCGCCCCATTTTTAAAAAATAATATGCGGGTGTGGCGGAATTGGCAGACGCACCAGACTTAGGATCTGGCGCCTTTGGCGTGGGGGTTCGACTCCCTTCACCCGCACTTTTAATAAAATAACTCATACATGTCTTGCGGAAGTAGTTCAGTGGTAGAATACAACCTTGCCAAGGTTGGGGTCGCGGGTTCGAATCCCGTCTTCCGCTCCAGTTTTCAATATGACATGCCGGGGTGGCGGAACAGGCAGACGCACAGGACTTAAAATCCTGCGGTGGGTGACCACCGTGCGGGTTCGACCCCCGCCCTCGGCACCATATGCGCCCGTAGCTCAATTGGATAGAGCGTTTGACTACGGATCAAAAGGTTAGGGGTTCGAGTCCTCTCGGGCGCGCTTTATTA
>NZ_JAVBXD010000093.1 GCF_030756675.1 Bacillus multifaciens
ACTTTCGTGTTCACATAATTCTCGAAAGCGGAAGTTAAATCGTTGGGTCCGTTAGGTATCAGAATTTGTATTAAGTTTCAAATGCTTATCACCTAAAATAGTAATGTTTATATTCCATCTTGGGTGTAGTATCAAGTGATTGTTTTCATCAAATTCTAAAACAATGTGAATGTCATCATCTTGCTTTGTTAAAACAGCCAACCTCTTATTTTCTATGTCTATGTATGGCTTTAAACTCTCAACCATGTCTATTTGCCAATCAAAAAATTCCATCATTTCACCTCTAATATCGACTCTTATTGCAAACCACTCCCTATCAAAAGGAGTAGTATAGTGGTCTTAAAATACTAATGTAAAAGAGATAAAGTCCAAGAAGAACGGCAGTAATCACACGTGATGTTGTCGCCAATCTTTGGCTCTCGTACAACTTATTCAAGAAAAAGAAGAACAGGACTATCCAAATTCCCTTTGAAAAAAAGTTATGCAGTATACTGAATATAGCATCAAAAACTTGTATGAAATTCATGGAGCTTCCCCTTCCGTTTTTCCTTATTATACCATTAGGGGGAGTAATACATTGTGTGATTTTTGTTGTATATTATATTCATAGAGAGTTAACATAACGTAACATTATC
>NZ_JAVBXD010000009.1 GCF_030756675.1 Bacillus multifaciens
GTGGCTTCGCTTCTTCCTACGAGGTAAAAAACACCTCTACGTCAGAAGCTCCATCCCCCTCACATTCTGAACGAGCCACTTCCGCATTTCTTTGTTGTCTAGCTCTAGCGGCTAGAATCTCCGGTCGTTTCACCCCCTCGGACGAGGCAAAAAGCGCCTCTCCGCCCTGTGCGTGGGCGTCCTGCGATTCTGAGCGAGCCGCTTCCGCTTTTCTTAAGAAGTTAGGTGGGAGATAAACTGCCCGTAAAAGCCCGATTGGTGAGGGCTGATTAAAGTTTCACTTTATTTTAACGGTGAGGATATGATGTGGCATTGACTTAAATCAAGAGCAGGAAAAAATAGTAACAATAGTTTCCTCAAATAAGCATGTTCCCATTTATGAAAAATTATGCTGTAATAGTGATAGCACAATATTTTACTCTGTTCTATATAAATCCATTTTGATTTCTCGACATATAAATCGATGCTATGCAGAATATAACAGGACCGCTATTAGCCTGCTTCCTTTGTTTTAAAACATCGCACGTGGCAGGAAAAGGCCCTAACCGCTCCTATGCATGGCTAGACGCTCACGTCCTCCCTAAAAAGAAAGGGGGGTTTTTATGTCGGTTTTTCAATTTATATTTATATAAGTAGTCAAAGAAGTGAGGAATTGAGATTGAAAAAGTTTAAGAAGTTTTATTTAGAGGTTACAAGTGTATGTAATCTCGCATGCAGCTTTTGTCCGCCAACAGAACGGCAGAAGCAATTTCTTTCTGTGGAGGATTTTACAAAGCGATTAGATCAAATTAAACCTCACACAGACTATATTTATTTACATGTAAAAGGTGAGCCGCTGCTTCACCCTAAAATAGGTCAATTGTTAGATATCAGTCATGAAAAAGGATTTAAAGTGAACATTACAACGAACGGAACATTAATTAATAAAAAGAGAGACAAATTATTAAATAAACCTGCGCTCAGACAGATGAATTTTTCGCTTCATAGCTTTGATGGCCATGAAGGTTCGAAAGATAAGGAAGGATACGTACGAAGTATACTTTCTTTTATTAAAGAAGCAACGAGCCAATCAGATTTGATTGTTTCGCTCAGACTATGGAATTTAACGCAAGATAATAAGACGAATATTGAAATACAGCGAAACAGAGAGTTGCTAGCAATTATTGAGAAAGAATTTGATTTACCATACAAAATTGAAGAGAAGGTCACACCAGGAAGTGGCTTAAAAATTGCGGACCGCATTTATATAAACCAAGATTACGAGTTTCAGTGGCCTGCACTGCATGAAGAAGAAGACGATGGAAAGGGATTCTGTTATGGCCTTCGCAATCAAGCGGGTATTTTAGCGAACGGAACGGTTATTCCTTGTTGTTTAGATGGTGAGGGCATTATCAACCTTGGTAATATTAATAATGCCTCATTTTCAGAGATTATCGAAGGAGAACGAGCAACAAACCTAGTAGATGGATTTTCACGAAGAGAAGCAGTAGAGGAATTATGCAGAAAATGCGGATATCGGAAAAGGTTTGGGAAGTAGGTTAGTACACTTTTATAAAAGGTTTATTCTAAAATATAGAGTACACCTATAGAAATTGAGATTTATCCCGCTATTCGTGGGCAGTAAGACCCCCACCTCAAGATTCAGAGAAAGCATTGTCCAGCTCTAGCGGCTAGAATCTTCGGTCGTTTCGCCCCCTCGGACGAGGCAAAAAGCACCTCTCCGCCCTGTGCGTGGGCGTCCTGCGATTCTGAGCGAGCCGCTTCCGCTTTTCTTAAGAAGATAGGTGGGGGATAACTGCCCGTAAAAGCCCGATTGAGCGGGCTTTCCATCAGTGGGAGATGAAAAAATTCTCCACTGATGGAAGTTTCACTTTATATAAGAAAAGGACTAGGAAATAATAATCTTAGTCCTTTTTCTGTACAAACTTTTTTCAATAAGCAATTGTAGGTGATTTACTTCAGTCTGAAGTTGGTAAATATATACTTGTGACGTATTTTTGAAGAAGTAGAAGAGGATATAGAAAATTGTTAAAATAATAATAAAAAGGATTTTAGATATGATTCGAAATAAATGGTTATCTAAATTATCATTAAAAAAAATGACGACATTATTGGTGTTAATGTCAGTCATCGTTTCGTTAATAGCAAGTGCAACACTTTTACATTTTTATGTGTCGGATCGAGAGAAGGATGTTGTAAATGAAAAATTGAAAAATACTGCTAGAGTGGTTGCGAAAGATCCCCGTGTCATAAATGAAGTTGCTAATGATTCATCTAGTCCAGCGATAGAGCGGTATACGCTGGAAGTGATGGAATCGACAGGTGTTAGCTTTGTAGTTGTGCTTAATAATGAGCTAATTCGAAAATCACATCCAGATAAAAGCGTTATAGGAAAACCTTTTTCAGATATTGAGGATGCCAAAAAATCATTAAATGGATCTGAGCATTTTTCCAAGCAAGTTGGTGTGTTAGGAGAGGGCACACGTTTCTTTACTCCGATTTGGAATGAAAAAGGTCAGCAAGTTGGAATTGTTTGTGTAGGTTTTGTACAGAAAACAATAAATAAAGAAATATGGAATGCACAGAAAAATCTTTATTTGGGGTTAGGATTTGGCCTTTTTGTAGGAATATTGGGTGCATTGTATTTAGCGGAGCAATTAAAGAAAATATTATTAGGACTCGAACCTATGCAGATTGTGGCGAATATAAAGGAGCGCGATACGATTATCGATTCTGTAGGTGAAGGAATCATTGCGGTGACTCCAAATCGAAAAATCCTTTTACAAAATTTAAATTTTACAGAACTCATAAAGAAGGCTAAGTTTACCGGGGACAATATGAAGGAAGGGTACCTTGATAAAGATATCTTTTCAACGTTTTTTGGAGAAGTATTTACAACAGGAAAGTCAATTTCCGATCATGTAATTGTCGTGAATCAGTTTGAATTCATCGTTAATATTCAGGTTATCTATATAGAGAAAAAAATTTATGGAGCGGTTGCAACGTTACGTGATCAATCAGAAATGCAGCAGCTTATTCGGGAACTTAGTGGGACAGAACAATATATTGACGCCTTGCGTGCGCAAAATCATAAATTTATGAATCAATTGCATACGATTTTAGGATTGATTGAATTGGAAAAATATCAGGATGTCAATCACTTTATTCGTGTGTTAAATGCTGATTATCACCGCGAGATTGGGTTTGTAGCTGATAAAATTAAAAGTCCAGCAGTTGCAGGTTTCTTACTCGGAAAAACGAGTGAGTTAAAGGAGCAAGGTGTAACGTTAATAATAGATGAGGATTCTTATTTTCCAAGTATGAAAATTTGTGAGATGCTTCATGATTTACTATTATCAATGGGGATTTTACTAGATAATGCCAAGGAGGCTATGACGTTAACATTGATAAAACAAGCGACGATCTTTCTGCACTATGATGAGGAGGAAGAAGTAATTCTAATTGAAGTGAAGGATACAGGAGTAGGCATGAATGAAGCATTAATGGAACGGATTTTTGAGAGAGGGTTTTCAACAAAAGGCGGGGCTAGAGGCTATGGATTGGATGCTGTTCAATCAATTGTCAAACAATATAATGGGCTTGTTGATGTACAATCAGAAGTAGGGAACGGAAGTATTTTTCGAATTGAAGTACCTTATAAACGGAGGAACATAGATGATTAAAGTTATCATAGTTGAGGATGACCCTATGGTTGCAATGATCAATCGGCAATTTATTGAGCGGTTTGAAGGTTTTCGAATTATCGCTTCTGTCGGCAATATTGGTGAACTATGGAGTGTAATTAATAAGAATGTACCTGATTTAATCTTACTTGATGTTTATTTGCCAGGAGAAACGGGGATTGATTTTTTACAAATGGTACGTCAAAAGCAGCTTTCTATACCAATTATTATGATTACAGCAGCTCATGATATACCTACCATTAAGAAATCACTAGAGTGTGGGGTAATTGATTTCTTAATTAAACCTTTCTCATATGAAAGGTTTGAACTGGCAATAGAAAATTTTCTCCAATATCATTCACTAACTACTAAGTTAGAAGAAACTGATCAAGATACGTTAGATCAATTATTAATAAAAGAGAGAGTCCCTTCTCTTGCAAATCCTGCTTGTAAGGAATTGCGTTCAAAAATTCCTAAAGGATTATCCAAAATCACATTAAAAAAAATTCTTCATGTGCTAGTGGAACAAGAGGGGTATTTTTCAACAGAGGATATTGCGAAAGAAGTTGATTTATCACGGATTTCAACAAAGAAGTATTTGCTGTTTTTAAATGAGATCGGTTATTTAAGTGAAGAATTAAAGTATTTAGCAGTTGGACGACCAATTATGGTATTTCATGTTGTCCCTGAGAAAGAGCATTTGATCATGTCTTTTAAATAAATAATTAGGTCAAAAAAAGAGTCAAACTTGGTACAGTTTGACTCTTTTTTATGGCATATAGCAATCAGTTTATAGAAGCAAGTTCTCGTTTTTTCGGTAAAGGAACAGCATTGGCTGTGTGCTCTTTTGTAATGATGTCATGTAGGTTTTCGAAGCTTGTTTCAATCATATTCGTAAGTGCTTCATCTGTATTAGATCCCATATGAGGTGTCACGAGAACACGAGGGTATAGTTCTAGTAGTGCTTGAACGGTTGGATCTAATTTTTTTGTTGTTTTATCAAATTTTTGAAAGAATATTTTTTCTTCATTCTCAAAGACATCTGTTGCAAATCCTTCTAGTTTATGAGATTGCAGGGCATTAAGAATAGCTTCGTTATCTTGCAGTTCACCCCGAGCGGTGTTAATGAGAATGGCTCCATCTTTCATTTTTGAAATGAATTCAGCATCGATCATTTTATCATTTGTTCCTGGGATATAAGGGACGTGTATACTTACGATATCACTTTCTTTTAATAAATCGTCCAATTCCATAAAGGTAACTGTTTGTTTCGCTGCATCACTTTGGAATACATCATATCCAAGCACTTCAGCGCCGAGCCCTTTAAAAAGTTTTGCTTCCGTTAATCCAATTTTACCAGTACCAATAATACCGACTTTACAGTTTCTAATTTCTTTACTGAACATCGTCCGATCTACAGTGAAGTCTTGATTCGCTGTTTTTGTTGTTGTATAAGTCGTATGTCTTAATAATGACATGGCAAGTGTTAAAGATAGTTCTGCAATGGCATTTGGAGAGTAGGAAGGAACCCTTGCCACGTGCATGTCGTAATCTGCTGCTGCTTGCAAATCAATATGATTAAAGCCAACGGTACGTGTGAATAAATATTTTACACCGTATTCTTTTAGTTTTTTAATATTTTGTAAATCTGCTACGCAATTTCCTCTTAATAAAACAGCATCCATTCCTCGAGCAGTTTCAATATTGTCGTGTCTAAGTAAATCTTCAATTAAGCATAGATCGAAATGATACTTATTTAATTGCTGAAAAAACGGTACTTCATTTTCTCTAACTCCGTAACAAGCTACTTTTAATGTCATAGTTCATCTCTCCATTGTCATTATAGTTTTTTATCCCGCTATTTGTGGGAGTTTTACTGCCCGTAAAAGCCCGATTGGTGAGGGCTAATAATCAGTGGGGGATGAAGAAAACCCCTACTGATTAAAGTTTCACTTTATCCAAATATTCCTGTCCCACTTATTAAATTAATGACGATAATCCACACAGGAATCATCACAACCGCAAAGATTGTAGAAAGTAAAGATGCATTAGAAGCAAGCAGCGCATCTTTATCAAAACTAATTGCATAGGCAGCTGCTACAGTAGCAGTTGGTGTCGCCATCATAATGACAACAACTCCCACAGAAATAGCGCTCATCGAAAGAATTCCTGTTAGTGAAAGAATTGCGAGAAATACAATATTGATAATAGGAACTAATACAATTTTGTTTATGCTGTAGATGAAAGATGTACGATCTGTAATCGCTGTTTTGAAGTTTACAGCACCGAGTGTTGCTCCAATCGAAAGCCAAGCAAGTGGTGAAGCCAGTCCTGATAAATAAGTCATCGGTTTATACAACCAAACGGCAGTCCGATCGATTCGTAAAAATGCAACATTTGATACTTTTCCATTAGCAGCTGTAACGGCCACTTGAGGTAAATATTCTTGGAACATCCAAATGAATAATCCGAGAAAGGTCGCGATGACAATAGGATTAACAAACATTTCTTTTATATTTTTTGCTTCCATTTTCAGTCCACTCATCTTGATATAACCATACGAGTATAGAAAAATTCGGTAACCAATATTAAAAATGGAGGCGTATAGGACACCTTTAGGTCCATATATAGCACCTACAATAGGAATACCAAAGAAAGTTGTTGAACCGAAAATTGTTAAAACACGCAATGTATCTTGCTTGTCACCTTTAAATTTTAGATACATAGGCTTAGAGACAAAAATTAAAATAATGTAAATAAGTAATCCCCAAATTAAAATGTTCATTCCTTCAGCTAAAGATTCTTGATTAATATCCATCATAAAAGATGTGAAGGCCAGAGCAGGTAAAGCAACGGATAATACGACTTTTGATAGCATCTTTCCAACCTGATCATTAAAAATTCCTTTTTTGCGACAATAGAAACCTAGCAAAATAATGAAGATTGTTGAAGTAATGGCACTGACAATATTCATATTAGTGACGGTCTTCTGAATAATTTGAAATACATTCATGGATTTTTCCTCCAAATTAATTGATTTGTGAACAAATTCACAAACATGGATAAAATTTTAGCCGGCTATTTCTTACAAGCTCATCATAAGGTTATTTGATTCTTTTAAAAATAATTTGAAATTAACATAAATTATGTAATTAAAGTAAGTGAAATACTGAGCAAAGTTCGCGTGGTTTTACAGTAATAGAAAATATCGTAATACCTTTCGAAAGTTTCAAATCACTTTCGTTAATTACATAATATATAATTGTGAGAATATTTCGTTTACATTTAAGGCAGAAATAGATATGAACGCTATTTCATAATGATTTGAAAGCGTTTTCGATGATTTCGTTTGTTTTACGATAGATTGTAATAACAAAAGGAGGGGAATAAATTGGAAAAGAAAAAATTGATATTCATTTGCCTCGCATTTGCAGTATTTTTTATGATCGTTTTGCTTCCGACTCCTGATAGTCTTCCAGTTGCAGGACAAAGGGCACTTGCGATATTAGCTTTAGCAGTTATTCTTTGGGTGACTGAAGCGGTAACGTATCCAGTAAGTGCAGCGATTATTGCTTCATTAATTACGATTTTTATAGGACTTGCACCAACGATTGAAAACCCATCGGTAACTTATACGAGTCAAGGTGCATTAAAATTAGCGCTTAGTGGATTTAGCTCTTCGGCTGTTGGACTTGTAGCCGGAGCACTATTCATCGCTGCCGCTATGGAAATAACAGGTTTGCATAAACGTCTTGCTTTATTCATTATGTCAAAAGTAGGAACAAAAACGAGTAGTTTAGTGTTTGGAACGATTTTAGTCAGTATTATTCTCGCTTTATTCGTACCAAGTGCAACAGCACGTGCAGGTACAATCATTCCGATTCTAATGGGAATTGTAGCAGCTTTCGGTTTGCCGAAAACAAGTAGATTATCGGCTTTACTTATGGTAACGGCTGTTCAATCCATTTCTATTTGGAACATTGGGATTAAAACGGCGGCTGCGCAAAACATGGTTGCTTTAGGGTTTATGGAACAATCATTTGGTTCTAATATTACGTGGGGACAATGGTTGTTATACGCTGGGCCTTGGGCTGTTATCATGTCAGTTTTATTATTCTTTGTTATGAATAAGCTCATCAAACCTGAGATAGGAGAATTACAAGGTGGAAGAGAGATTATTGGTGCTCAATTAAAGGAATTAGGTGAAATTTCATCAAAAGAATGGCGATTAATTATTATTTCACTTGTGTTGTTGATCTTATGGGCAACGGAAGGAACTGTTCATCCATTTGATTCTACTACGGTTACCATTGCTGCTGTTGCAGTTATGTTGTCCCCTGGCATTGGAATCTTTTCGTGGAAAGAAGTTGAAAGTAAAATTCCGTGGGGAACAATTCTCGTATTCGCAATCGGAATTTCGCTCGGAACACTGTTATTGCAAACGAAAGGTGCATCATGGTTGTCTGAAAAAACATTAGAAGCCTTTGGATTAACTAGTATGCCGTTGGTTTTCATTATTATGGTGCTAACTTTATTTAACATATTGATCCATTTAGGTTTTGCAAGTGCAACAAGCTTATCTTCAGCTTTCATTCCAATTGTTATTGCACTTGTGATGTCAATGGAGCCAACGTCCTTTCATGGACCAGGGCTTGTATTAATTCAACAATTTGCTGTTAGCTTTGGATTTTTACTACCAGTAAGCGCACCACAAAATATGCTTGCGTATGGAACAGGTGCATTTACAACAAAAGACCTTTTGAAATCTGGTATTCCGATTACTCTCGTAGGTTATATCTTAATTGTCATTTTCAGCTTAACATACTGGCAATGGGTAGGTTTACTTTAAAAGGGATGATCTCTGTATTGTGAACTACCCCCCGAATCTTGGACACGATTCGGGGGTTTTTGTGTGCCTTTACATATAACTCCTCGTTTCAGTCGCTATATTTTTTATATTCCTTATAGAATCCTTATAATTGTCATTTATTCTAGACTCATCAAAGACAAGGAGGAAGTTTAGAATGAGTGAGATGATTTTAGAAACCAAGAACCTTTGCAAAACATTTCAAAAACAAAGGGTAGTACAAGATATTTCACTTTCTGTACCGAAACATTCAATCTATGGATTGTTAGGTGCGAATGGGGCAGGAAAGTCGACTACTTTGAAAATGATAACGGGCATGCTTACACCTACTTCTGGTGAAATTTATTTTGATGGTCATACATGGACACGGCGTGATTTACATTCTATCGGTGCTTTAATTGAGTCCCCTCCGCTTTATGAAAATTTAACAGCAAGAGAAAATTTGCTCGTTCGCACGACTGCTTTAGGGTTGCCAAAGTCAAGAATTGATGAAGTATTGCGTGTTGTAGAGCTAGAGAATACAGGTAAGAAAAGGGCAGGGAAATTTTCGATGGGAATGAAGCAGCGATTAGGAATTGCCATTGCATTACTTAATCATCCGAAGCTTTTAATATTAGATGAACCAATGAATGGACTGGATCCTTTTGGGATACAAGAATTAAGAGAATTGATTCTTTCTTTCCCTAGCAAAGGAATTACTGTTATTTTATCCAGTCACATTTTAAGCGAAGTAAGCCAGGTTGCAAATCATGTTGGGATTATAGCTAACGGTGTATTGGGATATCAGGGGAAATTGAATAAGAACGATGACTTGGAAAACTTATTTGTACAAGTGGCGAGAAAATATAAAAGGGAGGCATAAAAAATGATTCCGTATGTTGTATCTGAAAAAATCAAAATCAAACATACTTTTTTGAATAAACTTATCTGGCTTGCTCCATTAACTCCAATGCTGCTTACTTTTGTATTAATGAGGAGTTATTTTCAATCAGCTAGCTATAACTGGTGGTATGTTGGTATTCTTCCAGGGATGCTTTCTTTAAGTTGTGTACTTCTTGTCGAGAAGGATAAAAAAATGAATAATCGGGCTATTTTATCGTTACCCATTTCCTTAAAACGAGTATGGCTTTCTAAAATATTACTCGTTTTAGGAATTTTGATCTGTTCTTGCATGATTATTTTTTGTGGAATACAGTTATCTAGCTTACTAGTAAATAAAGAGGATTTCCTAATAATTCCTGCAACGAATGCATTATTAGGAAGCATTGTTTTGATTATTACTGTTATGTGGCAAATTCCTGTATGTTTATTTTTAGGTAACAAAATAGGTATATTTCCAACGGTTCTATTAAATATAGGAGCAAATGCAGTCTTTGGGGTTGCATTTGCACCAGATAATAATTGGATAATTAACCCATATACGTACCCGAGCAGACTCATGATTCCTATTTTAAAAATACTACCGAATGGTTTGCCTGCAAAACCAGGAAATATAACGTTCACACCAGAACTCCTTTCCTATCATGTTATACTGCCCGGCGTGGTCATTTCGATAGTGTTGTTCCTTTTCTTCACTTATGTGACGGCAAAATGGTTTGAAAAGCAGGAGGCAAAATAAATGGGAGTTTTACCAAGGGTATTAAAAGCTGATTTTCTAAAGATGAAGGGTACCATTTTTTTCTGGATACATATGGCGATGCCAATCATCGGGATTGTTCTTTTTTTAAGTTATTATTCTTTTTCTAAAGTTGATTCTATTAGTAAGGTTCCAGTCTATATTCAAGCATTATCCATGGCTTTTCCTTTGCTAATTAGTGTTGTATGTTCTTTTGTTGTGGAACAGGAATCGTTGGCAGGGAACTTTACAGAACTTTTATCAACAGAATACGGAAAGCGGAAAGCATTTATTAGTAAAGTATGTTTGCTGTTAATATGCGGATTTTGTTCTACTATATTAGCGGTCTTTGGATTTGCGGCAGGGTTTCATTTTCTGTTAGGGCAGAATGAACTACCACTGTCTTTCTATTTTGAGATATCTTTCGTCCTTTTTGGCTGTCAGATTTTTATGTATCTATTCCATCTGTTTTTGAACTTTCGCTTTAGTAAAGGTGCTTCCATTGGAGTTGGCATTATGGAAAGCTTGCTGGCAGCTTTAATGCTTACCGGGATGGGAGAAGTTATTTGGAAATACATTCCGTGTGCGTGGGGAATGAGATTGAGTAATAGTTTTTTTATATACAAATTGAATCCAGATTTGTTTCATGCTTTACCAGTAGATACTCAAATGGGAGTAGTTATGTGTATTTGCTCAACGATTATTGTACTTGTTATGTCTCTTATCTGGTTTTCCTTTTATGAAGGGCGTAAAGAAATGTAAACATATTTTGTGAAAACAGCATTATAATGGAAGTTGGAGGAGGGGATCTGTATGGCAAAAATATTAGCAATTGATGATGAAGAAGGTATTCTTTATATTATAAAAAGTGCTTTAGAAAAAGAAGGACATGAGGTAACTGCCGTTCGTGATCCTCTTACGATTTCAAAGAACAAATTTTCTCATTATGATTTAATTCTATTAGATGTCATGATGCCGGAAATAGATGGATTTACACTCTGTCAAGAAATCCGAAACTTGGTGGATAGTCCCATTGTGTTTCTAACTGCGAAAACAATGGAAAAGGATTTGATCACAGGGCTTAGTCTTGGCGGAGATGATTATATTACAAAGCCTTTTGGAATTGGTGAACTGCGTGCAAGAGTGTCAGCACATGTAAGACGTGAACATAGGGAAAAGCAAAATGCATTTTCTCTGTCAGGTCTTACATTTCATCTATCGTGTAAAGAAATAAAGTATGACGATACAGTTATTCCATTTACGAAAAGTGAGTACGGAATTTGTGAGTATTTAGCTTTGAATCACGGTCAAGTCTTTTCAAGAGAAAAAATCTATGAAAATGTTTTTGGATATGATGGCGACAGTGACAATCAAGTCATTGTGGAACATATTAAAAATATTCGCTATAAATTATCTAAGTATGGTATGAATCCAATCGAAACAGTGTGGGGAATCGGATATAAATGGAAAAGGTGAAAAAACAAATCAATCTTCGCAAAATTTTTATACGGTATATTTTCGCATTTTCAATAGGGACGATTGCTTTAGTTGCTATTCATATGAGCTTGTTCAGTATTGGCGTTAACACAGGAGTGATTCTTCCCGCGAATTATTATGAGAAACAAATTGAATCGCAAAGAGACGCCATAGTAAAAGCAGAACAAGGCGATGATCGGATTTTAAAACAATATAAATATGTTGTGTATGACTTTTCAGGAAACATCATTCAAGGGAATATTCATAAAAATGATGCGAAGAAAATATGGGATAGCGTACAGAACAACGAAATAGGCGGAGGAGGATACTACTATGCAGTTATGAAGCGGAATAAAGATATTTGTGTCGTTTTATATACATTGCATACGAATTATAAAAATCCTGTTTTGCAGAAGTATTTACCAATCCCGGACATTTCTTTGATTATCTCTTTTATCCTATTATTTGTCGCAGAAGTGTTATTTCTAGCTCGTTCTTTTGGGAAATCATTGTCAAAGGAAATGCTACTTTTGAAAAAAGTAACTGATAAAATTCAAAAAGAAGATTTAGATTTTCAAGTAGAGAAGTCTAGAATAATAGAAGTGAATGAAATATTGGATTCTTTAGTAAAAATGAAAGATGAACTGAACGATTCCTTGCGTAAACAGTGGGAGATGGAAACGAATAGAAGAGAACAGATTGCTGCTTTAGCGCATGATGTCAAAACGCCATTAACGATACTGAGAGGGAATGCCGAGCTGTTAAATGAATTCGTGCTAGATTCGGATCAAAAGAAATGTAATGAGCATATTTTGAAAAGTGTTGCTGAAATGGAAATGTACATGCAATCTTTGCTCGACATTACGAAAAGTGAGGAAGGGACTTCACTTCAATTTAAGCAAATAGAGCTTCAAAACTTTATTGATCATCTTATAGAAGAAAGTGCAATTTGTGCTTTGGACAAGCAGTTAAATCTAATGAAAGAAGTTAAGGACATACCGAAATGTATTCATGGTGATGGAGCTGCTTTGAAAAGAGCGATTATGAATGTGATGATGAATGCCATTGAATATTCCCCGGTATGTGGTGACTTGTTGTTCACAGTTGAAACCGTTCATGATAAGGTTCAATTTATTATCGAGGATGCAGGAAGAGGATTTACAAAAGAAGAAATGAATGCAGCTACAGAGCAATTTTATAGGGGCGATAAAAGTAGACATTCAAAACATCATCATGGAATCGGACTATATATTGCGAAAAACTTTGCAAAGCAGCATGGTGGAAATATTTACTTAAGTCATTCAGAAAAGCTAGGCGGAGCAAAAGTTATTTTGGAAGTAGCGGTGTAGTGAAGAAATTGCACAAAAAACGCATCAGACGTTGATTTGATGCGTTTTTTCTTATAATCCTGTGTTAAGGATTGGTGTAGTGTTACAGGTACATTTTTATGTCTTTTGTAGGAATTTAAACTATTTCAGAGAATATCTCCATGTTAGGAAGTAAGACGAAATTTCAATTTGAGGAGAATTTCATATGATAAGGGAATGTGAGTTTGAAGATTTAGAGCAACTTGTAAAAATAAGTAGTGTGGGAGTAATCGATGTTGATTTGAATAACATGATGACTATTTTTAAGGAAACGAAACATTTTTTAGTGTGGGATGAATTAGGAGTAAAAGGCTTCGCTTTTGTGATCATAAGAAATGAAGAGAAAAGAGAGTGGGATATTCAGGTTTACGTTGATCCAAGAGAAAGAAGAAAAGGAATCGGTACGTTACTTCATCAAGAAATTCATAAGATTGTAGAAACCGAAAACCCAAGTGTTTTCGTTACAGAAGTAAGAGTAGATGTAGAAAATCCAGCTTCTTTTTACGAAAGGTTAGGGTATAAAAAATGGTTTGGGTCACCAAGTATGTGTTATACAGGAGGGGTTCAACCAGATGTAGATCTTGAATTCATTCCTTATGAAGATAAGTTTTACGAACAATATGCCGAGTGCAGAGCGGCATGTTTTTATGAAATTGCCGTGAAAAATGATTTTAAACCATATGTAATCCCGCTAAGTGAACAAGATAAACAGGCGTTATCGAACAAGCCGATATATATTACATTACATAATGAACAACTTGTAGGAGCAATTACTATTGAAGATGGATACTTAGATCATATTATGGTTTCACCAGCATATCAGGGAAAGGGATATGGCAAAAAAATTACGCAATTTGGGATAAATAGAGCATTAAGCAATGGGGATACTTCTATTCAACTTTGTTATATAGAAGGGAATAGTAAGGCAGAGAATCTGTATAAATCGTTAGGGTTTGAAATTGTTCGAATTATGCATGTGTATAGGAAATTTATGGAGTAAAGATTCGCGGATACCAAATAGAAATTCCGAGAGGGATTTTGAATGAAATGGATAAACTTCATTGAGAGCTTCACGGTAGATTGTAAGTTTTATCCACCAGCACGAGAGGAAGCAATAGTCCGAATGGAAGAAATGTTTCAAGTGCAATTTCCAAATGAATTGAAAGATTTTCTTCGTGAAACGGATGGGGTGACATACACTGCGTATGATCTCTCTTTAGTTTGGAGTGCGAAGCTAATTCAAAGAGAAAATTTGTATATGCGCCGGCAAGAAGGCGTTCAAGAGTTTCATATGCCTTTTGCTTCTATGTTGTTTGTTGCTGATGCAGGGAATGGCGATCTTTTTGGCTATTGCGTGCAAAATGGAGTGATTAAAAACGATGACATTTATGTTTGGAATCATGAAGATAACAGTACAACATGGGTGGCGCATTCTCTACAATCATTTATAGATGGGTGGTATAACGGGAGAATTTCTATATAGTAAAATAAGCAATCTGATATCAATGGATAGTTAAAAGATAAAAAAGAGCTTTACCAAAGCTCTTTTTTCGTCTATTACTTAACTGTCTTCATTTTACTTACAACAAGACCAATGATACCGATAGCGATTAACGAATAACCCATTGGTAATAAGTAAAATGGTTCTACAAGCTTACCATCCGGAGCGACTGTAGATCCGGCAGTATTAAAGCCAACGATGCATCCGATTCCTAAAATAAATGGTAGTAAAGTTAAAATATATTTTTTCATATTAAACCTCCATGTGTAGGGATATTTTTTATAAAATAACTGCTTTATAGTTGTAATTATAGTACTGTCATGTAGCTAGTACTATTCATATAGGTGACAAAAAGCTTACAGATTTGTAAGAGGGGAGGAGAATGTTAAATGAATAAGTTACAACAAGTAATCGGAAAATTTAACTTGAATGTATTAGCAATTGAGGATGTTCCGCAGTCTTTTAGTTCGGCAGTTTATAAAATTAAGTTGATGGATCATCGCATAGTTTATATAAAAATTCCTTATTCGAAAGCAAAGCTTGAACGTGAGTATACGGTGCTTGAACGATTACGCGAGGAGTTATCTGTACCACAAGTGTTAGATTATTGGGAAGGTAATGAGGATGTTACTGGCGCACTGTTGTTATCTTCAATTAACGGTGTGCCGGCTACAGGGAGGGTGGATGCAGCCTTAGCCTATGATATTGGCGTGCAACATGCTAAGCTGCATGCGATTATTCCAAGTGAACAGGATTTTAGCAGTGCTGTTTCAAATGTGTATAATCAATGGTCTGAGTTTATTCACGGGCAATTTTATTCTTTCGCAGAAGATGTAAAGGAAGTAATGGAACCGCGTTTATTTGAACAATCATTGCAACATTTTGATCGTCAACTTAAATTACTTCCATCTCCAGACGGACCTTGTTTTATACATATGGATTTTCGGCCAGGGAATATTTTAGTTTATGAAAACCAAGTGGCCGGCATCATTGATTTTGAAAGTGTCCGTATCGGCGCGACCGAAATGGATTTTACAAAAATCAATCGTGATATTTTCATGAAATATCCTGGAACAATGGAGGCTTATCAGCGAGGCTATGAATCCATTCGGTCGCTTATTAATTTGCAAGAAGTTTTGCCGTTTTATCGTTTTACCGATGCGTTTAATTCGATCGGTTGGTGTAAACGAAGAGGCGTTGAAAAGAATCAAGCTTTTTTACAGGAGAATTTAGCGTATTTAAACGCTTTTTTTGTAAACGTATGATAGGTGAAGATGGATTATCAAACTGTATTGTCACGGTGAATAGACCGGGCAAGACGAAACCCAAGGTCATCGATACGAAAGGTTGGATGGCTGCGACGACGACACGAAGCTCCGCAACCTCTGGCTTCTTCAGCCCAGCTGCCTCCTCGAAAAATTCGGTAGGAGCCGTATACTTGTTCATCATATAAATCCCAGCACCACTCCCAAACGTTTCCTAACATATCATATAGACCCCATGCATTCGGTTCTTTTTTTCCTGCTTCGTGGAGTATGCCGCCTGAATTTTCATCATACCAGGCAATCCTATCAAGCTCTCCGTACCTATAACCAGTAGTTCCTGCTTTACATGCATATTGCCACTCTGCTTCTGAAGGAAGGCGGTAGCCGTCTGCTTCCCAATCACAAATCACGTTTTTACCATCGTGACTTATAGAATAACACTCTTTCAGTCCAGCTTTCTGCGAAAGGAGATTACAAAAGGAAATGGCATCGTGCCAAGAAATGTTTACAGCCGGTTTTGGATCTCCGGTAAAAGAAGGTTGATTTATAATTGCATAGTATAGATCCATAGTTACAGGATAACGGGCAAGAAGAAATGGTTTGATTTCAACTTTCCATGTGCGTTTTATTCTATCGTCTCTTAATTGTACTTCGCCCCCTGGAATTTTTACCATTGGATGGTCAATGGAATGTATGATTTCATTGGACACTTTATCCGCCTCCTAATGAATAGTGTTTTACAAATTTTACCTTGTTCCGAAGCGTGAAAGCAATATAAAAAAATGCATAATTGTAAGAGAACAAGGTTGTATAGGGGCAAAGGTTCATCATATATAAAACAAAAAAGCCCGGCGATTGCCGAGCTTTTCATTATTTCTTCGATTCTTTTTCAGCTTTTGGAGTTTCGAAAATATCTTTTAAGTCTTTATCTTCGATCTTCACATCTGCTTTTTTGATTTCTTTTGTAACAAGATCGTTCATAAATTGAGCATCTTTCATTTTCTTGTCAACAAGATCATTTTTAATGCTATCTTTTTCTTGGTCGAATGGTTTTAATTCTTTAATATCAGTTACTTTAATGATGTGGTAACCGAATTGTGTTTTTACAGGATTACTGATTTCGTCTTTTTTCAGTTTATATGCAGCATCTTCAAATTCTTTTACCATGCTACCTGGTTTGAAGTATCCTAAGTCGCCGCCTTTATCTTTTGAACCTGGATCTTGAGAGTATTGTTTTGCTAAGTCTTCAAAAGACTTACCTTGTGCTAGTTCGTCTTTTACTTTTTTCGCAGTTTCTTCATCTTTTACAAGAATGTGGCTTGCTTTAATTTCAGGTTTGTAATTGTCTTTTACTTCTTTATCTGTGATGCTTTTTTTCACAGCCTCTTTCATTGCAAGCTCGCCGCGAACACTTTCTTTTAGTTGTTTTTCAGTCACGCCGCTTTGTTTTAATACACTAGCAAATTGATCGCCGTATTGCTTTTTGTATTCGTCAAAGCGTTTATTAACGGTATCATCTTTTACTGGGTAGTTTTTAATGAATACTTTTTCCATTACAAGGTTACGTAAGACGTTTTTACCGCCTTGTTGTTTCATTGCATTATAGAACTCGTCTTTTGTAACATCCCCAGCTTTTGATGTTACAACTTTGTCAGAAGTGCCACATGCTGATAATGTGAATACACTTGTTACAGCTAGGGCAAGTATTGCTTTCTTCATGAAATAAACACTCCTACTATTATGTATTTTTGAATCCCGTATAAACGGGCAGTACGCCCCCATTAATGGAAGTTTCACTTTATAGTATAAGCAATATGTACAAAATTTAATATAACATATTTCGATGTGTTTTCCTATTGATAAAGAAAAATTACCCATATGTTGGTGAGGATTGTCAGATTCGGTCATGTCACCATTTTGGGCTTACACGCATACAAAGAGAAATGAGGAGGTTGAATATATAATGAATCAACAATTAATTTTGTGGCTTGTGTTATTTATTTTATTAGTAATAGTAGGTATAATTTGTTTATAGAGGAAAAAAGTGAGGAAGGGGTTTCCTTCCTCACTTTGCATGAAATATAATCTCTATATAACTAGAAATTAATAGAATGGTAATACATACGTTGATGAACCGAAAGACACTCGTTTGACGTCGATCAGACATTTCTTTTTGTTGACACAGTGTGTGTGTCATAAGGTTTGTATAAGTTAGAACGATAATTGCAAAAGCAATAAATGAAATTATAATTGTCACGAGGAGCGTCCTCCTTTGGCGAAAATACATATATTTCTATTGTATCATACGATAATTTGTTCGTGTTATAAAATTCTGAAATAGAGAAATTTAGAATATATACATACAAAAAAGACATCCCCCTTTTAAGGTGGGCGAGAACGGATCGCTTATAGGCAAGCGATCTATAGAGAAAGAGAGGGAAGAAAATGGACGTTGTGAAACGCTTAGAACAAGCAGAATATTATGTATCGCTTCTTTTTAATATGATAGATGAAGAAAAGTGTCCATTTTATTCTTTAATTATAAAGAAGAAAGTGATGAAACGTGACGTAGAACGTTTGTTAGTTCTTTGTGAACAAATGAATGAGCAATACATAAAGGAAAAGCAGGAAGGTTTGCTTTTATTTGATGAGCTGTTACATAAATTTGAAAGAGCGCTTCCGCAAAGCCTCAAAGGAAAAGAGACGGCAGAAGCGCTCGAACGTCAAGGTCTATTTCAACCATTGATGCAAGAATTTTTACGTATGATGGCGAAAAGATAATAAATTAGCATTTTTTAACAAGCTTTTCATCATGTTCGATAAAACTCTCCTCGATATTATCCAGTGATTTCTCGAAAATGTCGATAAAGTCTTGCCCATAAACATTTCGTAAGATGGCAATTAATTCGATGTTTTCTGGGAATTTACCGTAGAAATTGCGAAGCGCTAATGCACCATTAAAGACAGAATTACTTTCAGGGTCATATTCCTCCATTAATTGCAACAGCAATTCTTCTCCCTTTTCTGTAATCTCAATATACGTGTTTCGTTTGTCATCTTCTTTCTTTGAAAATATAAGTAGACCGCGTTCCTCTAGTTTTTTAGAGAAGTTAAAAGCTGTGGATACGTGCATGACACCGAACTTCGCAATTTCTGAGATAGAAGCCCCTTTTAAGTGATACGCAATCCATAAAATATGATGTTCATTAATATTTAAATCATATGGTTTAATCCACTGTTGCCAATCTTTTTCTACACACTTCCATAACGCTTTTGATAATTGAGCCATGCGTTGGCTGAAAATCATCGCTTCTTTTATCGAATAATTTTTTTCACCGTTTTTCATTGATTCACCCACTTTATACAATTCTTATTCATTACTATCTATTATGCCAGTAAAATAAAAATTAATAAAGTCTTTTTGTTAGAATTGTGAAAATTTTTCGTTAAAATGACAAAACTATACAAAATTCGAGTAGTTATAAAAGTGTTTGCTTGTCGGACAGGACAAAGATTGACGGAATTTTATTCTGATTTGGACGTAGAGAGGAGAGGGGAATCATTGTATAAAAAATACGGCACATGTATGTCATGTGCCGTATAAGAGACGGTAAGAATCAAAACGATTTGTTATAGTACGAAAAATTAGGCTTTGTTAGGAACTGCTTGTTGTAACTTTTCAATTGACTTTTGAATGTTTTCAATTTCTAGTTCAATGTGACGCTTGTTTTGAGAGATATCCTGTCTCCATGTCGAGATTGTTTCGTGCATATCATCTTTTAACTCTTGGATGACTTCTTTACCTTCAGAAGCTGTTTCAACGATTTGTCGTCTTAATAATTTTGTATCGGCTGTAATATCAGCCAATGTTTTCTTTAGATCGTTTCCTTTTTCCTTTAATTTACCTCGCATATCTCTTCCAGATGAAGGAGTAGAGAAGAGTACAGCAAGTCCAGCAACAGCTCCGCCGCAAATGACGCCAGTTAGAAAGGATTTAGATTTTGACATAAAAAGGGCCTCCTTAATTTGTGAAACTTGTCATCACCGTTGAAAGTTTCACAGCATTGTTATACTCATGATGTGTAAAACTGTGCATATGCATAAGACAAGGGGGGAGAAAAGTGAAATGGATTACTAACATTTGTTTTATTGTCAGTCTTTTCTTTCTTGTACGAGCAATGCAATTATTTTTTATTTTAAAACAGAAAAGATCGTACCCGCCAATCCTTTTAGTAAAGCAGCAAGTTGCTAGGTTTGCGTTCATTGGCGGGGTGTGCATGGTATGTGCAATCTTATTGTACATACTGTTCTAACAAAAGGTTACTTTACGCTAGTTGCAATTGTGTTTGCAATGTTTTGTAATTCTTCCATTGTGTAATCACCTTGGTGAGACTTCCATACAGCACCGAAACCGTCTTTTTCGTCGTAGCGTGGAATTAAATGAAGATGGAAGTGAAAGACAGTTTGTCCTGCTTTTTCGCCGTTATTATTTAATAAGTTGAAACCAACTGGATTATATTCAGCTTTCATTGCATTTGAAATTTTTGGAACAACAGAGAAAATGTGCGCAGCAATTTCTGGTGTTAATGCGAATACGTCTTGTTTATGTACTTTTGGAATTACGAGTGTATGCCCTTTTGTAACTTGGCTAATATCAAGAAAAGCAAGTACATGTTCATCTTCATATACTTTTGCGCAAGGAATTTGTCCCTCAATAATTTTACAAAAAATACAATTATCTGCAGTATGATTCATATTCCTCATCCTTTCAGTAGTCTTAGCCGTATTTTACCATAATTACATAATAGAAAAAACACGAAAAGCAGGAAGCCGGTAAGCTTCCTGCCTTCTGAAGAAGGTTTGAAAAAGCGTTTTCGTTTAATCTACCTTTAGGAGACACCTCATTTATTTAGGAAATGCGCGGTAACTCGACATATATTCTGCCGTCGACACCCCATTTTCATTAAAATGATGTTGCAATCCTTCGGAAATGAATTGTTTATTTTATAAAACAGTATCTACTCTCCGCGAGACACCCCGTTTCTAAAATGAAACAAATTATATGGCTCCGTGTAAATTACCTTTGTCCATTATAGACACCCCATTTCATGATGAGTTCGCTAGGCTGTGTTCATCACTTTTATGGCTGCTTTTTCAATGTGTTCCTTCCTCACTAATTATGATGTCCGCTTTTTTAGGATATATGCAAAGGAAATTTTTTCTTTTAATGTTAGGTCTGTACTATGTAGGAGCTTTATTTTTTTGGTAAGATGATTACATATACATAAATGAAGAAAGTGGTGTCATATGGAACAATTATTACGCGTGGAAAATGTCACAGGCGGATATACGAAGCGGCCTGTATTACAAAATATTTCATTCTCTGTTAAGAAAGGAGAACTTGTCGGTTTAATCGGTTTAAACGGTGCGGGAAAAAGTACAACAATTAAGCATATTATCGGATTAATGGAGCCGAAACAAGGTCATATCACGATTAACGGTAAGACATTAAAAGATGATATGACAGCATACCGCTCTAGTTTCTCGTTTATTCCAGAAACACCTGTGCTCTATGAGGAGCTAACGTTAGAAGAGCATTTAAAGCTAACGGCAATGGCGTATGGCATTGACGAGAAAGAGTATGATACGCGCGTAGACAAGCTGTTAAAAGAATTTCGCATGAAAAATCGTTTGAAGTGGTTCCCATCTCATTTTTCAAAAGGGATGAAACAAAAAGTAATGATTATGAGTGCGTTTTTAGTGGAGCCTTCTTTATATATTGTCGATGAGCCGTTTGTTGGGCTAGACCCACTAGCAATTCAATCATTGCTGCAAATGATGGATCAAATGAAAAAGAGCGGTGCAGGCATTTTAATGAGTACACATATTTTAGCAACAGCAGAGCGTTATTGTGATTCCTTTATTATTTTGCATCAAGGTGAAATCCGGGCACAGGGCACTCTAAAGCAGCTGCAAAGTGAGTTTAAAATGCCAGAGGCAACACTTGATGATATTTACATTGCACTAACGAAGGAAGAAGATGCTGATGAATAGTAAAGGGCTATGGAAAGAAAGGTTTCGTCATTTTTTAAAGGAAACGCGTACATACGGTAAATATGTATTTAATGATCATTTGAAATTTATTTTTGTATTTATCATTGGTACCGGCGCATATTATTACCAGCAATGGCTGCAAACATTAACGCCTGCATTTCCGGCGGCATTTGTGATGGCGGTGCTGTTAGGACTTGTCTTAACGGCAGGGTCGATTCAAACGTTACTAAAAGAAGCGGATCTCGTATATTTACTTCCAGTAGAAGAAAAATTAAAAGCATATTTCGGAAAAGCATTTCAATTTACGTTTATCGTCCAGTTGTATATTGTGGCAATGGTAAGTGCGGCGCTTGCTCCGCTCTATTTTCAGCAGACGAAACAATCAGGGGAAACATATATCATAATAATCCTGGCGATTGTGCTAAGTAAAGGATGGAATTTATTTGTAACATGGGAAAAGTCTTATATGACGGATCACCGTATTCATCTTACGGACTGGCTTGTTCGTTTTGTACTTAACTTTTTCTTTGTGTATTTTCTTGTCGAGCGTGCTTCTGCGTTGTATATGGGAGCAATCGTCTTTGCGATGATCATTTATCTTGTATTTTTGCACCAGAAAGTAAAAGGAAAACCGCTAAACTGGGAATATTTAATTGCTGAAGAAGGAAAGAAAATGATGCTGCTATACCGCATTGCCAATATGTTTGTTGATGTACCGGCATTAAAAGAACGGGTGGCTCGTCGCAAATGGCTTGATTTTATTCTTCAACTTGTATCAGACAAACGCCCATATTTATTCTTATACTTGCGCACGTTTTTACGCTCAGGAAATTACTTTGGGTTGTATGTCCGCTTACTGACAATTGGCGGTTTGATTTTATACTTTGCGCCGTTTCTCTATGTTCGTCTTCTAGTCGGCGCCGTATTTTTATATTTAATCGGCTATCAGATGTTAAGTTTATGGAAGCATCATCGTCTGAAATTATGGCCCCAGCTATATCCAATCCCAGAAGAAGCAAAAATGAAAGATTTTCTGACGTTATTATGTACGTTGCTTTGTGTGGGCGGTGTCATTTTCGCTGTACTCTTTGCGTTTGCAACGAAGGATATCATGATGACAGGACTTGTTTTTCTTTTGAATATGTTATTTAGTGCCTTGTTTGTTTATCAATACGGGGCGAAGCGTTTAAAAAAATTAGACCGTATATAGGGAAAGGGAGAAAAGAATGACTGAATATGAACAAAAGGTCATCTTAGAATTACAGCAGTGGAAAAGAAAAATTATCAAAAATTCTTCTGTAATGACACGTTTCTCTAAAACAGTTCAAACGAAAATGCAGCAGCTCATTCCAGATAAGGTGCAAAATATCCTTACAGAAACAATTAAAACGATGGTTCAAGGCATTAGTATTGGTTCGAATTTCATCAAACCAAGGCTAAAGGAAACCGATTGGTCACTGCAAAGAAGAGATGAAGAAGTATTAAAGAAGATAGATGAGTATAAAAAGGTTGCAGCTGCAGAAGGAGCAGGGACAGGAGCGGGAGGGTTTTTACTTGGACTTGCTGACTTCCCGCTGCTGCTCAGCATTAAAATTAAATTTTTATTTGATGCGGCAACATTGTACGGCTATGATACGAGTAAACAAGAAGAGCGGTTATTTATTCTTCACGTATTTCAACTTGCGTTCTCCAGCGATAATCACCGGAAAGAAATATGGAAGGCGATTGAGACTTGGGATACAAATAAAGAAAATCATATCGACTGGGAAAAGTTCCAGCAAGAATACCGCGATTATATTGACCTAGCAAAAATGCTGCAGCTTGTCCCTGTCATTGGTGCACCGGTGGGGGCATATGCAAACTATCAACTGCTGCAGCGGCTTGGTGAAGTAACGATGAATTGCTATCGGCTGCGGTTATTGCAGCGGGAAGGTATGATGTGATAAAGGACTAATGTTAGCTCCTTTTCGTGTACTTGATAAGTCGAACCTTGTCGAGGGATCTTTATATCGTGTCGAAGCGCCGATATATTTTAAAAAGCGGTCGATATATTGTGAAAATCGCTGATATATTGAAAATATCGCCGATATATCAGTGAACATATAAGAAGGAGCTGATTCAAATGACATCTACATCACTTTTGAGTCAGCTCCGCTTTTCTTTATAAGTTGCGACCGCTCCTATGCGCGGCCAGACGCTCTCGCCCTCCCCTAAAAAAAAGGGGGGTTATGTCGGTTTTTCAATTTGTATTTATATATATTTTAACGTGCAACAACTTTTGTTTTCTCATTTACTAATAGGAAGAGTAACATCAATCGTTGTCCCTTTATTCACTTCACTTTCAATCGATATCTTGCCTTGATGCATTTCAATAATTTTATAACAAATCATTAATCCTAAGCCGACTCCTTCTTCTTTAAGGCTATAAAAAGGTTCTCCAAGGTATGGTATGCGTTCTTGTGGGATCCCGCATCCTTGATCCATAAATCGAATATTGATTTGATTATGATCAGCTCGGTCAATTTGAATGGCAATTTCTCCGCCCGTTGGCATCGATTCAATAGCGTTTTTTAAGATATTAATGAATACTTGTTTTAATTGATTCCCTTCACAATGGATCATTGGAATATTAGACATAATTTCTGCCCTAATTTGTATATTATTCATGAGTGCTTGGGGCTCTAGTAGCATGAAAACTTGATTCATTAACGTACTTATATCATTAGGTTGAATTTTCATTGCCTGCGGTTTGGCGATTGCCATAAATTCATTCGTAATGCTTTCAATGCGATTAATTTCTGATGAGACTATATTTATGTAGTGGTGATTTTTTTCATTTTCCATTGTTTTTAATAATTGCATAAATCCTTTCATTGCCGTTAAAGGATTTTTAATTTCATGAGCGATTGCTGCAGATAATTGACCTACAACAGCAAGTTTTTCAGATTTTCTTAATAATTCTTCCGTCTTGATTCGTTCGGTAATATCTCGAGAAATACTTAAGAAAACTTCTTTTCCATTCAACTTGAATACACGAATACTAAATTCAGTCGTTATTTTCTTTCCTGTAGGAAAAACATAATCATCTTGCAAAGTAAAAGAATTTTCCCCTTTTTTAATTTTTTCTATTAGTCTTTTTATAAGGGGAGAATCCGTAAAAACAAGATCAGAAAATGGCGTACTAAGAATTTCATCTCTACTTAAATTAAACCTTTCGCATCCAATCGCGTTTACTTCAACGAATTGAGTGGGAGTTCGATTTTTATCTAACTCTACCACGTATACGGCATCTGCTGCCTGTTCAAATAGGACACGATATTTCAATTCACTTTCTTGCAATTGTTGATATAATTGCTGTCGTTCTTTTTCGGCTTGTTTTCTTTCAGAAATGTCCCTACATATTGCAGAGATAGCCATTATATTTCCTCTTACATCTAGAACAGGTGAAATCGTCGCACTTACATCAATTAAATCACCATTTTTTCGTTGTCTAACGGTCTCTAATCGAGTCATTGCAGATTTTCCAGACAGAATATTTTGAACGATTTCTGTCGATTCATCCAGTAAGAAATCGGGTACACAAGGAAGTTTTTTGCCGATCGCTTCTTGCATTGACCAACCAAATATCGTTTCATAAGCTTTATTTGCTTGTAAAATATGACCTTCTCGATCAACGATAATAATGGCATCTATGTTGTTATCTACAAATGACTCCAGTAATTCTTTAGTCGTCTTTAATTCATCTGCCACTTTTTTTCTCTCTGTAATATCAATGGCAGAACCGACAACCTCAATTACTTTCCCATTTCGCTTAATGGGCCGAAGTGCGATTAGCGCAATGGTTTCATTATCTGGCCAAGGAATTTCAAAGATCACTTCATTCCCTTCCCATGCCTGTACATAATACTTCAGTAATTGAGGAACGAGATGAGGAGGGATAATGGAAGGATCGATAGTACGTAAACTTTTTCCTACCACTTGTTCAGAATAAAACCCAGTTTGATAATAAAATTGACCATCACACATTGTATGTATAAAGTGCGTATCTACTTTAATAAATTTAAAGATTCCTCCTTGCAGTTCATGAACAGTATCTTTCAGCTCTTGCTTCGATCTTTTTAATTTTTGATTCGTTCTACATAACTCTTCTGTTAAGGAATATAATTTTTGATAGGCTTCCATCAGAAAAAGTCCGCTTAAAAGACCGATACTCATAAATATTAAGCTTTGCATGTAAAAAATATTAGAGATTACAGTCGGAATGAAGAATCCTCCTATCAATCGAATCATAGCCACATAACAAATCAAATAAAGAAAACTAGCTTTAAATGGATGTAAGTTTTTGAAATATGTTTTAAAAATAGTAAATATAATGCCTACTCCTAATAAAGTAACGATATATGGTCCACAATATCCATCCATATAAATAACACGCATGATAAAAATACCAAGTAACGTAATCCAACCGGCAGTACGACCAAAGTAAATAAACGATAAAATAAGAGGAACAGCCCGAAGGTCATAGTAAAACCCCATGTATTTAAAAGAAAAGGCCATCAAAATAACAGCAATAATTGCCCCGTATATTTTTTCAATGAACTGACTGGATTTCAGTACAAACACTTGGATGAATATAGTTGAACTAACTAGGAAAACAAAAATAAAAAGGTTAATGAAAAAGTCTTTGATAAACATATAGTGCTCCCCCTTATATGAAACAAATTCGACAAAAAAGGAGAAAATCCTACAAATACTTTTATAGAAATAGGGGGAGAGCGTGTTTTTGGGAATTAAATATGTTATTTATTCTTAAAATATAGGACCTTATAAAAAAAAGACACCCTTTCGAATGTCTAAAAGGGAAACATTCCCTTTATATATCTTGTTTTCCAATTATGTTTTTAATATGATTATAGAGTCATAGAAAAAGCTTAGATTATGAAGTAGAGGTGAAAGAATGCAACCGTTAGAAAATGAAATTAATCCAAAGATGGTAAGAGTATGGCAAATTAGCTCGCTCATTACATCTGGAATCGGTCTTATTATTACAATTGCTTATTTTATATTTATGATGAAATTTGACTGGACAGGCTGGATATTTGGGGCACTTGTAATCGGGCTTCTTGCGTATGCACCGCTCGGTTATCTTGTATTTCCAAGTTTACGTCAGCGCTATTATAGTTACGAATTAAACGAAGAGGAAATGGAAATTCAAAAAGGAATGTTTACGGTAGAGCGAGTACTTGTCCCGATGATTCGCATTCAGCATATTACAATTGAACAAGGGCCTATTATGCGTAAGTTTGATTTAGCTGAATTGAAAATTTCAACAGCCGCAACAGCGCATAGTCTTCCTGGATTGACGATGCGCGAAGCTGAGAGATTAAAGCGCCAAATTGCAGAACTGGCAAAGGTGAGTGATGAGGATGTATAAGCGGCAGCATCCGATTACGATTTTGTTTGAGGTAAAGCTAAGTAGTATTTTACCAGTATTTTTTGTTTTCGTTGTGAAAGACGGGACATTTCCCTTTTGGTATTTGATCCCGCTTCTGTTTATAGGCGCAGGAATTATTTTCAACTTCATTTCGTGGTATTACAAAATGTATTGGGTTGAAAATAATGTATTGCATATTAAAGAAGGTCTCTTTACAAAGAAAGAAAGCTATTTAAATAAAGAACGTGTACAAACGATTAATACAAGTTCAAATATTTTATATCAAATATTAGGTTTAACAAGACTTAAGATTGAAACAGCAGGCGGGGATGGCGAAGCAGAAGTACAGCTAGCAGGAATTACGCGCGAGGAAGCAGCGAATTTAATTGCAATGCTAAATAAAAATAGCGATGTGAAGGATGCACCTGAATTAGAAGTTCCTTCGATTGCAAAGAATGAACATACCGCAGTTGCTTATACATTAACGTGGAAAGAAATTTTGCTGGCAAGTATTACATCGGGGAAATTTGGTCTTTTATTTTCCATTCTTTTCGTTTTATCAGATAAAATTCGCGATATTATGCCGAATCATATCGTGAAGAAAATTGAGCATTATGTGGAAACGTATGTATCGGAAAGTGATATAGTTGGCTGGGGGTATATGATCGTTGCTTTACTTCTATTATCGTGGATTGTTTCAACGATTCAATATGCGTTGCAGCATGCGAATTTTACGATTTCACGTAAAAGAGATGAAATTCGTATTTCACAAGGTTTGCTAGAAAGAAAAGAGCTTGTCTTGAAAGCGCACCGTATTCACGGGATTAAAATGAAAGAAGGGATCCTTCGTAAACCTTTTGGATATTGCTCTGTTCACGTAGAAGCCATTCAAAAATTTGAAGAAGGACAAACAGATGTCACAATCCATCCGCTTATGAAAAAGAAAAAAGTATTAGAAATGCTACAATACTTACAATTGCCATATGATATAAACAGTGAGATGACAAAATTACCGAAAACGGCAATGAGACGTCATATGTTAGATAACTTTATATTCGCTTGTATTGTAGCAGTACCGATTATCGGTTCAAGTATTTATTTTCACAAACACTTTCTACTTGCGTTATTATTACCACTTTTCTTAGTATCCATCTGGCTTGGCTATGCGCAGTACAAAGCAGGTGGATATCGAATTGATGGCGATCAGCTAACAATGTCCTATCGCGGAATCGCCAAATATACTGTTTTTGTGAAAAGAAGACATATTCAATCTTTAAAGAAAAGCCAATCATACTTCCAGAAAAAAGATGCACTTTGTACATATAATTTCCATAATGCCTCGGCTGGTCATACGTTAGAACATGTACGTATGGAAGATGCGGAGAAGATGCAAAGTTGGTATAAGCGAGGGCTCTGATATATCGGCGATATTTTCAATATATCAGCGCTTTTCACAATATATCGACCGCTTTTTAGAATATATCGGCGCTTCGACATGGGATAAAGACCCTTCGACGATGTTCGACACGCCGAGTACATGAAAAGGAGCTGACAAAAGTCAGCTCCTTTTTTAACATGGAACATAAACTAGATTGATATTTTAGTTTGTGAATTAAAATGTAAATGTTTAATAATTTTACCAAAATTACATTAAAATAAAAAGGTTTATCAAAAAATGTCAGAAATTTGTGCGTTTTAATTGTTTTAAATTTCGAATTTTTTAAAATATATTGCCTTTATTTTCTACTTTTTTTACATTGGTTTTGTAATATTAAAAATTTCGCGAGGTGAATGTATGAAAAGGGAAAAAAGAAAAAGGCGATGGTATCGTTATGTGATTCAACTCATCGTGATGGCGTTAATCGTGTCCTCTATTCCGATGGAGGCAATTGCGGAATCGATGAACAATGGCAAACCAGCACAAGAGAACAAAGTTTCTTCTACTGAACAAACAAAGAAAAAGGCTGAGCAGAAGCAAACATCAGACGGAAAACCGACTGAAGTAGTAGAAGAACGAACCGAACACGAAAAAGTATTTGATAACAAGAATGGAACATATACAAAGAAAGTCTACACAGATCCCATACACACAAAAAAAGATGGGAAGCTAGAAGAAATTCAGCCAGAACTTGTTGAAAAATCCCCACAAACAATCGCGACAAAAACTACAAAGTTAAAACCAACATTTCAAAAAAAGTTAGAACAGAAAGAATACGCGGCCTTTGAAGTAGATGGTCACAAAGTTACGTATAAATTAATAGGCGCTAAAGGTGAGAAAGAACAAATAGGGCCATCTCAAGTTGCAGCTACTTATGAAAAAAATGAGATTTGGTATAAAAATATTTTTCCAAAGATCGATTTACGTACGATTACGTTTAATGACAAAGTAAAAGAAGATATTGTTCTGAATGAATATACAGGACATCATATCTTTACCTTCCAATTACAAACTACATTGACACCGAAGTTACAAGAAGACGGTTCTATTTTGATGGTGGATGATAAACAAAAGACAGTGTTTACATTGCCAAAGCCATTTATGACGGATTCTAATGTACATCCTGAATCAAATGAAGCACCGATTTCAGAAGATGTAAAGTATACGTTAGAGAAGCAAGAAAACAATACGTACAATGTAACCGTTACGGCAGATCCAAAGTGGCTGCAAGCTCCTGAGCGAAAATATCCGGTTTATATTGACCCGTCTATCACGATGGGGAGTTTCCAAGAAGCGTATGTATCGAGTGCCTATCCAAAGAATAATTATTCAAGGTGGGTGCTTTGGGACGAAGGGCAGAAAGCGCATACATTGAAAGTGGGTTATTTTGATAATCGTACTGGTTATAATTTTGCCTATACGAAGCCGGAACTTTCTAGTTTGAACGGTGCAATTGTACATGAAGCAAAGTTTTATGCTTATGCGTCGTGGCATTATTACGGAAATAATCCGAATGAAGTTTGGCTAGATGAAGTCAAAGGCGACTGGGATTACATTACGATGAACTGGGAAACAAAACCGTGGTCCGAAGAAATCGCAGTTGCGAATGTCAGCCGAAATCAATGGGCAGAGTTTAATGTCACAAACACAGTGAAAGCGTGGCTAAGCGGTGAGAGACCAAACTATGGATTTAAGCTGCATCCGAACGGGCGAGGACAAACACATTGGAAGAAATTTATTGCGGCTTATAACGGGGGAGATACAGCGCCGCATTTAGAAATTACGTATTCCTATCCAAAGCCGAATAAACCGCGATTATCAGCTTATTCAAACGGTATTGGAAGCGGAACAGGACATATTAATGTGAACTGGGATGCAATGCCGGGGGCAACGGGGTACCGAGTAGGAATTTTTGATGGGACAGATTACAACTATTATCAAGTTGGGAATACGACATCTTGGTCAACGAAGGATAAAAAAATCTGGCCAAATAAAGAGGAAGTAAGCCGCGGGCGAAGTGACCTTCATTTTGATGGATTAGGCGAAGAAGTGCCAACGAGCCCTTCTCAGCTGTATCAAAATGGTGGTTCTAAAGAACAAGGAAACGATAAACATGCATACAAAGTAAAAGTTGTAGCGGAGTATCCACATGATGAAATGAGTCCAGAATCAGATGAAGAAAAGGTATTTGTGCCGCTAGAAACACCAAAGCAGCCGAAATCGCACGCCTTTACGAATTTGACGGGTTCTCAATCGGGGTACATTGAGCTGAACTGGGATCAAATTCCTGGTGCTACAGGCTATCGTGTTATTTTTTATAATGGAAAGAGTCACGATGTATTTGATGTTGGAAATGTAACAAAGTGGTCTACGCAAGGAAAGAAAATCTATCCAACGGCAGATGAATTGAAAAATGGCCGCTACCAGTTCCATACAGATGGAAAGGGAGAAGAACTTGCGCTAAATCCTTCTAAGTTGTATGAGAATGCAGGTGATTTTAGAAGCGATAAATATTGGGTTCATATTCAAGCCTACAGCAATACCGGGCATGCCGAAAGTACGTATTCCCCGGACTACGGCATTAAAATGACAGAACCAACAGATATTTTCGGGTTAAAAGATTATATTGCTTGTGTTGATGTCATCGGCGGTAAAGTAAACGCGACGAACGGCAACTTTGTTATGGGTGAGTCGGACTTTACGTTATCAGGTCGCGGCCCTGATTTACGCATTGATCGTGTATATAACAGTAACAGTACAGAACAAGGCGTATTAGGAAAAGGCTGGACGAGTTCTTTTGATGAAAAAGTACAGGAGCAGCCAAATGGAGACTTACACTTTATTCATGAAGATCGTGCAGTCGATCGTTTTGAAAAAACGGGAGACAACTCCTACAAAGCGCCGCCGGGTGTCTTTTTAGAAATCAAGAAAACAGACGGCGGGTATACGGTTACTGATAAAGATCAAACGGTATCCGAGTACGATAAACAAGGTCGTTTAACAAAGGTAAAAGACGAACATGGCAATACGTTGACGTATCGCTATGAAAACGGCCGCGTTGTCGAAATTACAAACGCTTCGAATCGTAAAGTATCTTTACAGTATACAGACGGATTATTAACAAAGCTTGTCGGTCCTGAAAATCGTACAGTTACGTATACGTATAAAGATGGGCAACTAGTAGGTGTAACAACACCGAGAGGAAAACAATATCGATACGGCTATGAAAATGGGAAACTACGTTACACGTATGATCCGAAACATACAGAGCAAAAGCCGTACAAAACAACGTACACATATGACAATAACCGACTTGTGAGTGTAAAGGACGCACTAGGGAAAGAAACGAAACTCTCTTATAACAGTGAAGCAAGAGAAGTGACCGTTATTGATCCTAAAAATGTGAAAGACATGTATCACTACAATCTTGCGGGAAATCCAGCTAAAACGGTTGTAGATGCAGACGGATTAAAGCTAACAACAACGTATGAATATGAAACAAACAATTTAACAAAAAAGACAGACCCAAAAGACCAAGGAAAACGCGTTTCCGAAAGTTATACGTATGATGGGAAAGGAAACGTAACATCGGCGACAGACGCAATTGGAACAGAGAAGTACGAATATAACCAAAATAATGATGTAACAAAAGTAACAGATGCAGAGAATAAAACAGCATCTGTGACGTATAACGGTGCCAATGCTGTTTCGGAAACAGATTATAAGGCGCAAACATCATCTGTGACGCAGTATGATTCTTACGGAAATCCAGTTCGCGGCAGTTTAGAACTAGCACCGGGTGGCAACTTAATGCGAAACCCTGGTTTTGAAGCAGGGGGCGATCACTGGGAGCTGCGCGGATGGAACGATGGTGGGAAAAATGAAATCGATCGTAACGTTCGTGCTCCAGAGTTAGGACAAACGTCTTCTCTCCGCATGGATACAAAAGGCATCAATGATAGCTGGGGGGCAACGATCGCCAGCCAAAAAGTAGATGTTGAGCCAAATAAACCATACATTTTAAGTGGATGGATCAAAACAAGTGGCTTAGAAAAGGCGAGTGCTTATTTCTATGTCATTCAGCTAGATGAACATGGAAATCATGTAGGAACCATTTCGAATAATCATAGTAAAGTGAGCGGTACAACCGACTGGACAAAACGACAAGTACCAATTGTCACTTCTGATAAAACACGGCAATTAATCATTGAAGTCTTCACAGCCCATGAAAGCGTGGAAGGAAAAGGAACAGCTTGGTTTGATAATTTCCAATTAGAAGAAGGGCCCATTTCATCTTCTTTTAACCCAGTACCAAATCCGAGTTTTGAGTATTATAGAGACAGCGACAAATTAGAAGGTTGGCATACATGGCAAAACTTACCGAAAGATAATATCGGAGAAGGATTTGGTGGACATTCAGCGCTTGTGATGGAGCGTAAGAGTGAGGCTGATCCAAATCCAGACTTGCATTATCGTCAAGAAATTGCACTAAATCAAAGTCAGGCGAAAGACATTACCATTACCGCAATGTCAAAAGCGGAAAATGTGAAACATAGTAGTACATCTCAGCCAAACAAAGGATATTCTGTTTGGGTCTATGCAGAACATGAAGGTGGAACATGGAAAAGCTACTACATCACATTCCCGCTTGGCACAAAAGATTGGAACCGCGGAGCAGTTGTTATCCCAGCATCGGCAGGAGCGATAAAACGTATTCAGCTGCATACGATGCTTGATAAAGAACTGACAGGAAAAGCATGGTTCGATGATATTCGGATTATGGAGGGCAACCACTTAACGAAAACAGAGTATGATGAAGATGGAAATTTCATTACTGCAACGTATGATGAAGAAAACCGTAAAAATACATTTACGTACGATCCGTATGGAAACAAATCAAGTGAAACAGATGAAAAAGGAAATAAAAAGACTTTTGCCTATAACGAAGATAACCAATTAACGAAAACAACAATGGCAAACGGTACTTCTGTTTCTTACAGTTATGATGATAATGGAAACACAACAGAGAAATTTGTCACAGCCAGCGGAAAAACGCAAAAGAACATCTTCGAATATGATGTCGATAACAAACTAACCGTCTTCCAAGATGCATTATCTCGAAAAATTGTACACGAGTATGATGCAAATGCGAACCGAACGAAAACAACGCTGCCAACAAACACTGTGTTAGAATGGGAGTACGATGCGGCAAACCGAGCGATTAAAGCGAAACGAAACGGCAAAGATGCATTCTCGTATGCATATGATGAGAACGGAAATGAAACAAAAGTAACCGATCATATAAACGGAATCACCCGTGAAAAAGCATATGACGAAGGCAACCGCATCATCAGCATGACAGACCGCGGCGGCAGCGTAAAATGGTCATATCAACCAAAATCTCACAAACTAAAAGATACAACAATCAATCACGGTTCCTATAACAACATAACAAACTATGAATATAACGCCTTAAATCAAAATACGAAAGTAACCGATAACGGAAAAACATTCTATTTTGATTACGACGAATTTGGAAACGTCGTTCGTTATCAGGCTGGTAATGACGCGGCGGCCCAATTTACGTATGACCATACAAAGAAACTAACAAACTTACAAATTGGTACAAAAGATTCACAGCGCATTTTAGAAGAATCGTATACGTATGACGCAACAAGCAACCGCACCGCAATCGAACGTAAAAACGGTGACAAAACAGAAAAAACAACATACGCCTATGATTCTATCAATCAACTAGCAAAAGAAACATTGCCAAATGGTACAACCAAAGAATACAGCTATGACGGCTTTGGTAACCGTACAAACGTAAAAGTAACAGAAGCAGGAAAATCAGGCGTATCGACAACAGCCGTATTTAACGAAGGCAACCAGCTAACGAAATTCGGCAACGAATCCTTAGCATATGATGCCAACGGAAACCGTACATCTGATGGCAAATACAAATACACATGGAACGAAGCAGATCAGCTGATCGCCATCACAAAACAAGGCGAAAGCACACCATTTGCGACATATAAATACGATGACGACGGCCGCCGTATCGAAAAAACAGTGAGCGGAACAACAACCCGTTATCACTATGACGGCGACAGTATTAACCCATTATATGAAACAGATGGAAGTGGAAACGTCCTTCGCCAATATGTGTATTCAGTAGACGGCATCCGCCTTGCGATAAAGTCCCAAGGCCAAACGGTATACTACCACTACAATCCACGCGGTGACGTCATTGCGATGACAGACGAAAATGGACAAGTCGTAGCAAACTATGAATATGATGCATGGGGCAATGTCCTAAAGAGTGATGCAAAAGGCATCGCAGCAGAGAATCCATTTGGCTATGCGGGATATATGTATGATAAAGAGATTGGGATGTATTATTTAATTGCGAGATATTATAATCCAACTCATGGTGTGTTCTTGTCTGTGGATCCGGATCCGGGTGATGAGGATGATCCGATTACGCAGAATGGGTATACGTATGGGGATAATAATCCTGTTATGCATGTGGATCCAGATGGTCACTTACCTTGGTTGGCAATAAACGCTGGGTTTGCAGTGTATGATGGATATAAAGCTTATAAATCTGGTGCAAGTAAAAAAGTAATATTAAGAAGGGCTGCTTTAGGATTCGTCGGCGGTGGCAGACTCAAATTTGCTGGAAAGATTACAAGAGCAATTGGAGGAGGCAGTTTTAATAGTGTAAATAAATTAAAAGGTACAAAGTATGTAGGACATCATATGCCTCAGAATGCATACAATAAGACCATAGGTATAAGTAGAGGTAAGGGACCAGCATTACTTATGACAAAAGCAGATCATAAGCTAACAAGAACCTTTGGTGGTAAAGGAAAAGCTACTATGCGGATAGATAAAGGATTAAACGCTAGACAAAGATTGGCAAGAGATGTATGGGATATTAAACGTAAATTTGGTAAAAAATACAATTATGGTTTGAAGCAAGCTGTAAGATACGGACAAAAATTATATCCTAAAAAATAAATTTTTAATTATAATAGTATTTCACAAATAATATTCTGTGAAATACTATTATTCATCTTATGTGAAAAAGTACTTGGAAAATAAGAATTAATAGTAAAATTCATAGCAAAAATATTTTGTAAAGTAGGTGTTAGGTTTATGAAAAACTTAGGTTTTAGGGTGATATGTGGTAAAGATAAATATGATCATTACTTTGGTGGACAAACTTGGAATGTCCCTATATGTCCACAATGTAGTGAACCTGTACATCAAATATTTACTTTTGATTTAACAGACCCTAAGTTGCATGATGTAAGAGAAGGGAAATTACTAGAATTACCTCTTGTTTCTTGCTTAAATTGTTCTTTATATGAGGAAATGCAAAATTTTAAACTAGACATTGAGGAACGTCGTATAAGTATTATTAGTCAAAATGAAGTATTTGATTGGAGATACGAGGAAATAGATAAAATTTCTGTTCCTTTACCTAAAAGTAGTATGAAATTAGTAGATATGGAACCATATGATGTTCCTTGTGATGAAAACCAGTATGAACAAGCTTTTGAATCTATAGGTACCGATTATATTTGTAGAATACTTGGGTCTCCTTTGAATGTAGAAGAGCCAATAGATTCAAAATGTCCATGTTGTCAGAAAGATATGCAATATGTGGTTATGATAGCAGGGGAGGATTATGGTAATGAAGGGAATCTTACTGGAGGGATAAATTTTCAGATTGGAGAAAGTTATATATATTTTTTGTTATGTAAAAAATGTTTAATTCTACAAACGTTAACTCAGAGTTCATAAATTTTTATAAACACAGGAAAATATAATGTAAATAAATATAAATGTTGGTTTGTCATTTATATTAAATTGTATATAAACGTAAAATTTGATGGTGTAGAAGTGAATAGTCATTCAAAGTATTTCCGTTTATTAATGAAGTAATTCAATAGACAAAAGAATATGTGAAGCTTCCTTATGATGAGTGGGATTATTTGTTCACCTAATCAAAATGGAAAGATATTTTAGAGTAGCTCAGTTTAGAAAAACGACACATGGTTGTTGTTATAAATACAATTGGTTCAATGAATTTTTTTAAGCAACAAGTTAATATAGGTTTAGGATATCCAGATGAATAAATTAAAATTAATAATTTTCCTAGTCGCACAGAGGTAATTCAGGTTATAGCAACATTTAAGGATACAGGGAAGTTGAAGGCGCGATATTATGAACTGGATGACTTTGTTAATCATACAGAAAACTTTTATTAATTTGAATTTAATGAAGGAGTTTTAAAAAATGGCAGAACCTCAAATTATAATCGGAATACCTGGTCTTTGGAATGATAGAGCGGAATTAGTGCAAAAAGTAGTAAGAAAAAGTGGAGGGTATCTTCTAGCAGGTAACATTATACATAATGCCAAGGGAGATATTGGCTTTGAGGTAGATATTTACGAACATGATCCGTCTCTAGCAGAAGCATTTTTATATGCAGGTGGTGAACGCCTTGGGGAGGATATCCTTGGTGAGATAAGTAACCACATATATACAGTATATGTTATTGCTAAAGTAAGGAATATTCATACTGTAAAAGAAGTTATTGATGTTGGAATGGGACTCCTTAATGCAGGGGGAACTGCTGTGAAAATTGAAACTACTGGCGTAGCTTATTCTAAAGAAGAATGGAAAGAAATTGCAGATAACAAAGAATATTTCCTCATTTATTCGCATTTTGTGACGTTAGTTGGAGATGAGAATAGCTATTATTCATGTGGTATGCAGTCATTTGGCCTTCCGGATGTTGTAATATCTGCTCATATAGATGTAGAAGAAGCAGCTGATTTATTAAATGACTTTAATTTATATAATTTAGTTGAAATGCCTAAATTAAAAGATGGAGAGACAATTAGCTTTACGCAAACATCTCCTGTGTATAAGTTGGCTCATTGTAAGGATTATCGTTATGAACGAGATGACCTTTTTTATAATTCTTGTGGATTGTGGGAATTAAAAAAGGTTTAAATATAGTTAAGTTAGTGTGTGTGTGAATATAAGTGTTTAGGAAATAATGAAATTTTTATTTAGGGCTTTATTATGAACAGGTAAAAGATGTATTAATATTAAAAAATGGCAAAGAGGAAGGAGTCTAGAATAAGAGTCCTTCCTTTTTAATTTAAAGAAAGTGTCCCCGATGAGCGTATTAGCAAGATAAAATAAAAGCATCATAACAAATGGTAGAAACAATAACGTCTGTCTAGTCATGAAAACAGGTGAACAAACGGTATACTATCACTACAACCCACGCGGTGACGTCATCGCGATGACAGACGAAAATGGACAAGTCGTAGCAAACTATGAATACGATGCATGGGGCAATGTTTTAAAGAGTGACGCAAAAGGTATTGCAGCAGAGAATCCATTTGGATATGCGGGATATATGTATGATAAAGAGATTGGGATGTATTATCTAATTGCTAGATATTACAATCCAACTCATGGCGTGTTCTTGTCTGTGGATCCGGATCCGGATGGGCATAAATCTTGGAAACAGAAGTTTAATAGAGTTTGGTATGCAACAAAAGCGGAATTCAAAGCAGGGAGAAGAGCTGTTTGGAAATCTTACGCGGATAATTTTGGAGCACTTATTAGCACGGTAGGAACAGCATATGTAGGTTATAAATATGGTAAGACTAAATATCTGAAACAAAATACTCCTGCATTTAATAAAAAATATGTTAATAAATCTGCTAGGATAGCTGGGGTTAAAATGGCATCAAAATCCCTTGAGATTTTTGGGTTATTACCTGATGCATACACCTTTGTAACTGAGGGGTGGAAAGGTGGTAAAGCAGCATATAAAAGTTATGGTAGAACAGCATATAAAAGCTATGGGAAAAAGAAAAAAAGAAGGTAGATAAATTGTGTTAAAAATTATTATTGGGACATTAGGAGGATTGTGGCTTCTCTATGGTTGTATAAAAGAAAAGTGTTGGATTTCTGCTGGTATTGCAGCATTACTCGTTATATTAAGTGTTGTTAGTTTATTTACTGAATTTTTAAATGAACTTTCGTTTATGTATCAACTAATTATTGCTGTTACTTTATCATTGGGTGGAATTGTAGCATATACGTATGAATCAGAACGAAAAGAAAGACGATAATTAATTGTTAAAAATAAGAGAAGCCTATGAAAATTTATTACCAAGTGAAAGAAAGGTACTTCATAGAATTTTGGAAAGGTCGATTAGATGCTTAGAAAAAATCTAAGACAAAATCAAGTGTAAAAGTGGTGAATCGACTCCGCAGAAAAGCGATATTAACAAATACAAGTAAAAAGGCGACAAAAGCATTGTTACATTACTAGTTAGTATACGACAAAGATAAGGGGTAAAACAGGAACAATAGTGTGGGTGAATGGCTATGTTGAATTTTGATTTTATAGATAAAGTATTCTCTGTAATTCAGAAATATCCAGTAGGTATAATTGTAATGCTTTTCGGACTAGGGTTTATTTTTAATTGTATAAAGGAGAAATGCTGGTTATCTGCATTGGTTATGGGAGTTCAAAGTGGATTACTCATGCTTGGGATGTTTACAAACATATTAACAAACATTTTAATAAACGTTCCTCTTATAGTTCAATATATTGGTCTGATAATCTTTACAATCTTATGTTGTGTTGTATATGACTACGAAACATCTAAAGATTAAGTGTTATCGGCCACGGAAACGTCGTCATTAAGTTACTGAAAACGAGATACCCTAAAAACGAAAGAATGGGAGTATCTTGTTTTTATATCTACCTCAAATCGGCATCCGCCTTGCGATGAAATCCCAAGGTCAAACGGTATACTACCATTACAACCCACGCGGTGACGTCATCGCGATAACAAATGAAAATGGACAAGTCGTAGCAAACTATGAATACGATGCATGGGGCAATGTCTTAAAGAGTCATGCAAAAGGTATCGCAGCAGAGAATCCATTTGGATATGCGGGATATATGTATGATAAAGATATTGGGATGTATTATCTAATTGCAAGATATTACAATCCAACTCATGGTGTGTTCTTGTCTGTCAATCCGGATCCGGGTGATGAAGATGATCCTTTGACGCAGAATGGATATACGTATGTAGATAATAATCCAGTAATGCTGATAGATCCAGATGGTAATATACTGATAGCTCCACTTTTAATAATGGGGGCGTGGATAGTTGCTCCTCATGTAGGGCGTTATGTTGGTAAACAATTGGCTAAACGTGCTGTAAAGAAAACATTGCAGTATAAAGGTAAAATTGGAACACCGAAGAGAAAGGTAGTATTTGATCAGAGGAAGATACCAACAACAGGTGCAAGAAAAAATAGTATAACGTATCACTTTAAAAAGGGGAAACTATATCAAAAACGATATTATGATCACAAGGGGAGAGTTAGAAAAGATATAGATTATACTGATCATGCAAATCCTAAGGCCCATTCTGTAGTTCCTCAAAAACATTATTGGAAATGGAGAACTACGACATACTACGAGGTATCCTTTAAGAAAGAAATGGTGATATTATGAGATTTTATGTAGCAGATAATACAGGTTATATAAATGAAATGCTTTCATTTGTATTTGAGGATATGGGTAATTATAATTGGATATTTACAGATATGGTGCCACATGTATTTAAAAATGGTATAGAAGTGACGGATACTATATTTGAGCGAGAAAAATTTTATATCTTAGGTAAGGAACTCTATAGTTTTTTGAAAGAGTATGAAGTCTTACTTATATTTGGAGTAGTGATTGCTGTAGAACAGACAGATAGAAATGTTCTTAAAAATATTCCTGACTATCCAGTAATTCAAGATAATGAGCAATATTGGAAAGAAGATTACCATTTAACAATTCCAGGGTCTGTTATGGAAATTGGTTTTTTTGATACTGCATGTTTGATCTTTGCAAGTGAGAGTGAATACAATATAAAAAAATTTCAAAAACAGTTCCCAACAGCTATTTTGTACTCGGAGTATTTAGAATTATAGGATATGCCATTTGAGTCATAAAAAAGGAGGGTTCTGTTGTAAAGTTTCTCAAGAAATAAAAAGGGATATAAAAGTATGAGGAAATATTATGTAGTAGCTAGTGATTTCCGTAATTCATGATACACCGAAAAAGGCGGAGCCTGCTTGAAGACTTCGCCTTTTTCGGTGCACCCAGCATGCGTCTATTCTCTAGGGTTTAAGTCCCAAATCGTGAAGGCAGTAGTAATGATTGGATTAAGACAAGGGTGTCCGTGACGACGTGGAATCGGATGACAATAGAGGTCTATTTGCTGCAAAAAGAGCAGGTGTGAAAGTAAGGGTTCAATGGGCTACACCTAAGGAAATACAAAGAGAACTTAGAAACGGAAAACTAAGTACTAAAATAAAGGGACATCTATAAAAAGGAGGCTATTATATTAGAAGTGGTAAAATAATTACTTACTGGAATAACGATTGGAAAAAGAAGAAACGTTAGCAACTTCATTAATGAATGGATTGTGAGCTTAATATGTCAAAAATTAATTCAGAATTATTGCAAGAACTAGAGAATGTAAAAATACAGCTAGAGATCCCATATCCTTCAGATGATATAGAACAAATTGCATATGATTATAATCAAGAATGTTTAGCTGAGGATTTTTATAATTATTGTTCAATAATTGAAGGAAGTTTGAGTTACGCTCTTGATTTTAAAAAGATTCCAATTTATCAGAGAAAATTCTTATATAAAAACTTTTTTCAAACATATCCCCAATATACTTTTTTAGTTAGAGAAGGGCAAAAATATTTAGAATTTCATCAGCAGCTAATAATTTATGAATATACTCGCAAGTTATTAATTGCAGTTATTGAAACGTATTAAATTTATTTCGGAAGTTTAAGTTAGCTAAAGGGGCACTGAAAAGTGGAAGAACCTTAACTAAAATCTCTAAAAAGGCCTATCAAGTGCATAAACAGATAAAGCAAAATAATGGACGCGGAAGAGGACAAGTTTTACCAAGAAATACAACTTATCGAGAATATGACATAAACCCTTACGTTAAAGGTGAAAATAGGGGGCACAAAGATTAGTTATAGGAAAAAACGGAAAAGCATACTATACAAAGGCTCACTATAAAACTTTTGTTAAAATGCCTCGAAAGAAAAGGGTGATTAGATTATGGAGATAGAAAAGAAAATCAAAACATTAAATGAACCATTTTTTCATTTAGTAATTACAGATGAAATTTATGAATTAACAAAAATAAATTTTAAAGATACGTTTAAATATATATTAATAGACGGAAAAAAGTGTATGGATGTAGAAAGTTTGTTTAATGAATTTTCTACTAAAATGGAATTTCCAGATTACTTTGGTAGGAACTGGAGTGCTTTTGATGAATGTATCAATGATTTAAGTTGGCTTAGTGCTCAAGGATACGTAATATTTATTAGCGATGTAGATCAGGTGCTTGTTAAAGAGGATAAAGATTTTAGGATATTAATGGACATTTTATACGATTGTTGTGAAGAATGGTCACAAGGTAGAGAGTACGGCAAATTTATTACGATACCGTGTCCATTCCACATCATACTTCATTCTAATATGAAAATAGGAAGCCCTACTATATCACGACTAAAACAAATAGGAATCGAAGAAATTGATATTATAAAATGAGAAGCTTAATTTAATATTTTTGCGAGCTATCTACTCTAATAATTCTTTTTATTCTTTTATTTGTAATGGATTGCAGGTCGATTTTAATAGGTTTGGTAAACAATTAAATTCTCTTTCTCTTATAGACAATTATAAGGATGCTCAGGAAATTATACATTTAATTGATCAGGGGGAAATTGAAGCAGAGGAAGTTTTGTGGTATCCGTGGCTAATTATTAAGTACACATAATAAGTTAGAGAATCTGGAGTTATTTAAGTCTGTGTAATTTGGGGACGTTTGTAGAGTAGTAGATTTATATTTACAGCAATAAGCACTTGAGAAATAAATCTCAAGTGCTTATTGTATTATTTACTATCTCTTGTTCTTTCAGGAATAAAACTAGAAAGGAAAATGGCAACAATTATTGCTAGACTGAAGTTTTCAGTAGTATCAACCTCTAAACCGTTTTTCCATTGATATATAAAGGATAGCAATATTAAAAGTATAGAAATTCCAGCCGAATATCTTACTACTTTTTGCTTATTTCCAGCTTCGTTTCTTTTCGTACTCATATTTATCCCTCTTTCATATTTATTAGGTAAAGTATGCTGCGTTGTTATTCCTTTCATGTCATGCTGTTTGTTTAATCCATTGTAAGACAATTAAAGGCAGCATAATTTTTTTGAAATCAAATGACAGCTGAATTTGTTCTTCTAACTCTCCGTGTATATGCAATTTCTTTTGTAAGGCTAACATACATTCTGTAGTTTGTTCTTTTAACCTTTGATACATAAATTCTTTTGAATGCTGGATACTTTCGTTTTGATTTATCATATATCCGATAGCTACTGGCCCTTTTTGTTCGCCTATTCTCGCCTTCAATTCTTGAATATTTATATCTTTTAAATGAACAAAATAATCATGATAAAAATCAATTGAATACGTACCTGGTGTCGATATACCAGTTACAACATTCGGCTCAAAAACAAATAGAATAGGCACTAAAGCTGTAAATGTTTGATTGTGAAATGCTTCGTATAGAATTTGAGCTAACGTATTAATATGAATTAATGGTTTAACTAGACTACTCATTTCTTTTTGTAACGCTTGTTTATTCAATGGATGTTTATAAATATGATAGGGCAATATTTCATGTTCATTTGAACAGATTTTTAAATATTGATTATTTTCATTACTCTGATTCAAATGATAGTTTATATTGTCTATCATATTTGCAGAACGTTTTGTCTCTATTATCAGAATGACTACACCTCCTTGCTGTTTGACTTTCTGTACTTAAAATATACGTGTTCATTTATGTTAATAACAATTAGTAAAATTTCATTAAAATTTTGGTGAATTATTAGGTATTTTAAACTTGATATTTCACTTAATTTGAAATATTAGGAAATAATTAATCTCCTTAGTCTGTATATTCGAAGAAATTAATACGTTTGTATGGAAGCATTCTGGCGTGGATGAATACATAAGAAATCCCACTTAAAGCTGCGTTTAAGTGGGGGGGAGTTGACTCAATATTTTCAGATATTTTGCTGACATTTTATAAGCGCGATTATCATAAAAATAGTTTCCTAGTTCAGTAGCAAGTTCACGAACTAAAGGGTATTGTTTTTTTTCTAGGCCCATTTCAATAGCTGTTTGCATATTTTTCTCGTATCCATAATCATCTCCTCTTAGTTTGGATATCTTCCCCTTCAATCCGTATAGTTGAACATGAGCGAAAGGTACATCAGCAATTGATAAAAAATGAAATGCCTCATCCATTAATTTATTAACAGTTTTCCAATCTTTAAGTTCTATATGAATCTCTATTAAGCCTCGGAACATGTATATCTTTTGACTCTTTTGGTAGAGAAACTCACTTAGTTGCAAGCTTTCTTCATAGTACTTAATAGCATTCGTATAGTCTTTCAAGCCGTGATAAATTTTTCCGTAATAATACGTAATTATAGGTAAATACATAGAATTATAATTTTTTTTCACTCCAAGTTCTGCCTGCTGTAAGGTTTCGAGAGCTTTGTCATATAATACATCTGATTCATACAGAAGTACAAGCATTAAAAGAGCATTTATTACTTCATGCTCCATATTAAATTTTTTGTACAATCTGTAGGCTTTTTTAGCATACAACCGGCCAATACTTTTATCTTTATAAAGCTCTTTATTTACATGACATAGATTATAATATATATGGGCGTGTTGTTCAGTTTCTTCTAGGCCAAGTAAACCCTCTACCTTCACATAAATTTCATGTGCAGCCATATAGTCTTGTTTATTATAAAAATAATGACCTCGAGCCATGAAATAATATATAAAATCTTCGGAATATTGAGGATCTACTTGATTTGGGATGACTTGCGAAGCTTGATCTACAATTGGTGCTACATGTAGTAAATTATCATTTCGAGAATGATAGTATATTAAAACACCATAAGCCTTTAATAATAAAAGATTCGAGTCTGTTTCACGAACATACAGTTCTAAAGAAGCTAAGTCTTTGTTGCTTATAAGCACATCATTTTTATACTTATTACATATTTCAAGAAGCTTAGGCTCTATATCCTCATAATCTGCATCGACAAGAAAATTATAATCAACATCTAGTTTTTTAGCGACCTTTTCCAAAAAAGAAGCTGAAGGTTTAATTTGTCCATTTTCAATCCTACTTAAATAAGTTATCGAACAGATACCGGATACTAGTTCTCCTTGTGTGAATTTTTTATGTATACGTATTTGTCGAATACGTTCACCAATGTTCATATCTTCATTCCTTTCTTTGAATGATCTAGTTAGGTTATTTTCGTGCAAAATTATAAGAATAACGCTTATACGTATCACTCTAAATATGAAGGAGAGGTACAGCACAACTGCAACTTATGGTTTTGGCTAGTAATACTTATTTGAATGCATATGAAATTTGTATTTCCTTTTACTGACATTACTATATTATACCAATTTGCTTAGGGGCACGCCTAACAAAATTTATCTTCCATCTAAAATTGATGTTTCGTACTTTTGAGGAAGAAGTCTTCTGGTGGAAAACGAAAAACCTATTGAAAAATTTTTAAGTACAGAAATTCGACCAGTAAGGAGAGAGAGTCGCTTTGATGCTATAGAAAAAAGTACTATAAATATGATAGACAATATTATGTTTACAAACATTCATTACGTCAAAATACATAGCAAGCCAAAGAGTAAAATATCAGGAGGAGAGAAATGAATAATGAGAAAATATAAACTAAATATAAACAGGCATGACTTATGGAAAGGGTGTATCTTAAAATCTATTGCACATGCGATTAATGTTGCTCATTATCCAGACTTTTCATACGAAAGTTCTTGGGATGGGTTTAATTATAATATTCAAGATGGAGATGGAGCCCGTGGAACAGTAACTTTCCACCCAGAGTACTGTATTGGGGCATTTCAAGATTTAAGTAGTGAGAGAAGTGAATTTGTAAGAGATGCGGTAAGTTACTTTCAAGGAACATCCGATAGAATGATAGAAATAGCTAAAAGTGAAACGCTTCAATATTTGTTAGTAGATGTAGATGATGAGATGCTACCTTTAATTACGACAGCTTTTTGGATAGAAGATCAAAACGCTTATTCAATGGATTTATTTGAAGAATTACAAGAACAAGGTGGTTTTTTATTAGAGATTCAGATGCTTGATACTGCATCTGCAATGGAAGCTTTAGAAGAAGAATATGAGATGTCTAACGAACAATTACAGCTTTTGAAATTAGTATATGAAAAAAGAATTCAAAGTCCTGAGGGAGAAATTAAACTCTCAAAAGATGAGGTAGCATTGATTGGAACGAGTGATATAGAGGGACTTAAAGAAAGTAAAACATCTTTTGAAGAAATGAATATTACTTGGGAATTTTAAGGGATTTATTGTTAGTGTGTTGAAAAATGTAAGTTATGAGAAGGGAGTCCTAAATTATATGGACTCTCTTTAATTATGTTGAAAACTTATTGTTAAAACAATTTACACAAAAAAAGTTCTTTAAATCTACTGAAACGGCATTATTTTGTTTAGTACCATCGTTCTTATGAAGTGGTTTTTAAATTTATTTTGTGCTTCGTAACAAACGTACATTTTCGTTATATATAGAATAGCTATTTAAGTGCCAAAATTATTTGCTTCTCTATTTGGTAGTTTTATTCGAAAAAGTCGGAATAATCTAAATATTATCAAAAATGGATATCAAATTTTGATAAATATTAACAGTTTGTCGACGGTAAAGTGATTCTTTTAGAAGAATTTAATGTTAGGACACAATTTGGACAAACTTTAATGAGCATTTTTTTATGGTAAGTAGATTGTTAAAAAGAGCGTTAAATCAAAGTTTAATTAGATTAATAAAATATTTGAAACTAATTTGTTATTTAACTGAAAATATTTTATAAAACAAAACTTACATTGATTAATTTTACATAATTGGTTTATTATGGATATGAAAGGAGGGGGAGAAATGAGTCGAAATGAATTTTTATCATTAGAAGAGCTTTTAACTAGATCTTTAGTGGACACATTAAGACGTTGTGGGAATCGTAGAACAAAGCGCACAAAATAAGGAGCAATAATTCTATATGTTTCTTATGAGAAAGGAGGGGGGAGAAATGAGTCGAAATGAATTTTTATCATTAGAAGAGCTTTTAACTAGATCTTTAGTGGACACATTAAAGCGTTGCGGAACTCGTAGAACAAAACGCACAAAATAAGGAGTAATAATTCTATATGTTTTTTATGAGAAAGGAGAGATAGGAATGAGTCAAAATGAATTTTTATCATTAGAAGAGCTTTTAACTAGATCTTTAGTGGACACATTAAAGCGTTGTGGAACTCGTAGAGCAAAACGCACAAAATAAGAATAAGATTATTGAAATACTTAATGAGGGCTAGACAATCTGTCGTGCCCTCTTACTACTCACTAATTTTTTAAATGTATTCTTACATAAACTAAAAATCTATGGGGGGATAGAAATGTATCCATACGTATTGAACGATGTTACAATTCATTATTTTGGAGAAAAAGGAATAGCTGTAAATCATAAAGATGGTAATCATTACTTTTTAAATAAAAATGAATTAATCTTATTAGAGAAATGTAATGGAAATAATTCTATTGATGATATCGTTCAAGAAACAGCTAAGGAAATTCAACTTTTTGATATTTTAAGAGTTCATAATGCCATTTCTAAATTTATTAATTTTCAAATGCAGAGGAATTTAATAGGTTTAAATGAAATTTCGTACTATATACCCATACATTTTACTGGGAAAAAGGGTTATGAAATTCCAATGGAAATTTTATTAGAGATAACAAACCGATGTAATCTTAAATGTATTCATTGTTATAAAGAAGCTGGATATGATAAAAAAGATGATATAGACATAAAGAAATTATTAACAAAATTAGAGTATTTTAAGGGGCATATACATTCACTTCAAATCAGTGGTGGAGAACCAATGAGTCATCGTTACTTTTTTGATATTTTAGACTATTGTACAAGGAATTTTTCAACTTCTCTTACCACAACGGCAACAATGATTAATAAACACAATGCCCACAGATTTATAGATGTGGATAATGTACAAGTTTCTGTTTATGCAGCTACACCAGAAGAACATGATAAAATCACTTTAGTACCTGGTTCTTTTCATAGAACTATGAGAGGAATTCAAGAACTTGTGCATAAAGAAAATAACGTTACCATCTCTTCTATTATAACAATGGAAAATTATATGGTTCTGGAGGATATCATTCGATTGGCAGTAGACATGGGGGTACAAGCTATAAAATTTGGAGAGTTTAGTAGATATGGTAGAGGGGAGAATTTAGGAGAAGAGTGGGAATTAGCTAAGGATATAGATACCTATGTAACGAATCGGATTTCAGAATTAGCTACAAAGTACAAAGATAGAATTAATGTTGAGAATTATTATGATGATTTACTCGAAATGAAATTTGATTATAATCATAAAGGTTTTTCATGTGGGGCAGGTAATTTATCATGGACAATTAGTGAATTTGGTAATATTAAACCTTGTGTTTTTCTTCCTGAAAATAGATTTAAAACGGGAAATATATTTGAAGATGATATGGATGTACTATTTAAGAAAAATCATATTCTGAATTTACATACAAACATTGTAGAGTGGGAGCATAGCTTAAATGACCAAAATATGAGTTCTAAACAAATATGCCCAGTTATGAAAAACTATGAAGAGTTTTTTGATAATCAATTGTGGAAAACGGATGGGGTTAAACAATGATAAGTGTAGAAATAAGTAATGTAAGTAAAGTATATAAAACAAAGCATGAAAGCGTACAAGCTGTAAATAATGTGAGTTTTTCATTACGAGAAGGAACGATTACATCATTATTAGGACCTAATGGATCTGGAAAAACAACTTTAATTAAGATGATTTGTGGGTTAATTATTCCGGATCAAGGAGAAATTCAGATTAAGGGCATGTCTGTTACGAAAGAAACAAAGAAAGCTTGTGCAGCGGTAGGTTGTATTTTAGAAGGAGAACGTAATATTTATTATTACTTAACGGTTTACGATAATCTTTACTATTTTGGTACTTTAAATTTTATTCCTAAAAAAGAGCTGAAATTAAGAATTGATTCTGTTCTCCAACTATTAGATTTAGAAGATAAAAAATATGAACTTGCATCCAATCTATCACGAGGAATGCAACAAAAACTTGCGTTAGGAATAACTTTAATAAAGGATGCTGAAATTTTGCTTTTGGATGAACCGACATTAGGGCTAGATGTTACATCTACTAATCATCTTTTAGATACGTTGAAGAAATTAGCTAGTGAAGGGAAAACTATTTTATTGACTACACATCAATTGGAGCTTTCTCAACGGATTAGTGATGATATTATTCTATTTAACAAAGGGAAAATTTTTCAACATACATCAAAAGAATCGTTACTTAAAGAAGCAAATGCCGGTGCTACGTGGGTGAAACTTTCTATCAATGTTACAGATGCGAAAGAGATAAATATGATTTTTTCTAACGTTCCATACGAACATGTAGACGAAAATGAGTGGGCAATTCCAGTCGAACATTTACCTATGGTTCTGAAACAACTAGATATACACGGTTTAGAATTATTAGACTTAAAGAAAATTGAAAAAAATCTAGAAGATGTTTTTTTAGAATGGGTGAAATAAATGAGACAATTTGTTTATATTTTCCGAGCAGAGTTTTGTAAGTTTAAAGGGGAGTTTAAAAAATATTATATAGATTCTTTTGGTGATATTGTTGCATACATTGTTTTATTTTGCGGGATATTTTTTACGGTCTTTAAGGATTATGAATGGTCTAATGAAGCTTTCTTTCAATTAATTATGGGGCTGTTTGTGTGGTACATTGCGATTGGTGCCATCGCTAATTTTACTTTTATCTTACAAGAAGAAATGGAGTTAGGTACTTTAGAACAAATATATTTAACACGCTCGCCGATCATGAAAATTTTAATCGGAAGGGCATTAGGTTCTTTTATATTTGACTTGTTAAGCGGGATTATTTTATCCCTTGGTACCGGTATTGCTATTTCAGTATTTACAAAACAATATTCCTTCTCTGTATTCACTCTTAATATTTCGTGGATATCTCTTGTGATTGTTATGATACTTACAATGATAGGGATTTATGGATTTGCTTTTATATTGGCGGGCATTTCCTTAGTTTATAAACGAATTAGTGCTATTGTAGGTGTATTAAATAATATCTTTTTATTCTTTACAGGTATAACGATAGCATCATCTTTCCCGCCCCTGTTAGAGGGGATTTCAAAAGTATTGCCGATCACATGGGGGATCATTAATTTAAAGGCGATCATATTGAGTAAGTATTCTTTTCAAGAGTTAATCACAAACTCGTCATTTACTTTCTTATGTTTAAACTCTTTTTTATACTTATTAGTAGGTATTACAACGTTCAAATATTTAGAGGCATACTGCAGAAGAAAGGGAACATTGGGGCATTATTAATGCATCAATGTTTCTTTTTTTATTTTAATGCGTACAATTCCAAGGATCATTCAGAAAGAATGTAAAAAGGACACCCCACGCCAAATATTCCACCGCAAGTGTGTCCTTTTACATTTTTAATCAATGAAACTATTATTTTACGCCTACGTCATTCCAAGCTTTTTCTACAGCTTTATATGTTGCACTGTTAACACCGTAGTAATCAGCAGCGGATTGCAATAAAGCAGCACGTGCTTTACTGAAATCACTTGTTGGTGTAAGGTACGTTGTTAAAGCACGGTAATAGATTTTTTCTGCTTTTTCTTTACCGATAGCATTGATTGTTAAATAAGCAGCTTTATTTGGAATACCGCTATTGATATGTACGCCGCCATTATCGCCTTCTTCTGTTGCTGGTAAATATTGATAGTTGTTCATGTGAGCGGGTTGATCATATTTTTCAGGATTTGATAAGCTGCGGAGTGCATCTCCTTTAACGCCTGGTGTATATACCGCTTCTCCTATATCCCAATTGGTTGGATCAACAAAATATCCAAATACATCAGAAAAAGATTCATTTAGTGCCCCAGATTGATTTACGTATCGAAGATCAGCTGAATATTCAGTCACAGCATGTGTTAATTCATGTGCAACGACATCAAGCGCACCTGATAGCGGTGCAAATTCAACACCATCGCCATCTCCATAAATCATTTGTTGACCATTCCAGAATGCATTATTGTAGTTTTTTCCATAATTGATTGCAGAGCGAATTGTTGCACCTTGTCCATCAAAACTGTTGCGGTTATGAATATTTTTATAATAGTCATATACTTTTCCTGCATAAGCATGAGCATCAACCGCAGGAGCTTGGTCCTTATCTACCCAAGCATTATCGTTATCGAATAGAAAGTAATTCTTTGGATTATCTGCTTCGCTATGATTAACCGTAAATGTTTCAATAACGCCACCATTCATCGGTTTTGTTGTGTCTTTTAAGTAGTATTTTTTATATTGGCTACTGTAAGTTGTATTAAGATCTTTTCGATCACCTAATACTCCATGGCCATAGCCTTTTTGTGGAGTATCTGCATCTGTAACTGCATTATATGAATCTACAATAGTTCCATCTTCTGCGTTTACATAGATTTGCCAGTTTGCTCCATAAGGTTTAATGAATTGTAATTGTACTTTATAAGTTAAGTAATAATTTCCGTCTTTTTCATAAACAACTAAATCTGAAGTTTCATTTGTAGATTTTTCATTTTCTTTCATTTGTTCTAACGGAGCGCCCGTTGTTTCTGCAAATGTATCTTTTTTCGCTAGATTAATATGCTTCCATGCATTTGAAAGAGCTGTTTCTTTTGAAATCTTTGCTTTTGTATTTTCTTTTAACTGCTCTGCCGCAGCTGGATGTACGTCTCCGTTGACTGTTGTTACTTTTCCATCACGATTTGTATGAACAATGAATTTTGCACCGTCAACAGGTACTTTATTAATAGATTGATTGTACACATAATGTTTCATGCCTAAATCATCTGACTTTACTTCTTTCAGTGTTAAGTCAGTTTGTGGGTTGATTTTAAATAACTCTTTATTTTCTTCAAGGAACGTCTTCACTGCTTTTTCTGATTCTACTTTTTTATCAGATAATTCCCCTGAAAGGAAGGATGGATTTCCTTTCTCATCATTCCACGTTTTTTGAACGACTTCCATTTTATCCAAAGCTGCTTGCTGAGATGCTTGTTCTTCTGCAAATGCATTTGAGAACGGGGCACCTAAAACCATTCCGGTTGCTAGTAATGTAACGACTGATTTCTTCATTTCTGTTTCTCCTTTTAATATTCCGTGTAATAAAGATGCATCTTATTAAGGAGTATACAAAAAAAACCATTCTCTTGTGGTAATATATGCAAAATTACATATATTAAAATTTTAACGTTGTTTATATTTTTGAGAATTCTTTATCTATTCCTTGGAATAGAGATATCCTTTTTGCAATGATTTATGGATAGAAGGAATTTAGGGTGTAAAGGGTCGCATTACTTGCGTGCTTTTATTTTCATACAATAAAAAAGAGCGACATGTTAGTAACATGCGCTCATCTCCTAATATTTTGATAGTCTATATATTTTTTATTATATAAATCCACTTTGATTTTTTAACACACAAGAAGAAGTTTTGAATCAAGCCTTACAGCAATTTGAGCATATGATTCAAGATTTAAATCATAACAAAAGTGTAGTAAGTATGGAAGATTTACAAACACTTGGTTCATTCTTTTTGGGCTTAGGTACTGTGTTTGCAGGATTAGGAGTACTGCTTGCAGGTATTGGAGTATATACAAAATTTTCACGTGAATCAAAATGATAAAAGCATTCGTACAGGATGCTTTTTTATTTGTATAAAAGTAACTACTCAGCTATCCCATGAAAATAAAAGATAACTAGAGACATTCAATCAAAAAATACGTTCAATTGATTTCCGCTTTCGAGAATTATGTAAATGAGCTGTCCATATGGACGGCTTATTATATTTTTTTTGCTTAGCGTGGAGTTTTTCTGATTTGCTGGTGGCACCACATCGCTATCAAGTTAAAATTTTGCAGCCCCCCAGAACGAAGTTTTAGACTTTCTTGTAACAAATAACCTCACTTTATCGCTTTTGGGGTGACTTGTTTTCTTGGTTTGATAGGTATGTGGTGGTACCCAAAATAGAAATAATTTTAGGGAGGGACATATTTTTTTAGCAGGTTATTAGTAAAACTTATTAAGTTAATAAGAAAAATAAAATTTAATTATCGTTAAATGTCTTATAGGATTAATAAAAAGGAGTGTTTGGAGGGACTTATATGGAAATTACAATTAAACCAGTTGCATATGTTCATAATTCTCGTGAAGAATTGAAAGATGATAATTGGGGTTGTGTTGTTTCAGTAATTAAACTAACTGATGAATTAAATGAATCTGCATTACAAGGCATAGAGGATTTTTCACACTTAGAAATCATTTTTTACTTCGATAAAGTACCTGATGACAAAGTACAGTATGGAGCAAGGCATCCGAGAAATAACCTCGATTTCCCTAAAGTTGGAATTTTTTCACAAAGAGGAAAAAATAGACCGAATAAATTAGGTGTAACTACAGTTCAATTGATAGAGCATACTGGTAATAAATTAGTGGTAAAAGGCTTAGATGCAATAGATGGAACACCTATTATTGATATTAAACCTGTAATGAAGGAATTTCTTCCCAAGAATGAAATTAAACAAGCAAATTGGTCTACTGTTTTAATGAAAGATTATTGGAAGTGATGTGATAGATAAAAGGGGATATATATGAGTACATTTCAAAAAAATATTTTAGCTAGTTATAACGGGATACATATTCGTGTTTTTGATAGTAAGAAAGATGATGTTGAACAGTTAACCAGAGTATTAAATAAGTCATATAAAAAACTGGCTGATTTAGGTTTTAATTATCTGGCAAGTCATCAGGATTCTAGTATTACTCTTGAACGAATTAACAAGGCACTATGCCTTGTTGTCATTCGAGATAATAAAATTATTGGTTCAATTTCTTATTACTCACCAGAAAGTAACAAAGGATGTAATTGGTATAATAAAGGTAATGTAGCAACAATAGGTCAGTTTGGCATCCATCCTTCTTATCAATCAATGGGAATCGGAAGAAAATTGATTGAATTAGTTGAAGAATTAGCAATAAAAGAAGGGATAGAGGAACTCGCATTAGATACAGCTGAGGGAGCCAGTCATCTTATTAAATATTATGGTGATAAGGGATATCGTTTCATTGAATATATCAATTGGGAAATTACAAACTACAGAAGTGTTGTTTTAAGTAAAAAATTAAAATAACTACTGATAACGCTGATTATATAAAAGGAACTAAGGTTTTGCACTATCCATAAAGCAAAAAAGACCTTATCCTTTCTTATGATTCTACAGAAAGAATAGCGTATTTTTTCATTTTAGGGGGGATTTTGTTTTATCCCGCTATTCGTGGGCAGTAAGACCCCCACCTCAAGATTCAGAGAGAATCGTTGTCCAGCTCCAATGGCTAGAATGTTCGGTGGCTTCGCTTCCTCCTACGAGGTAAAAAGCACCTCTATGTCAGAAGCTCCATCCTCCTCACATTCTGAACGAGCCACGTCCGCATTTCTTAGGAAGATAGGTGGGGGATAACTGCCCGTAAAAGCCCGATTGGTGAGGGCTAACCATCAGTGGGAGATGAAAAAACTCTCCACTGATGGAAGTTTCACTTTATTAGCTTGATAGCGATGTGACGCTATCCCAAATAGGTCTCTTTTTTAAATTCTCCAAAGTAAACTAATGAATAATAATTTTACTTTGAGTTTCTATAATACAACCTAATGAATGTTAATATATGTTATGTATAGTGAATATTTACTTTATAAAAAGGGGGAATATTATGACTGAAACAAACGAATCTTCAGGAGTCGATTTTAAACAAAATGTGAAGTTTTCTATTATAATCCCTGCACACAATGAAGAAAAGTACATTAGAAAATGTTTGGATTCAATTGCAAAGGCATCAGAGGCATATAGAGATCAAACTGAAGTCATAGTTGTTTTAAATCGTTGCACAGATAAAACAGAGGAAATAGCAAAGTCGTATAACTGTATTACATTAAAAAATAACGATAAAAACTTATCCAAAATCCGAAATGCAGGGGCCAAAATAGCTAGCGGAGAAATAATCATCACTATAGACGCTGATACTCAAATGACAGAGTCTATGTTGTCTAATGTAGACAAATATTTAGCTTCAGGTAAATACATTGGCGGCGGGGTGACTGGAAATTTTGAAAGAATATCTTTAGGAATATTCGTTTCCGCACTGTTAATAATAATCCCCTTACTTTTTAAGTATGGAGCTATATCGGTAGGGATTTTTTGGTGCTATAGAAAAGACTTTATGGCAATCAATGGCTTTAATGAAAATATGCTTATGGCAGAAGATGCAGATTTCGCTAAACGATTAAAAAAATGGGGAAAACAAAATAATAAGAAATTCGGTACAATTAAAAATGGAATGGTAACTTCAAGCAGAAGATTTGATAAACATGGGGACTGGGCTTTAATTAAAAACCCTAAAATAATCTTAGCCTATCTAAAAGGAAATGATAAAGAATACGCAGATAAAACATATTATGATAACCAAGAAAGATAACTGTGAAGATTCCTAAACAAATCATCATCAAATGAACTAGTGAAACAAGATAAATAAAATTTAACAAAACTAAACTTTTGAATATTAGTTTAGTTTCAAATCCCCTAAAAAATTGACTTCACACCAAATATCTTGATATCCAACCGATTCGAACAAAAGAACAGATTGAAGATATGAAATGGACCCTAAAACGTTATTGTTCCGCACGAAACTATATCTTATTTCTGATTGGTATTTATACAGAATCACGTGTCAGTGATTTACTCCAACTCGAAACACAAACCATATTAAAACTAAAACAAAAAAAGAGAAAAGAATTCAAAATCAAAGAGGGAAAAACAAAGAAGGAACGTATAATTAATCTCACTTCTATTTTTGATGAGGTCTACTCTTATGCCAAAACATGAGAAATTGCTTGTTTCTTTTGATTCCATTCTCTTTCAAAAAAATCTCTCTTTAACTCTTTATCTATGGAATCTACTGAACCATTCAATATTTCGTCTGTTATTTTAAATTTAAGCTCATGGGCATATTTATTTCTTAACTTATTGGGATCCCGCTACAACGTCATCAAGCTAAAAGAACGAGTTATCCCAAAACAATAACAACGAGCAAAATGCACAAAAATTTTGTTCTGGGGGGGTATTATGTGATCTTAAGCTCACGGGTATGAGGTCAACCCCCTTTCCATTATTCTCCCACTGTAAAAGTCGTCACAAATGAAGGTCTTGCAAAAATACTCTTTTGCGGTTCGCCGCTAGGCGGAGCAGGGCGTTTTTTGTGTGCTCTTTCAAATGACTGTGATTGTTGCCATGCTTGGAATGATTCTTCGTTTTCCCACATTGTCATAATGATGTATGTATCGTCTGATAAGGGGCGCAGGACACGAATGGCACGGAAGCCTGGTTCTTTTTCAATTAAACCAGCGCGGTTTTGGAAACGATGTTCAAAGACAGGACGCCCTTCTTCTGTAACAGCGATGTTATTGCATACAACGAAGCCGGCGTTACCTGTCATTTCTCCGACAGCGTCTAGTACTTCATATAGATGCGCTCCTTCTGTTACATTTTCCTTGTAATACATTGTTTTTTCGTCGCTTTTTCCGATGTAATTAGGCTTTTCTAAAGAAGTTTCATATGAAATTATTGCTTTCATCATTTTACCCCCTTTGTTTTTTCTTCATTGTCCAGCTCCAGCGGCTAGAATGGTCGGTGGCTTCGCGCCTTCCTCCGAAGCACAATACGCCTCTCTGTCAGGAGCTCCATCCCCCTCCCATTCTGAGCAAGCCGCTTCCGCTTTTCTTTATTGTCCAGCTCCGCCTCCTAGGCCCTCATGTCTAAGAACCTTCCTCACAAGAAGGTAAAGAGCACCTTCTGTGTGAAAGAACCTTAGCCACCGGGCCTGAACAGTCGGCTCCGCTTTTCTTCATTAATAGCAAGAGTTGTAAAAAACTTCGAAGATTATACATAAAGGATATGTTTTTTCAAATAATAAACGTACCATCATTTGGAAGGAAGGATGAGGTATGAAGAATACAAAGAGAGTTCTCATTGGCTTTGTTTCCATTTTTATATTTGCGATTGCTCTCTATAAATGTATTGTGTTTACTGGCAGTTATATGATGGATGAAAAGAGACTTGTATTCCATTCTTCATCAAAAATTGTGGATCAGCGCGGCAAAGAAATTACAAAGCTTTATTTAGAAAATCGGGAATTGGTACATATTGAAGATATTCCCTTATATGTACAACAAGCTTTTTTAGCTGTTGAAGATGCGCGCTTTTATGAACATCATGGTATTGATTTTCCTTCTATTGTAAGAGCACTTTATAAAGATGTTCTTGCTGGAGAGAAAGTAGAAGGCGGGAGTACGATTACACAGCAGCTTGTGAAAAATGTTTTTTTATCGCATGAAAAAACGTTGTTTCGCAAAGTGAAGGAAGTGGCGATTGGGTTTCACTTGGAACAGAAGTATTCGAAGCAGCAGCTTTTGGAAATGTATTTAAATCATATTTATTTTGGACACGGAGCTTATGGCATTCAAGCAGCAGCGAAATTTTATTTTAATAAAGAAGCGCGGCAGTTAACGGTTGAGGAAGGAGCGATGCTGGCAGCTCTTCCGAAAGCGCCGAGCAACTACTCACCATTTTTGCATCCTGAAAAAGGTAAGGAGCGCCGCGATTTAATTTTATCGTTAATGCATAAGCAAGGATATTTATCAGCAGAAGAAACAGTGGGTTACCAAGGGAAAATAATTGCTCTTTATGTGAATCAAAATGAACAGGATCTTGCTTATATGCCATACATCGATATGGTAATTGATGAAGCGGCCCGCACTTACGGGTTATCTCATCAAGAAGTGCTGCGCGGCGGGTATACGTTTGTTGTGGCGATGGATGATAAGATGCAAAAGACAGCATATGAACAATTGCAAAATGTCCGTAATTTTCCGATGCAAGACGATCATATGCAAGGTGCCGTTCTTTTCATGGATAGTAAAACAGGCGGAATAAGAGCGGCAGTTGGAGGAAGGCATTATATTGCCCGCGGATTAAATCGAGTTTACGCAAAGCGGCAGCCAGGTTCTGTATTAAAGCCGCTTCTTGTGTATGCGCCAGCACTTGAAACGAAAAAATATACGCCGTATTCTTTATTAACAAATGAGCGAGTTTCGTTTGATGGCTATGAACCGCGCAATTACAACGATCAATATTCGAAGGAAGTAACGATGTATGATGCCCTGTTGCAATCGGCTAATGTTCCAGCAGTATCCTTGCTGCATGAAATTGGGCTAGAAGAAGGAAAGCAGTATTTAGAAAAAGGAAATATTCACATTCCGGAACGTGGTCTTAGTACTGCACTGGGCGGTTTGCAAGAGGGAGTTTCGCCGTTTGAACTGGTGAAAATGTACCGTGCGTTTGTAGCGGATGGGAAAATCATTGAACCGCATGTAATTGAGAAAGTGTTAAATCGGCACGGAGAAATGATTGGGCAAGCAACCAATAAAGAAATGAAAGTTTTTTCGAAGCAAACTGCTTGGTATATGACAAGAATGCTTGAAGGTGTTGTGAAAGAAGGGACTGCAAAAGATGGTGTATATAAAGGAGCGCTTGCTGGGAAAACAGGAACAACGTCACTTCCAAATCAAGACGACGGGGCAAGAGATATTTGGTTTGTTGGGTATACACCTCATATTGTTGGAGCGGTTTGGATGGGATATGACCGCACGGATGACAAGCATTATGTGCGGGGGAGCAGTTCCTATCCAACAAAATTATTTAAAACCATTTTAGCGAAAGCGAATGTAAAAGCAGATTATACATTTACGCAGCCGCGCGGTGTCGAAACGATTGGAGAGCCAATTCGCTTAAGTAAAGTGGATGGTTTAGAAGCAAGGTTAACGTTTACTCCGCTTGGTTTGTTTACCGCAAAATTAGCATGGAATCGAATTCCTGATAAGAGAGTACAATATCGAATTTATAAAATAGACAAAGGGAAAGCGATTCATATCGATACAGTAACTGGAAAAGGGGAGTATGAAGTAAAATTTATGAACGTTTTTAAAGCGCCGCGTTTTTATGTTGTACCGTATAATCCGCAAACAAATCGAGAAGGAGAAAAAACAAAAGAGGTTAAGCCGTAATTTCGGCTTGTGCTATAATGAGAATGTTCCGGAAAAAACAGAGTATTACCATATGTTTGTGTCAATTTCATGAACATCAAACATAATGTTGTACATTTTGTTTTTACTAATTGTATAGTAAAAAAAGATAAAGTGAAACTTCCATCAGTAGGGAATTTCATATTTTTGGCAGTTCTTACTAATCAGGCTTTTACGGGCAGTTATCTGCCTGTTTATATGGAATAAAAAGGATAGGATTCGAGCTGTATTAGAAAAAGGGGGACAAGGATTTGGTACGACAAATCAATGAAACATTTTTACAAGCATGCAAAGGAGAACGCACAGATTATGTACCAGCATGGTATATGCGCCAAGCAGGTCGTTCCCAGCCGGAATACAGAAAGATTAAAGAGAAGTATTCTCTGTTTGAAATTACACATCAGCCAGAACTTTGTGCTTATGTAACAAAGCTGCCTGTTGATCAATATAATGTGGATGCCGCAATTTTATATAAAGATATTATGTCACCGCTTCCAGCGATTGGTGTAGATGTAGAAATTAAATCTGGAATCGGTCCTGTAATTGATAATCCGATTCGTTCACTGCAAGATGTCGAAAAATTAGGGGAAATTCACCCAGAAGAAGATGTTTCATATGTGCTTGATACGATTCGCTTATTAACAACAGAAATGCTTGATGTTCCGTTAATCGGATTTGCAGGAGCACCATTTACGTTAGCGAGCTATATGATTGAAGGCGGTCCATCTCGTAATTATCATAAAACGAAAGCGTTTATGTATGCAGAGCCAAAAGCATGGTTTGCGCTAATGGATAAGCTTGCAGATATGACTATTACGTATTTAAAAGCGCAAATTAATGCCGGCGCAAAAGCAATTCAAATTTTCGATTCTTGGGTTGGGACAGTAAATGTGCTTGATTACCGCGTATTTATTAAACCAGTAATGGAGCGCATTTTCACAGAGCTTAGGCAGGTGAATGTACCGCTTATTATGCACGGTGTTGGAGCGAGTCATTTAGCAAATGAATGGAATGATCTCCCGCTTGATGTTGTCGGTTTAGACTGGCGTTTGCCGATTGAAGAAGCGCGTGCACGAGGGATTCAAAAGGCTGTCCAAGGAAATTTAGACCCATCCATTTTACTTGCGCCGTGGGATGTGATTGAAACGCATGTAAAAGCGATCTTAGATCAAGGAATGAAGCAGCCAGGATATGTATTTAACTTAGGACATGGTGTTTTCCCAGAGGTGAACCCAGATACGTTAAAACAAATGACTGCATTTATACATGACTATTCAAGAGAACAGCTGGCGAAGTAAAGGAGAGGACTGCATGAAGAAGAAAATCGGTTTACTTGTAATGGCATATGGAACGCCGAATAAAGAAGAAGATATTGAACGTTATTATACACACATTCGCCACGGCAGAAAGCCAAGTGCGGAAATGTTAGAAGACTTAACAGAACGATACAAAGCAATTGGCGGAATTTCGCCTCTAGCGAAAATTACACTAGAACAAGCAACAAAATTAGAAGCGTATTTAAATGAAATGCAAGATGACGTGGAATTTAAAATGTATCTCGGTTTAAAACATATTGAGCCATTTATTGAAGATGCAGTGAAGAAGATGCACGAAGACGGAATTGAAGATGCAATTGCGATCGTGCTCGCGCCGCATTACTCTACTTTCAGCGTGAAGTCTTATATCGGACGAGCACAAGAAGAAGCAGAGAAACTTGGCGGCTTGCAAATTCACGGTATTGATAGCTGGTATAAAGAACCGAAATTTATTGATTACTGGGTAAACGAAGTGAAAGCAATATATGAAAAGATGACAGCTGATGAGCGTGAAGAAGCGGTACTTATCGTATCTGCACATAGTTTACCAGAGAAAATTATTGCAATGGGCGACCCGTATCCAGAGCAATTGAGTGAAACGGCTGATTATATTGCCCGCGGAGCTGAAGTGAAAAACTATGCAGTCGGCTGGCAAAGTGCTGGTAATACACCAGATCCATGGATTGGGCCGGATGTACAGGACTTAACACGTGAATTGCATGAGAAATATGGATACACATCTTTTGTATACGCACCTGTTGGCTTTGTTGCTGATCATTTAGAAGTATTATATGACAATGATATCGAGTGCAAAGTTGTGACAGAAGACATTCAAGCGAACTATTATCGTCCAGAAATGCCAAATGCAAAGACTCCATTTATTTCTTGTTTAGCAGATGTTGTTATGAAAAAGTGGAGTGCAGTTTCATAAAGTGAGAAAGAAGGAAGCAGTCGTGAAAAAGAAGGTAGTGATTATAGGCGGCGGGATTTCCGGCTTAACAACAGCATATTATTTGCAAAAAGAAATTCGTGAACAAAATTTGCCGATTGATACGATGCTTATTGAAGCATCAGGAAAGCTTGGCGGGAAAATTCAAACCATTAGAAAAGATGGATTTACAATTGAACGTGGCCCGGATTCGTTCCTCGAACGAAAAGAGAGTGCTGCAAGGTTAGCACGTGAATTACAACTTGGTGATCAACTTGTTAACAATGCGACAGGGAAATCGTTTGTACTTGTGAATAATCGATTGCATAGCATTCCAAGCGGTTCAATGATGGGAATTCCAACACAAATTACACCATTTGTATTTTCAGGGTTGTTTTCTCCTATTGGAAAGATTCGTGCAGGATTTGATTTTGTGCTGCCTCGTTCAAAACCAGTATCAGATCAATCGCTCGGTCAATTTTTCCGTCGCCGTTTAGGCAATGAAGTGGTTGAAAATTTGATTGAGCCATTGTTATCAGGTATTTATGCCGGTGATATTGATAAAATGAGTTTGATGGCTACGTTCCCGCAGTTCTATCAAGTCGAACAAAAATATCGCAGCATTTCACTCGGTATGCGTACATTAGCTCCGAAACAACAAAAGGATGCAACGGCAAAAACAAAAGGAATCTTTTTAACGTTAAAAACAGGTTTACAATCTATTGTTGATGGAATTGAAGAACGACTAGAAGATGGAACAGTTTTGAAAGGGACGCGTGTCGAAAAGATTACAAAGATCGATGACCGCTATAACATTGCACTTAGCAATGGAAAAGAAATAGAAGCAGATGTAGTTGTGATGGCAGCATCTCATAAATGGCTGCCATTGATGTTCTCTCAATATAAACAGTTTCACTTCTTCCGCAGCATTCCATCTACATCAGTGGCGAATGTAGCATTAGCATTCCCGAAAGAAGCGATTCAGCGCGATATTGAAGGAACCGGATTTGTTGTGTCACGTAATAGTGATTTTACGATTACAGCATGTACGTGGACACATAAAAAATGGCCGCATACAACGCCAGAAGGAAAAGTACTCCTGCGCTGTTATGTTGGGCGCCCCGGCGATGAAGCAATTGTGGAACAAACAGATGAAGAAATGATTCGCTTCGTATTAGAAGATTTGCAAAAGACAATGGATATAACAGCTGATCCAGAATTTGTGGTTGTGAGCCGCTGGAAAGATGCGATGCCGCAATATACGGTCGGTCATAAAGAGCGCATGAAAACGTTAAAAGAGTTCATGAGCGAAGAACTACCTGGCATTTACTTAGCAGGAAGCTCTTATGCCGGTGCTGGATTACCAGATTGTATCGATCAAGGTGAAGCAGCTGTAAAATACGTATTGTCTTATTTAGAACAAACGAATCAAAAAGAGTTAATGGCGTAATAAGAGGAGGGCTGACCGAAATGATTTCTGGTCAGTCTCTTTTTTTATCGGTGTTATAGAATATAAAGACCTTTGGCTAATGTTCAACGTGTAGGAAAGTGAATAACCCCTCCTTATCATTCCTTGAGGAAGGGAAATTCTTTTGGAAGTATGTTAAATTTTTTGTAAATTTATATAAATATAATGTTCTTTATATAGAACTCTGCTATGATAGACATGCTAGGGAATAGGAAAAATATTTAGGGGGAGGATTTTCTTTGAAAAAGCTAGCAATTATCTTTTTTTCACTTGTATTCGTTGTACTAGTATCAGATGTTGTAGCGAAGGCCGAACAAGAACAAGTATTAACTGTTGATGAAGCAATTCAATTGTTTCAGCAGCAAGGCAAAAAACCAGCAGTAGTAGAGGGATATATTGTTGGATACACACAAAATCCAGGAAAATATACGAAAGATCCAGCAAAGTTTGGTGATACAAACGTTGCAATTGCCGCTTCTCCAGATGAAGTGAACGCTGATAAAATTATGCCTGTTCAGCTGCCGATAGGTGAAGTTCGCAAAGCAGTGAATGTAAAGGATCACCCAGAAAATATGGGGAAAAAGGTTCGTCTAACAGGTACGCTAGATAGTTATTTTAGCAGTCCAGGGTTAAAATCTGTTACAAATTATGTGTTTCAAGATAAAGAAACGCAGAAAGTAAGTGATGTCATTGCTAGTCCAAACGGGGGCGAAGTAGAAAAAGGAACAGCAGTAACATTATCCACTGTAACAGAAGGTGCGACGATCTATTATACGTTAGATGGATCAAATCCAACGACTCAAAGCATTCGTTATAATGAACGAATTATACTGAATGAAAATAGTGTAATTAAAGCGATTGCCGTGAAAGAGGGATTTGAAAATTCCGCTACCTCGACATTCTCGTATACCATGATAAAAAATGAACCGGTTCGTATTCACGATATTCAAGGGAAATCTCATATTTCTCCTTACAAGGGAAAAGACGTGAAAGCTGTTACTGGTATTGTCACACAAGTAGATAAATCTGGATTTTATATGCAAGATCCGCAGCCTGATGAAGATCCAGCTACATCAGAAGGAATTTATGTTTATAAAAAAGACGGCGGCGTAAAAGTCGGCGATTCGGTTTCTGTTGATGGACAAGTAGAGGAATTTATCGGAGCAGGATACGCAGACCGTTTTGATACAGATTTATCAATTACAGAAATTAAAGCAAAGCTTGTTATCGTAAATGAGAGTAATCAAACATTACCTAAAGCAGTTGTATTAGGAGAAAACGGTGTGAAAATACCGGACGCAATTATTGATAATGATGGATTTGGCATTTTCGATCCAACAGAAGATGCAATTGACTTTTATGAAAGCCTAGAAGGTATGCTTGTAAAAGTGCCACAGCCAAAAGTTATTGGACCGCAAAAGAATGGGAACTTGTATGTAACAACTGCAAATGGCAGCCAAAAAGTAACGACGAAATTTGGAACGCCGCTTTTGCAAGCTGACAATGCAAATCCAGAGCGCCTTTCTATTAAAGTAGCGCGTAACTATGTCGCAAAAGCAGGGGATCAACTTCTTGGAGATGTAACAGGTACCGTTGGCTATGATTACGGAAACTATCGCATTTCACCAATTGGAGATTTTCCGGCTCTGCAAGACGGCGGATTTAAACAACTTGGCGCTAATATTCAACCGCGCCTTGATAAACTAACAGTTGCAACATATAACATTGAGAACTTCTCAGCAAATAAAAAAGAAACATCAGATGAGAAAGTAAGACGTCTTGCTTACGCTATTAAATACAATTTAAAAATGCCAGATATTATTGGTGTGCAAGAAATGCAAGATAACAATGGAACAGTTAATGATGGTACAACAGACGCAAAACTTAGTGCGCAGCGTTTAATCGATGCCATTCAAGAAATTCGCGGACCAAAGTATGAATATGTAGAAATTGCACCAGAAAATAATAAGGATGGCGGTGCACCAGGAGCGAATATTCGCGTTGGTTTCTTCTATAATCCGTCCCGCGTGAAATTAGCACAAAAACCAGTTTTACTTGAGAAAAATGTTGTCCGAATTGGAGAAAATAATGCATTATTTGACGATACACGTAAACCGTTAGCTGCTGAATTTACATTCCAAGGACAAAATATCGTTGTCATTTCTAATCACTTAAACTCTAAATTAGGAGATGCATCGCCGTTTGGAAAAATCCAGCCGCTTGTATTAAAAAGTGAAGCAAGACGCGTGCAGCTTGCTGAGGAAGTAAATGGTTTTGTAAAAGGCATCCAAGGGCGACATGCAAACGCACCAGTTGTTGTAGTAGGCGATATGAATGACTTTGAATTCTCAAAACCAATGCAAGCATTAAAAGGCGACATTATGAAAGAAATGCTTGAAACAGTTCCACAAGAAAATCGTTACACATATATTCATGATGGGAACGCACAAGCATTAGACCATATTTTCGTAACGAATAATATCGCACCGCACACAATTGTTGATCCAGTTCATTTAAACTCAAACATTATGGAAGAGAATGGACGCATGAGTGATCATGATCCAGTGCTTGCGCAAATTGATTTGAAGAAGGCTTCGTAAGAAAGAAAACTGAATTGTAATGTCTGTTATGTGAAAAACACACTCGTTTATATGGAGAACGAGTGTGTTTCTTTTTGCTTTGATATAAGAATAATCCGAATTTTATCAAAGGAGCAGGGTTATTTTCCATCTTATAGAACGTATAATGGGATAAGTAAGAACAGAGGAGGTGAAAAATGAAAGAAGGGCTAAAAGAAACCTTCACCAGCTTCTAAATAAAAAATAATTTTCAGGCTTTTCTTTCATTGTCTGTTATGAAAAAAATGGTGAATGCGATTGATACGATACTCCTGTTTTTAGTGGTATTTGTATTTTTGTTCGCATTTGATTTTTATAAGTTTCCTGTTTGGTCTATTGCCTTTGTTATAAGTGTGGGAATCTGGGTAATCAGTGTAATTGTTAAAGTAAAAGCTGTTAAAGATAAATGATATTATAGTAGTTATAAGAAAGGAGAAGGTTAATACTTTCTCCTTTCATTCATTTATCTACAAGGTACAAACTTCCACGAACTAGGCATTTGCGTTTTTTTACCTAGTACGATCCAACTTTTCTCTGCATTTATATTTTCATAATTTAATGGATAACCATCTGTAAAAATATTATATTCTGTAGGGTTATTCGGGTTAATTTGAATTTTAAAATCAGCTAAACTATCAGATTTTTGAGCAAGGTGAATCCAACTAGAATACTTAGACCAATTTAAATATTGATATTGATCATAATTGGAGTGCTTCATGCGAAGATATACGCTCTCACCATGGTGCAATTTTGCATCATGATCTTTGTAAAATACAAATTCGATAGGTGTACCAGATGGTGCATTGTTGTTTTTATTTGCAAGTAAGACATAATCGTAACGATTTGCCATGTACCATTCAAATGTTAAACCTTGATAAGGGGATTCACTTGGGACGATATAATAGTTTTTCCCTGCCTCTATAACATCTCCTTCTGTGTCATAGATTAATGCAGTCTCTATACTTGGAGCAGTCTCGTTTTTCGCAAAAGTTTTAAACCAAAAATTTAAGAAACCTGCAGTGTTGCGCTGCGCTTCTCCTAAACTTCGCTGCACAGCTGGGGTAACCGTCTCTTGCCATAATTGCGCCTTGATATTATTGTAATATTCAAATATTTTATCGCGTGCGATATTCTCAATTTCATGTTTAGCTATTCGTGCAGCATAATCAATCCATTCTTCAGGTTTAGTTAAAGAAGTGTTATAATTTCCACCAGAATGAACTGCAAATTGATCTTGAATGGTTGTAACATAATTTTCGAAGTAGCTATGATATTTGATAGCCCTTGTATCAATTGCTGTGAAATTTGTTGCATGCATAGGTTGTGTAGCATCTGTAAAGTAGTGCGTCGCTACTCCTAAATAATAGAAAGCTTTTTCATAGTCTTTATTTCGAAAATACTCACCAGATTCATAAAAGTATTTCGTTCCTTGTGTTAGAGCAGTTGGATTTGTTTCGCCTCTATAATTTTTGTGGGTGTCAGGATCGTAAAAGTGGGACTTCCATCCGCCTTTGAAAATTCCGCCGATTCCTAGCCCGCCATCGTTAAATTCTGAGTTATAATCGGCATCATATAATCCTTTAGAAAATAAATCTTTATATTGGGGGAAATTTAAGAAGTCTACAGCTAGTTTATTTGATTCGACGTTAGCTTCTATTTTCATAATTTCAATGGCTTGCTTGGCGATCCATAAATGTGTACTTTTATCAGTATGATACGGAGCCTCTGCAGACCATTTTTCAGCAATGGGATCATTCTCAGATAAATCAATTTGATCAATGTGTGCATAGCTATTTTGTGGGAATGCACCTAAAATAGTTAAAGTCACTCCAGCTATACATAGTGTGGGGATAATTTTTTTCATTTTTTCTTCCTTTCTAAAAAGCAATGTTATAATAATTATTATATAAAAGTGAGTAGTAGTTTCAATATCCCTATGCAGAATATCTCTTGTTTTTCCCTTCATTGTCACATTTTGCTACAATGGAATCAAAAAATAAAACTTGAAAACATTGGTAAGCTATGGTAATATCATAAACGTACTATATGACCAGACTGTTCGAATGGTCATTTTTTGGGGGGTGGAAACGTGGCAGTCGATCGAAAACGAGCAATTATTGAAGCAGCAACAAAATCTTTTTCTGCATTTGGTTATAAAGCAACAACGATGGATCAAGTTGCAAAGCTAGCCAATGTTGGAAAAGGGACAATTTATACGTTTTTCAAAAATAAGGAAGAGTTATTTGGTGAAATTATTTCTAATTTAATTGCAGAAATGAGGCAAGTAGCCGAACTAGCAATTGATTCAAATGAACCATTTTTTGAAAACGTACATCGTGCTTTATACAGTATTTTAGAGTTTCGAAAAGACCATCAGCTCATGATTAAGCTCATTCAAGAAGAGCGAGATATGGGAACAAAAGAAGTGCAAGAAGTGATGAAACAACTGGATTCTACAGTTATTACGTTTATTAAATTGCGTCTTGAAGAAGCCATTGCCAAAGGCGAAATTATGGAATGTGATCCAGAAATTACAGCATTTATCATGGTTCGTCTGTATATATCTCTTATTTTTGATTGGGAAAAACATCATGAACCATTAGAAAAAGAGCATATCGCTGAACTTTTTGAATTATATTTATTAAAGGGATTGTCAAAATGAGATAATCCTCTTATTATTATTAAATGTGACCAATTGAATAATGTGGTCATTAGTCAATGGATGAAGAATTGCAAGAAAATAGCAACATATACGAGAAGATGAAGGGGTCGTTATTTTCTTCTTTTTTTTACAAAAACTGACTAAATGAACAATATAGTCAACTATTTAAAAGGAGGGATAAACAATGCGAGGATGGAAACTGCTTGGAAAAGAGTTTGCTACGATTATCAAAAGCAAAAAAATCTTAATTCCAATTATTGCGGTCTTATTTATTCCAGTATTGTACGCTGGTATGTTTCTATGGGCGTTTTGGGATCCATATGATCAATTAGACGATCTACCAGTTGCAGTTGTAAACCTTGATGAAGGTGTAGTGTATAACGGAAAACCGATTGAAGCCGGTAAAGAACTTGTTAAGAACTTGAAAGAAAAAGAAGGCTTCAAATGGGAGTTTGTCAGCGAGAAAACAGCAAAAAAAGGAATGGATGATCGAAAATATTACATGACGATTCGCATTCCAAGTGACTTCTCGAAAAATACAACAACATTGTTGGATGCAAACCCGAAAAAATCAAAACTAGAGTACATTCCAAATGAAAGCTTAAACTTCTTATCCTCACAAATCGGTGGATCAGCCATTGAAAAAATTAAAGGCGAAGTAGCAGCTTCCGTAACAAAAACATATGCGGAGACAATGTTTGATTCGTTAAAGGATGTATCGAAAGGCTTTGCTGATGCGAGTGATGGAGCTGGTCAGCTACATGATGGATCAGGGAAAATCACAAATGGCTTAGGTGAATTATCTGGGAAAGCTAATGATGGATTGAATAAGTTAGCAACTGGTTCTGGTGAACTGACAGGCGGCTTAGGTCAGTTAATAGATTCAAAAGGAAAATTCCAAAATGGATTGGGTCAATTAGCAACTGGTTCTAATCAAATTACAAATGGCTTAGGCGAGTTAAATAGTAAAGTAAGTGGCATGCCAGGTGGGGTGAATCAGTTATTGAATGGTTCACAACAAATTACAGGTGGTTTAGGTCAATTTGTAGATCCAAAAGGTGAATTACAATCGAATTTAGGCAAGTTATTGAGTGGCTCACAACAAGTCACAGGTGTTTTAGGGAAATTAACAAGCGGTTCTCAGCAAATTGCGGGGGGCTTAGGTCAGTTAGTAGATCCAAAAGGAGACTTCCAGCTGGGGCTTAATACTCTTTCTGGAGGTTCTAAGAAGGTAGCAAATGGTCTTGGTCAACTTCAAGGTGGTCAAGAAAAATTAGCTGCTGGAGCAACAGAAGTACAAAAAGGTATTCAGGGCACAAATGATGGTTTGAAAAAATCGTTAGCCGGTGTAACGGATATGCAAAGTAAGTTACCTGAGCTAACAAAAGGGTCTGAGCAAATAAGTGGTATTGCTCAGAAAACTGCAGGAGGGGCTAAAGAAGTTGCGGACGGCTTAGCGCAGTTACAACAGCAAATCAATGGATTACCAGAGGAATATAAACAAAAATTGGCACCAACTGTTCAAAAACTTGTCGAGGGTAGTGAAGGCGTTGCAACTGGTACGGAACAAGTTGCTGGTGGTACAAAAGCTATTCATGAGAAACAAGTTTTATTACAAGATGGTGTTGGTGCATTGAAAGATGGTCAACAACAGCTTGTAAAAGGTACAAATAAATTAGTAGAAGGACAGCAAGCATTTGTAGCAAACTTCCAAACTTTCGGTGATAAATTAAAAGAAGCAACAACTGGTATAAGTACTATAAGTGATGGTTTAGGTCAACTCTCTACTAAAACAACAACTGGCTTGGATCAGTTATCTGCTGGAGCAAATCAAGTAGCGGATGTTTTAGGTAAGGTGGAGAATGGATCAGGACAGGTTACAGGAGGAATAGGCCAGTTAGTAGATTCAAAAGGAAAATTCCAAACAGGTTTAAATCAATTGGCAAATGGATCAGGGCAAATCACAGGCGGTCTAAACGAACTAGCAAGCAGTGCAGGCCCACTAGCAAACGGAGTAAATGCTTTATATGCGGGCTCACAACAAGTCACAGGCGGTTTAGGTCAATTTGTAGATCCAAAAGGAGAATTACAAACGAATTTAGGTAAGTTATTAAATGGATCACAACAAATAACAGGTGGCCTAGGACAATTCGTAGATCCAAAAGGAGATTTCCAAAGTGGGCTAACTAGTTTAAAAGACGGTTCTGGAAAAATCACAGACGGATCCAAAGAACTAGCAACAAAACTTGGCGAAGGTGCTGAGAAAACAAGCGAAACAAAAGGCGACGAGAATAAATATGATATGTTCGCGAGTCCGGTGAAAGTGAAAACTGAGAAAGTATCAGAAGTTCCAAACTACGGAACAGGCTTTACACCGTACTTCTTATCTCTTGGTTTATTCGTTGGGGCATTGTTATTATCTATTGTGTTCCCATTACGCGAAACAGTTGGTATACCGAAATCAGGGTTTAGCTGGTTTATTAGTAAGTTTGGTGTACTACTTGCAGTTGGTATCATTCAAGCACTTGTGGCAGACGCAGTCTTACTGTTCTGGTTAGGTGTTGAAGTGCAAAGTGTTCCATACTTCATATTGTTTAGTATTATTACAAGCTTATCGTTTATTGCGTTAGTTCAATTTTTAGTAACGACTTTCGGCGATGCAGGACGCTTTGTTGCGATCTTGACATTGATTTTACAATTAACAACAAGTGCAGGTACATTCCCACTTGAGTTAATTCCGAAACCGCTGCAAATCTTTAACGCATGGTTCCCAATGACATATTCTGTATCAGGATTTAAAGCAGTTATTTCAAGTGGAGACTTCAGTTACATGTGGCAAAACGGAGGTATTTTAATGCTCTTCATTGTTCTGTTATCACTAGGAACGATTGGTACATTAACTTGGATGCATAAGCGTCAATATGGGAAATTTACGGAAGCGGAATAAACGAGAGAAAGCCTAAAGGTTTAACCTTTAGGCTCAGAGTGTTGGGAAACCCTTTGGGTTTCCCAACCTCTGATGACCTTTATTGTAACTATGTATAAAAAAATTGTACGAAACAATAAAAAATAAGAAAAACAGCCCTTCAACTGACCCTTTCTGGTCAGATGAAGGGCTATTTTTTTCATGTTTTGGCAGGCTGCGGTGAGATATGCCTGTATTTGGACAGACTTCATCCCTCGGAACCGAGCGTATCGATAGCCATGTAGTTCTTTTGCATCGGCAAAACTCCGCTCAATTGTAGAACAGCGTACTTTATATAATCGTTTTCCTGTTTTCGTTCGCTTGTATTCTCGTGCAATATCTTTATACTCTTCCCAAATATGACGCGTAATCTCTCGACTTTTTTGAGTAGCTGAAAAGCAATCTGAACGTAAAGGACATACTGCACAATCCTTTTTGTCCGCTTTATAATGACGATATCCTTCTCGATCTGTTGTCGCATACTTCATAATACATCCCTTTGGACATGTAAATACATCCCTTTCAGAAACATAGTGAAATAATCGTCTTGGTACTTCTTTATTTTGATTGCCAAATCGCCGATATCCCATCACCATGAAAATATTTTGCTCTAATAATTTCTTACAGATATGTCCCGTAAAATACCCTGCATCCAGTGCCACCGCTTCTACTTGGAATTGAAACTTTTGAACTTGAGCTTGAAGACGTGCCAAATACACCTCGGAATCTGCCACATTTCCAGGCGTAATATATGTATCCGTAATGATATTGTATTTCGCATCAACTGTTCGATGATCTAAATAGTGAAATCCATTTGGTTTTCCATCTCTCATTAAAAAACCACTGTCTGGATCTGTTGTACTTTCACGGATTTTATCTTTGTCGGCGACACCTTCCTTTTTGGGCTTTAAAGCTTTTTTCCATGATCCTCACGATCTTGTGTGACAGCCTCTTCTAATTCTTCTATATAAGATTTAGGTTTTTCTTGTTTTACTTTATGAATAAACTTATTTTTATTGGCATTCGCTTTAATATGAGTAGAATCTGTCATCAATGCACGACCACTTACCATGCGCTGTTCCGTAGCTTGACGTACAATTTCATCAAAGATTTCTTCAAAAATATTCGTATGAATAAAACGAGTCCGACGATTCCAGCTTATTGTGGAATGATCTGGTACAGTATCAGATAAAGAAAATCCTAAAAACCAACGATAAGCAACGTTCATTTTAATTTCTTTTTCTAATTGGCGTTCAGATCGAATTCCGTAAAAATAACCGATAAACATCATCTTGAATAAAACAATTGGATGAATCGACGGTCTTCCATTGTTTTCACAATAATAAGGACGTAATTTTTCTTCAATAAAATGAAAATCGATTGTTGCCTCAATGGCACGAAGGAAATGGTCTTGCGGAACTAACTCTTCTACAGAAATTGTTACGCGCTCATCACGATGATTTTTCAGCGCTCCCATCATGGGGCATCGCTCCTTTGCATCTTTTTTATCAGTGTTGACAGATAAAAAGATGTTCAGACACAAAAACAGGCTGTGGAGAAGGCTTTCTCCACAGCCTGAAAAAACGCTTGGAAAACCAAGCGTTTTTTACTTTATACGTATGTTCTATTAAAAACTCCTGTTAACTGAATAAAAATTTACTTAACAAGTATCTCCCATAGTTTCCCATAAGTATTTAGCCGTTTACAATTTCTCCGCCATTCACGTGCAGAATTTGCCCGGATATGTAAGAGGCATCATCAGAAGCTAGGAAAACATAAGCAGGTGCCACTTCAAACGGTTGACCGGCTCGCTTCATAGGAACATGGTCTCCAAATGTAGCAAGCCATTCTGGAGGTAATGAAGATGGGATTAATGGCGTCCAAATTGGTCCTGGGGCCACACCATTAACTCGAATCCCTTTCGATGCTAGTGACAATGACAGTGAACGTGTAAATGAAACAATGGCTCCTTTAGATGCCGAGTAGTCAATTGCATCCTGATCCCCATCATAGGCACTAAGGGATGTTGTATTTATTATGGAGCTCCCTGAATTCATGTATGGCAAAGCAGCTTTCGATAACATAAACTGTGAAAAAACATTTGTGTGAAAGGTGCTTGCTCGTTGATTCGAATCTACATCAAGTAGACTGTTCCTTATGTATAGTACACCGGCATTATTCACCAAAATGTCAATACGACCAAATTGTTGAATCGTTCGCATAATAACTTGTTGGCAATGCTGCTCATTTCCAATATCACCTGGAATACTAATGCAACTACGGCCGTACTTTTTGACATAGAACTCTGTTTCTTTTGCATCACTGTGCTCATTTAAGTATGAGATTGCAATGTCAGCACCCTCTTTCGCGAAGGCTACAGCAATAGCTCTCCCAATTCCACTATCCCCACCAGTTATAAGAGCTATCTTATTTATGAGCTTTCCGGCTGGTTTGTAATTGGGGTTATCAAATATTGGTCTGGGTTTCATTAATGATTCAATTCCAGGTTTACTTTGTTGTTGAGGAGGAAAACCCATCTCATACACCCCTCTCGACATTTTTCTATAATGTATTTTGATATTCAGGGAAATATATCCTTTTCAAAAAAATAAATAGAGGGGGGAGGTTATAAAAATGAGTTTTTGCTCCCTTTCTAAAATAATTCTTCAACGTATTCGAAGACTCTGCATAACTGAACTGCCAAAGTAGCTTATATCTTCTAAGTAATCGAATCCAGGTGGTGAGTCAAAGCTGTTAAAAACGCGTACACATTTACACTTTATGTAGCTCTGATTCTTTATAATGTTTTTCCACCCTATTTAAAACAACATCACGCTCTTTATCCCATACTGAATGCCACTCAAATGTTCCCGGTTCAAAGAATAGTGGAAACCTTTTTCTAAACCAATCTTGCATCGGTAAATTTAATGCATCTTTTTGATCTACCCATACTAACTCTCCTTCAGGCGGATCCTCAAGTAGCTTTCCTTCAAAAGATGTTGCCAAATAATTAAATACCATATATCGTAACTTTGTGTTTGGCTCACAAAACTCGGTGATTCCTTTAAAGATGATATCTTTTACCATTAAACCTGTTTCTTCACGTACTTCTCGGATCGCTCCATCTACAATACTTTCTGGAAAGTCGACTTTTCCACCAGGAGCAATGTACCCAGGAAAACCTAAACGATCTGGACGATTCATAAGTAGAACTTTGTCCCCATCTTGCACCATACACATCGTTAACATTTTGCATTCAAAATTACTCATCAAAAATCCCCCTTGTGTAGATTCATTGCTGAAAAATGTATTGTAATAAATCACTTATCATTTTTTTCGTGCTAAATACAACGCAACAAACTGTGGTTTTTCAATTTTCCCACCATGTTTTTCAATGACGTTTTGAATACTATGAAACAATTTTTCTTTTACCTCTTGTGAAAGCAAATGATGGGCAGATTGCGTATGTAATAATGCAATGTAATCATCACTTGTATATGTATCAGTCCATTTATAGGTTTTAACAACTAAATCTTGAAACAAATCATGCTGCATTGTAAGGTTTTTACGTTCTTCAATTAGTTCTTCTGGTGTTGGTAATTTGTTAGGATGTAAATGCGGCGCATACTTTTCATAGCAATCTCCAATCTCTCGAAAAACATCTGCACAAGGTTGTATATGATATGTCCAAAAGAAGGCCATTGTCCCATGTTTATGCAGCGAATTTGCTACTTTTGGATAACCAATTTCAGGATTAATAAAATGAAACGCTGTTGCTGAAACTGCAAGTGAGTATGAATCATCCTGCCGATCCCAGGTTTCAAAATTCCCTTGATACACGTGTATCCCATTCTCATTTCGAAATTTAGAAGCTGTAAATTGAGCTAATCGTTCTCCTAGCTCAATACAATCAATCTGCTTATATCCTAATCCGACAAGTCCTTCCGTTGCTTTACCTGTACCACAACCAATCTCAAGAATTCGCTCTTCCTTCTCAATATTTGCATACATAAACAAATCTTGAAAAAGTTCCTTGGGATATGTTGGTCTTATTTTCTCATATTCTTCGACAATATCATCAAAAGTATATTTTCTTTCTTCAAAATTTACATCCATTCTTTTCTTCCACCTCTTTCTTTAAAACTTCTACTTCACTTATAATTTCATCTATAATAATTGAAATATCTGTCTTTTCTTGTTTCGCTTGTACTAACTTATTTAACTCATACCATTTTCGCCCTATCGTAATACCCACCGGACAATCTTGCTCCCACGTTTGTAGTAATCGGTCTACAGCATGTCCTCTCCGCAATACAAAATCTGTCTTCAGAACAAATTGGACGATTTCAAGTTCTTTATACGGACCTGAAACCTTCATATTTTTCCCTTGTAAATAAGTATTTGCATCTTTCAAATTGGTTGCTCCGACCACCTTATCTCTCGCGGCATAGTGAATATTTGTGATTCCAGACATAACAATAGCACCAAAACATAAAGGGCACGGTTCCATTGTAGAATACAGTTCACATTCCTTACGCGATGCGTTTGTTTCTAAATTGTTTATTTTTAATATTGCATTGATTTCTGCGTGAGCAATTTTGTTATTACATATTTCATTTGGTATTGCTTCCATCTTGTAAACTGTATTTCTACCTTTTGAAATGATATTCCCACTTCCATCTACAATTACAGCACCAATAGGAAATGAACCGTTACAATACGATAACCATGCTTGATTGAAGCATTCTTTCCATGGTTCAGATAATGTATACCACATATCAGATTGTGACCTCCCTTCATAAATTTTTTATCGGAGTTTACAGAAGAGAAATGACTTGCTTATATAAATCGTCTTTCTCACCTTCAGGTATTCCTTCTATTAATCTTGCTGCCATATTTCTCTTTCTTCCCACAAGTAGACCCCTGCTGTATTTCCTGCTCCAATTTTTCCTTTCATTAGTTAGTCCTACTTTCATTAATCTTTTATACACCATCTATTTATTTTCTTTCCATAGGCTCCTTTTCCTTCTTTATTCGACAAAATTCAAGGGAGATATTGTTGTAGAAAATAGTTAATTCAAAATCAATGTATAGGATTTGAGACAATAAAAAGCAGCTGTCAAAATTTTTCCGGCAGCTGTTTTTATCGAGAAAACATTTAAGCAATTAATACTCTATTAAGCTAGATAATGGAATCTCTTGTTCGTTATTTAGTTCATTAAGAGGATAGATTCTCGTTGTTTCAATATTTTCATCTACATTTTGAATATAGATTTGAACCATTAGCCATAACTGATGAAGCGACAGTCTCTTTTGCACGTTGTGTATTCATGATTCTAACCTCTTTTTCTTTTACTAATTATAATGTGAACTTCACTCACACAAATTATTCTGTAATGAATCGACGGTCTTCCGAATTACATTAAGACTTTTTTGTCGATGATTGAACTTTTATCCATGATGATTTGAAAACTTAAGGAAACAAAAGAGTTAAAAAACAACTAATTTATAGTAAGTTATGTAAAATTAAGTGTAAAGATTAAACATAAAAACCTGCCTAATTCGATTCACGACAGGTTTATTTATACGTTTATTCTTGATCAGAAACAAATATTCTATGTGACGCAAAGAAATTTTCCAAATCTCTTCCGGTTGATTTCTCCATAATTTGGATAAAATCTTTTGTCGTACTCACACCAAACTTCTTTTCATTAAAGTAATCTTTCATCGCTTTGTAAAAGACTTCATCGCCAAGTTCAAGACGAAGATCATTAACTGTTCTTGAACCGTAACCATAAATCATTCTATAATATGCTTCAATCCCGCCTTCTGCAGCACGTTCAGCAAATGTTGAAACAGGATACGAAAGATGATAGTCTCCAACAGGTTCTGCCTTTAGTTGATCAAGTTCTTTACTGTAGAGCGCAGCTGCAAAACTAGCAAATGATTCGTCAAGCCACGCTTCATCGTGCTCATTATTTCCAATAATGCCGTAAAACCATTGATGTCCAATTTCATGCGCAGTAACATTTTTAACCCATTCTTGAGAAGGATTTTTAGCGATACTAATCATCGTTAATTGTGGATATTCCATTCCACCAAACCAGCCTTCCATGCCAACGATATCTAGTTCTGGCCATGGATACTCTCCAAAACGGTTACTGAACAGCTTGATGCTCTCAACCCCTGCCTCAAGCATAGAATCAGCATATTTTGCTTGTTCATCTGTATAATACACATTAATATTTACATTATTTACTTTCTTTTGTTTTACTTTGTAACCTGGATCCATTTCTATTGCAAAATCACGAACTTGTTTGGCTTTATAATGATGCGTTGCTAAATTTCCTGAAATATGTGGTTGTCCCACTTCCGTTCCTGTCGTTGCAATGACCTGTTCTTTATCAGTCGTAAGTGTTACATCAAAATCTCCAGTTAAAGAATAAAAAGATTCTCCATATGGAAAATAAGCATCTACATTCCAGCCCTCTTTATCGTATACTGCTAGAATTGGGAACCAGTTTCCAAGCGAGACTGTGTTTTTGTTCCAACCAAAACGATCTTGTTGTTCCGGTACATGAACTACAAAATCCATCGATACAGTAGATTTTTGATTATTAGGAATTTGAACAGATGAAATATGCAGTGCAGTACTATCCACAGCAAATTTTGCTGTTTTCCCATTTATTTTTACATTAGAAACAGACATACTTCCGCCATTTTCTTTAGATGTTTCTGCGTTTCCCCACAAGTTAAAATAAAGTTCGTTCAGCTGCGTACGAGTATTGTTCGTAAAAGTGACTGTCATTTTTCCTTGAATAGTGTGATTGATAGAATTATAGTAAACGTTCATTTTATAGTTTGGATTTGCTGGACCAAATATATCTTGTCCTTGCTTGTTCATAAATTGCGACTGAAATGGTGTCTTCAGGTGAACAGGAGATGTAACTGCTGGATGGTATGCTCCTTTTACAGGGGAATCCTTTTCCAAAGCACTTATAGTAAGTCCAGAAGGAAATAATATACCAGCCATAAATGTCGAAGCTGTTACCCATTTTGCAGTCTGTTTTACAAACTTTTTCATAAAAACTCCCCCTTTTCCATTTTCCACCACATAAATTCGCCATAAACTGTAAAAACCCCTTGGAATTTTATTTGAAATTACTTGAGAAAGTTATAGGGGAAATCTTAAATGTTTTACTTTAAATTCTAATAAAATTTTTTAATTTCATCTCAAATAAAAGAAAGCACTTGTTTATATAAATCATGTTTTTCACTTTCGGGTATTCCTTCTATTAATCTAGCTGTCATAATAGCTAGGAGTTACTTCACTTCCATTTCAACCATTTTAATAATTAACTCTATATGATCTAGTTCCATTATTGTACGTAACCCAATTGGAAAGACCCCCGCTCTTTCCAATTGATACTCTATATAGTTCATCATTCTTTATCTAAGAAATCTTTACTAGAAAAAAGTAACCTCTCAATCTTTTATGAGAGGTTCTTTGTAATTAACATAGTCAGTCTTAATGACAGTGGAATCCTGTCAGCATTCCACGTTGTTGACAGGATCCCGCTTATCAGCAGCAAGAAAAAAACAGTCTCTTACTCTCGTAAGAAATCTGCCTTCTTCTCATTCTATTACTTTATACTCTTGCACTTTCTTTACCTTTTTCAACATAACTCATATCTCCAACAGATTCGATTGTATACTTCCCATCTTTATAGAAAACTTTAGTTACACTTGCATTTTCTAGTCCAAGTTTTATTTTACTACAATCAATCATGTCTACTAATGCTGTGATTGTAATGCCATGAGAGACAACTAAAACGTTACCTCCTCCATTTTGAGCAGTCTCTTCACTAATTTTATCAAGCTCTCTTTTTATACGGGTTGAAAAGGTTTTCCAATCTTCAGCTTGATTTGTATCGTCTGCTGCTGCAATGAAATTCACAATTTCTTCAATAGAGAACCTCATTAATTCATCTGCTGATTTCACACCAGCAACAACCCCGATCATTTTTTGCATATTTTCATTTTTATCACCTTCAAAAATCCCGAAATTTAATTCGCGTAAGTCTTTCCTTTGTTCAAGTTTTAACGTTGATTGCTCACTATATTTTAATACTAAGTTAACAGTTTCAATTGCACGCCCACTATCACTACTATAAGCATCAACAAAATGAATATCTTTTAAGCCATGTCCTAAATTTTTGGCTACTTCAACACCCGTTTCTACTAATGGAGAATCCGCCCAGCCTTGCACACGTCCACTAGCATTTAACATTGTTTTCCCGTGTCTAGTAATATATAACGTTACGATATTATCTAATGTATTATTACTCTTTTCCATCTTATTCATTACTTTCTCCCCTTTTAGGCTATAACCTATCTGTGTAAATTCCTGAGTAAAAAAATTGAAATTTAGCTTAATCCTCTATTGCTTGAGGAGTTTTATAATCAGTACTAGCTTGTATTCTTTTACAATTATACCATCCATAGAGTTAGATTTTCCATTTTGGGCGCTAACACGATACAAGCGTTAACATCCTGAGATTTTCTATTACATTAACTTAGTTATCTTCTTATAACAATAAAAAGAGTGAAATCCTGCATAATCAATACAGAATTTCACTCCTTTTATAAAAAATCAGATTTAATTCTAAAACTAGAGCTATCAAAATTTTTTATTTAATGCTCAATTAGGCTAGATACAGATACCTCTTGTTCATTATCCGGTTCGCTTAGAGAGTAAATTCTTGCTGTTTCGCTCGCTTCATCTACATTTTGAATATAGATTTGAACCCCGTTATAAGTTACATTCGCCATAACTGGTGAAGCTGCAATTTGTTGTGCACGTTGTTTGTTCATCATTATAAACCCCCTTTTCGGTTAACAATTATAATATGGACTGTCACTCCCTTAAATATTCTGGTGAATTCATATTAAGTTAACAAGAAGAGAGATTGAAAAATATAGTTGCTTAATGAACAGAAAAAACGTAGTTTGATTTTTTCATCAAACTACGTTTTTTCATTCGTTATATACTTCTATTTACTTTGCAGTAGATGTATCGGCTTAGCTGATAACGATTGTTTTGCTGCAATCCAGACAACAATTGCTGTTGTGCTAACAGATAACAGTATACCTAAAACAGACCAAGTTACATCAATTTTCATTGGCATTTGGAATAAGAATCGCAAAACAACACCTGAAAAAGCTAAAGCAACTCCAGCCCCGACTAATCCGGCTGATAAGGAAATGATGGTGTTTTCTAATAAAATGGACTTCATTAAATTACCGGAAGACATACCTACTGTCTTGATAATCGCTACATCCCGCGTTTGTTGAAGTAAGCGAATGACCACTTGATTTCCAATTGTCAGAACAGCAGTTAAAAATGCAAATAACGCTACGATAGAAAAGAAAGTACTTTGCATATGAATGATGTATTGTAGACTATCGATTGCTGTAGCAGCAATCGAATAGGCCATTGCTGAATTAGGAAGTTTATTATTTAACTCTGTTAGAATCGTATTCGTTTGTTTTGGATCGCTATCTAATGAATAGGTAATGCGATTCGGCTTTCCATATGTAGCTAATGTTTTTGTTGGAATACGAATACCCACCGTTTTTACAATACCTGATTGAAAGAAGCCGACAATTTCACAATTCACTAATTCATTTCCTATTTGAATATCAACTGTATCACCTGTTTTTACCCCAAGCTTTTTATAACTATCCAACAGGATTGCTTTTTTCCCTCCTGCATCCGCCGATGTTAAATCGCGACCTTCAGATATGGTATATGCTTTAGAAGTAAGAGCGGTATCTATGCCTTCTACTGAAATTTTAGTTGAACTAAAAAATTTATCTTCTTTTACTTTTTGGCTGAATTTAGTTGCCGCTTCTTCACCGTTAATATTTTGAATCCTTCCATCTAGTTGATAACCTTTTTTCCATGCCTTTATTTCCTTCATCGATTGAATTTGCTTTTCCACTTTTTCTTCATCGTTAACTGAACTTGTAATAAGGAGATTTCCCATTACCTCTTTTTCTAATTGTCCTTGCACAGATTCAATTAAATTATCAGCAAATACGTGACTGGAAACTACAGAAACGACGCCTATCGTTAAGGTAACTGCTAATAATCCATTTCGTTTATTCGTAGCAGCTATATTATGCAGGGCAAGAAAAAGACTTTGTGGGACCCTGTTTTTCAAAGCGCCAATCATTCGGAATAATAAAGCGTATATAAATCCAATCAAACGAACGAAAGCAACCACACATAACACAATACCAGTTGTAAGCATGAAAGCAAGGAGCCATTTAAACACACTACCATTTGCATTGGCTGTAAATGCTATTTTGTAAACATAAACAGAAAGAATACCACAAACTAAAAGAAAAAGTTGAAAATTTTTCCTAAAAGGTAACGAATAATTAACACTAGTATTCTCTGTATCTCGTAACATTTGAAGAGGTGACACACGCATTCCACTTTTTACTGGTATCCATGATGCTAAAAAGGTTACGACAAATCCGACGATGATTGTAGTACCAATAACAGACCATGACATCCCCCACGTAAGAGGTAAAGAAAGTACACTTGATAAATATGAGGTGAGCCATACACTAGCTAATAGCCCAATTCCAATGCCACCAGCTGTTCCAAGGATCGCTAACCAAAATGCTTCTAGCAAAAAATATCGTACGATAGACCGTGTTTTCATTCCTACCGATTTCATAACAGCGATATCATGTGTGCGCGTGGCAATGATTACTTTCATTGTATTTGAAGTTGTGATTGCTGCGATTCCAAGAGCTAATACACTAAATAGTTGAAGAAATGGAAGTAACATATGCAAATCTTTTTGTTTTTCTAATTCTTTATCACGAATGTCAATTACACTGCTTTGCGGTAATTGTTCTTGCATTTTACTTTTAAAAGTAGAGACGTTAACGTTATCATTCAATCCAATTAAAGCTTCATTAACTGTATTTGCTGGTACATGTAAGAGCTTTTGAGCTTGATCTAAATGCAGATAAGCTGTTCCAAAGATAGAAGCATCGCCGTAAGATTCTTGAACCCCTTCAACGAAACCACGAATTTTATAAGAAGACATTTCTCCAGTAGAACGATTCGGGATCTCCACTTTATCTCCGACTTTCACTTGTAAACGATCCCCAGTACTTTTTGATAGAAGCACTTCATTTTTTTGTAAATTGCGAACGTTAGGAAACTGTTTATCTCCATACAGCGGATATTGCTTCGGTTCTATTCCCTTTATTATTAAACTTGTTGTTTTTTTATCAGATTTCACCATACTCTGGCCTAATAAAGAGGTTGTAAGTGCTTTTTGTCCTTCTTTAGGAATAGAAGAAATCAATGTATCACGATTAACAGGGTTTAAGTAGGATTGAATAGCTACGTCTCCTCCTAGAAGAATTTTAGAAGATTCGTGAATAGAACGAGGAACTAATTCGACTAACATTGACATTGAGAAAAAGCTAGCTACTCCAACTACAATACTAAGCACAGTAAAGAAGGTTCTCAAACGATTTCGCACTAAACTACGTAATGCCGATTTTAATAACATGACGTTGTTTCACCTTCTTTAATTAACAGTCCATCTTCTATTTGTAAAATACGATCTGAAATCTTTGCTACGTAAGAATCATGTGTAGCAATAATAAAAGTCATGTTGAATTGATCACGTAGTTGAAAGATTAAGTCCAAAATAGTTTGTCCTGTTTTCGTATCTAAATTACCGGTAGGTTCATCCGCAATAACAATAGCGGGATTGTTTACTAATGCACGGGCAATTGCCACGCGCTGCTGCTGACCTCCTGACAGCTGACTTGGTAAATGATGATAACGTTCTTTCATCCCAACAAGATCAAGCATCTCTCTTGCCTTTTGGATCATTTCCTTTCGATTCTTCATCCCGGCACACATAAGCGCCATCATTACATTTTCCTCGGCCGTCATTGTTGTCACTAAATTATAGGATTGAAAAACAAAACCAATTTTTTTCGCACGAAAATCTGCTAAATTTTCTTCAGACAGTGATGTAATATCCTCATTTCCGATGATAATATGCCCTTCACTTGGAATATCTAAAGAACCTAGTAAACCAAGTAATGTAGACTTCCCACTACCGCTAGGACCTATAATACTAACCACTTCTCCGCGGTAAATTTGTATATCAATTCCTTTTAAAATAGGAATGATTCCTGCTTCTGTTTCATAATTTTTCTCTAGGCCCTGTACTTGAAGAATAGACTGTTTAGCTACCATGCTTTTTTCCTCCATAATTTTTTTATTTGAACAAGAAGACAAGTATGTTTCTAATGAAAATACCTTTTTCATGCTCACGCCTTAAGCTTTCTCTTCTCTTCCCCCTACTCTCTATGCAAGAAATAAAATAAATACTAAAAATGCTGCTAAAATCCTCGGTGTTTCCCCCTTCCTTAACAATATTTATAGCTATTTCTAATTTTGTCATAAATACACTATTTTTTCTATATTAAGGAAATTGTATTTTTGTGAATTTTCAATTTGTAATTACTACTAATATAACTTTGAAATAATACCATTAACCTTTATAAACGAACAAAAGAAAAGAGCGTGTTTTGAAAAAGGTTAATCAAAACACGCTCTCCTTTTTTTATTTCTATTTTATCTATTCAATTTAATAATCAATTAGTACTTTCTTCTTCATGTACAGAAACGGAGCAGTTTAGGTGAAGAAGGATTTTTGGGAACGAGAACGAATCATTTACATAATCCTTAGAATGAGGTGGTTACAATGAAATAAGATTAGAAGCATATACAGTTGATTGGCAGAAAGAGTTTCATAGGGTGAAACAGGATATTCTAAATTCAACACCTATTCAGGAAAATCGAATTGAACATATTGGAAGCACAGTTATTAAAGATATGGTTGCCAAACCAATATTGTGTGCAGAGATAATAAAGTTGTTTAAAAATCCTTCTTCCACTAACGGTGCAGGTTAGCTCAATAAGGAATCAAAATAAGAGAACTTGTAAGCTTCTGAAGAGGTGGACAAAAGAAAGGTTTAAAATATAAAGTAGACTATGTTATACAGATATAGAGAGATATTATAATTAATTTGTGGTAAGTTATGAATAGTTTGATTTATTTTAACTAGGTAGAAGAATATAAAATGTATGTGATTTTTTGCAAATCCCATACGTCTTATTCTATGGAGGAAATATGCTTAAAGACAATTTTAAAATTAGTAATATTCCCGCAGTTTTATGGGGAGAAAAGAGTGAAAAAATTTTTATTGCAGTACATGGAAATATGTCAAATAAAGAAGATGCAGTGATTCAAATATTAGCTGAAGAAGCCAATCAAAAAGGTTATCAAGTATTAAGCTTTGATTTACCTGAGCATGGAGAAAGAAAAAATGATAATACTCCTTGTAAAGTACAGTTTTGTGTTAGTGAATTATCTATAATTATGAATTACGCAAAAGAACATTGGAAAGAAGTAAGCGTGTTTGCATGTAGTATGGGAGCTTATTTTAGCCTTTTAGCTTATCAAAATGATGTGCTAAAAAAGGCATTATTTTTATCACCGGTATTTAATATGGAACGAATTATCGAAAATATAATGAAATGGTTTAATGTAACACCAGAGCTTTTGCAAAAAGAAATGACTATAGAAACACCTATTGGTCAAAAGTTATATTGGGATTATTTATGCTATGTAAAAGAACATCCTATTAATACATGGAATACAGATACATATATTATGTATGGAGCCAAGGATGAACTATGCGAATTTGAAACTATTAACTATTTTACAAAAAAACACAGTTGTGAATTAGAAGTCATGGAAGCAGGTGAACATTACTTTCATACTGAAGAACAGTTGAAAGTATTTGAGCAGTGGTTACACAAGCACATCGATTAACAAATTACAATTTATCTAAGAGATTTAGTGAAGAGCCTGTTAGAGAAGAATTGTGAATATATAAACTGATATTATATTTGAGAGGAATTATAAATGTGAATTTATTCACTTAAACAAACAGGTGCTTTAGTTCAATAAGAATTAAACTACTTTATTAATGATTTTTAAGTACAAATACCTTTTAAATGTATAGAAATTAAACAACTTTAAAGAGCCTTACTACACACTAGATTGTAGCAAGGCTCTTATATTTTCATAACAAAATTAAACAACTTTATTATCGATTTACATATTGGATTTTGTCGTGGGTGTAGATGATATTGAAAATGTTGATAATGCTATTTTTCAGGGGCTAAAGGAGGCAGGCTTTTTAAGACTTCAGATTCAACGTCCTAATGAAATCGTGCTTTCCAAGTTTACTGATGAAACCCACGAAGAAAAGACTCACTTTATTCATTAATAACTTATAGTCTAACCTTAACCTCAGTACCGTCCTTAGCTTTGACATCTACTAGCACGATCCCCTTATAATTTTTCAGTTCCTTGACGATAGGCTTTAGCGTTTTTTTGTCTATTAGTGGAAAGGTAAAGTCCAGGTTTTTTCTTTCGAAGTGCTCTTTTGTCCATTTGTTTGCATTTTGCTGAAAAAATTTTGAAGTCAAAATTGAAATAACAATGTTTAAAATAGCATATGGGATTGGGATGGTAAACCGAACATCTTTTGCTTTCACTTTTACATGCATCATAAGCAAATCACTAATCAATGATGACCGCAACGGTATCCCCGTTTGCCGATTTAATATCAACAATTTGGCCATCTAATTCGTTTTCGATTGCTTCAATAATAAGGCTTATGTCTATATCTTTAACGTATTTTTCCGATTGAGGAATACTCGCTGCGATGCTGTGTCCAGCCATTAATACTGCCTTGACAAGTTTTATAGGCAAATTAACCGTGACGTTATCATTTTCGGCTGATACAACACGAATTTTTAATATTTTATCTAGATATTTAGTCGGTTTTTCCAAAAGCTTATTACCTGTTTCTTCTTTCTCTTTTAATACTTGAATCAGTTCTGATCCCTTTTCAGCATCAATCTTTCCTTCTTGAACCATTGTTAACACTCTTGTAATTTCCTCTTTCATGATAAATTCCTCCCTATTCCTCTTTTAAGAGCTTAATGGCTTCTTCTGGTGTGATTTCGCCATTTTCCAACATGGTGACAACTTTTTTCTCGTCTACTTCATTTTTCTTCTTCTTCGGCACATATCCAAGGAATGAAATGATGTCTGTTAGCTTACCTCGAACCGTTGGATACGAAATCCCCAGTTCCTTTTCAACTTCTTTGATATTCCCTCTGCATGTTAAAAATACTTCCACAAAATGAAGCTGATCCTTTGATAAGGATGCCAACTTAGATAATTCAAACTCATTTTCAATCGTAGTGTGACAATGGGAGCACTGCAACTTTGTAATTTTCAATGTTTTACTGCAGACAGGACAATTTGTGATTACTTTATAAGCCATAATGAAATCCCTTCCTTTTAGTTGATTCAATTATATAACAAGTAATCAAAAATATAAATAAAAAAGTTAAATTTTTAAATCAAAAAAATCAATAATATTAATCCCTAACTTAATATTATTGATTTTTCGATTTCGTTATTCATTTTTTATAAACAGATCAACTTTGTTTCAGACCGACAACTAATAAACACAAACAAAAAAGCAAACTCCTTCATATCGGGAGTTTGCTTTTTAAAATTATCGTAGCTTCTGAGACTGTATTGCTTGAATATATGCCACAACCTCAGGATTCACAAGTGAAGATAAATCTCCAAGTTCTTTTCCTAAATACGCAGCTTTAATAACGCGGCGCATTACTTTTGAATTACGTGTTTTCGGCAGATCTTCGACAACATGAATATCTTTCGGACACAATGCTTTCCCAATATGAGAGTTTACTAGGCTTAATAATTCTTTTTTCAGTTCTGGTGTAAACACAGTGCCTTCACGTAACACAACAAAACAATGACATACTTCACCTTTCACTTCATCTGGAACCCCAATTGCACCAGCTTCGATTACATCATGGTGTTTTACAAGAATGGACTCATACTCCGCAGGTCCAATACGTTTTCCGGCAATATTTAACGTGTCATCAGAACGACCTGTGATGATGTATTGTTCTCCATCATATAATACCCAGTCACCATGCACCCATTTGTTTTCAAACCGGGACCAGTATGTGCTTACATAACGCTCGTCTTCTTCCCAGAAACTTTTCGTCATTCCGACCCACGGTTTTTCTAGACATAGTTCTCCGACTTCATTTTGAACTGGTGCACCGTTTTCATCTAATACAACAGCGGCCATTCCTGGCAGCGATGCGTTAAAACTAATTGGCGCAATTGGTTTAATGAGGACGTTTCCAAAAATACCACCAGAAATTTCAGTGCCACCTGAGTAGTTACAAATTGGTACTCTTTTTTTGCAAACTGTTTCAAAGAGCCACATCCATGGGTCTGGATTCCACGGCTCACCTGTTGAACCGATTACTTCTAAACTTTGCAAGGAATGTTTCTCAACCCATGAATCACCTTTTGCCATTAAGGAACGAATTAATGTTGGTGAAATACCAAGATGCGTTACTTCATAACGATCAACCATTTCCCATAAACGATCTGGTTCTGGATAATCAGGAACCCCTTCATACATAACCATTGTCGCACCGTTAAGAAGAGAACCAAATAGTAAAAACGGCCCCATCATCCAGCCCATATCAGTAATCCATAACACACGGTCACCTTGTTTCACATTCATGCCAAAACCAGCATCAAAAGCTGCTTTTAATGGGAACCCCGCATGCGTATGAACGGTCCCTTTCGGCTTCCCTGTTGTACCAGATGTATAAATAAGCATAAGCGGGTCGTCACTTTTCATTTCTTCTGCGTGCGTAAATGGTTTGTCTTTTTCTAAAACACTCCATGAAATATCGTAATCCTGCGGTGTAAATTCATTCCCCGCATGACGAACAATTACGACTTTTTCCACACTCTTGCAATGCTCACACGCCTTATCTACTTCGTCTTTTAAAGAAACCGTTTTACCGCGGCGCGCAAATCCATCAGCAGTAATAATCATTTTAGAGCCTGCAGCTTGTACGCGCGTCATCACTGCATCTGAAGCAAACCCAGAAAAAATAGGAGACATGATCGCACCAATTTTCATGACAGCTAACATGGCAACTACTGTTTCGGGAATCATTGGCATGTAAATGGTTACACGATCTCCTTTTTCAATTCCTAAATGCCTTAATCCATTTGCAACGCAGCTTACCCAGTGGTCTAGTTCCTCATATGTAAATGATTTTGATGTACCATTTTCGCCTTCCCAAATAAGAGCCTGCTTTGTTTTCGTATCATCTTCCGCAATCCAACGAGATAGTGCAGATTCTACAACATTGCAAGTTCCATCCGCATACCACTTTGCAAATGGAATGCCGTTTGCTAAGTCTAACACGTCTGTGTATGGACGCATCCATTGATAACCTACCGCACGCTCTGCTTCTTCCCAAAACCATGCCGGGTCTTCAATTGAATTTTCATAAAATGTTTCATAATCATCATATCCGAGCGATTGCATCCATTGATATAAGCGTGTGTTTGCTTTATATTCCTCTGTTGGAAACCAAACTGCTTGCTTCACAATTTGTCCCTCCTTAATTTTTTTGAAAAAGAAAACCCTTTGGCAGGGCGTTCTCACTTTTATAAAACTTTATTTTGATGTTTCAACATCTAGACCACCGTTATACAAAGCAAGAACCGAGTTGCTTTTATTTTCGAGAAAAAGGATCTGACCACACCTGTGCACGGCCAGATGCTCTCGTCCATCTAAAAAGAAAAGGTTTTTATGCCTTTTCTCATTTCTATACTGGATAAACTGGATGTTTACGATCTGTAAATACTTGATACTTACTCATATACATCTCAAAACGTTGCTTCAATTCAGTGCGTAATTGGTTTGGATGAACAATACCATCGATAACCATTTCTGATGCAAGACGATAAATATCAATATCTTGTTTATACTCTTCACGTTTTTGCGCGATATAGCCTTGGCGCTCTTCTTCTGGTAGCGCTGCGATTTTATTTGCATACACTGCATTTACAGCTGCTTCTGGTCCCATTACCGCAATCGAAGCTGTTGGAAGAGCAAGACAGCAATCAGGTTCAAATGCAGGACCTGCCATCGCATATAAACCTGCACCATATGCTTTTCGTACAACGATAGAAATTTTCGGCACAGTTGCTTCGCTCATAGCGGAAATCATTTTCGCACCGTGACGAATAATACCAGCTCGCTCTACCTTCGTACCAATCATAAATCCTGGTACGTCAGCTAAGAATAAAAGCGGAATGTGATAAGCATCGCAAAGTGTAATAAATTTCGCTGCTTTATCCGCAGAGTCATGGAATAATACACCGCCTTTCATACGAGGCTGATTCGCAATAATACCAATTGGCATACCGTTAATACGCGCAAACCCAGTAATAAGCTCTTGTGCAAATAACTTTTTCACTTCAAAGAAAGAGTCTTCATCAATTACACGTTTAATTAAATCGTGCATATTAAAAGGTGCATTTTGATTTTCCGGGATAATTTGTTCTAACGTCTTTTCGAATTCTTTCGGTTCTTGAGGTTCTGTCATTGGAGCTTTTTCTAAGTAGTTGCTTGGGAAGTAAGAAATATATTGACGTGCTTTTGAGATTGCATCTTCTTCTGTTTTGCAAAGTACATCTCCGCAGCCAGATACAGAGCAATGCATACGTGCTCCGCCCATTTCTTCTAATGTCACTTTTTCACCGATAACCATTTCAGCCATACGAGGCGAACCAAGATACATAGATGCATTTCCTTCAACCATCATTACAACGTCGCAGAAAGCAGGAATATATGCACCGCCGGCAGCAGATGGGCCAAATAGTAAACAAATTTGCGGTACTTTTCCAGATAATTTCACTTGGTTATAAAAAATACGCCCTGCCCCGCGTCTGCCTGGGAACATTTCAACTTGATCTGTAATACGCGCGCCGGCAGAGTCGACAAGATAAAAAAGTGGTACACGTAATTTTTCAGCTGTTTCCTGAATACGTAAAATTTTTTCTACTGTACGAGAGCCCCATGATCCTGCTTTTACAGTCGAATCATTTGCCATTACACAAACAGTGCGTCCATTTACTTTACCAGTTGCGGTAACAACTCCATCTGCAGGCAATCCTTCTTGTTCACAGTTTGCAAATAACGCATCTTCTACGTACTCACCGTTATCAAACAAAAGTGCAAGACGCTCACGAACAAATAATTTCCCTTTTGATGCATTTTGCTCATGATATTTAGGCGCCCCGCCCTGCCTTATCGTTTCTACACACTCTTCTAATGTACGAGATTGTTGTTTTTGATCTAGCATATTCATTCCCCCTTATAAATCGGCTTCCGTTTTTCGCGAAATGCTTGTAATCCTTCTAAGCGGTCTTTCGTATGAATAACACCTTCGTACGCTTGCTTTTCCATTTGCAAACCTGTCTGCAAGTCAACTTGCATCCCATTTGTAATTGCTTCCTTCGCACGACGAACTGCAATTGGACCATTCACTGCAATTTTTTTGGCGATTTCAATTGCTTTTTCTTCTAATTCTTGGGCAGGAGTAACATACTCAACAAGTCCGTATTCCTTTGCTTCTTGGGCTGATATACGTCTTGCCGTATAAATTAATTCTTTTGCGCGTCCCATTCCAATTAAACGCGGAAGACGCTGCGTCCCGCCAGCTCCTGGAATAATCGCAAGCGAAGTTTCTGTTAAACCGAGACTTGCTGATTCTGAAGCGATGCGAATATCACAAGCAAGGCTTAATTCTGTCCCGCCGCCAAGCGCAATTCCGTTTATTACTGCAAGAACAGGTTGTGATAATTGTTCTACCATATCCATAGTAGAACGGATCATTCCAACTGCATCACGTACTTGTTCTTCGTTCATATTGGCACGCTCTTTTAAATCTGCACCTGCACAAAATGCTTTTGTACCTGCTCCTGTGATCATTACGACACGAACATCGTTTTCTTCATTAATACGACTTAGTGTATCTTGTAGTTCTTCTAAAAGAGAAAGTGATAAAGAGTTTGCTTGGCCTTCACGATTCAATGTGATTTTCACGATATGAGGCGTTACATAATCAACTGAAATATTTTGCAGCTGTAACATAAGATCACCTACTCACAGTTTTATGTTGCAAAGCGTGGTATACATGACTCGGAATCTGCGTACCTAGCTTGCTTTGGATAAATTTTGTTGCTTGTAATAGCTTTTCTTCATTTATATTTGTTTGTACACCCATTTTATGAAGCATATGAACTAAATCATTTGTTGCGATATTCCCAGACGCACCTGGTGCATACGGACATCCGCCAAGACCGCCGCAAGAACTATCAAAAGTTGTAACACCGCACTCTAATGACTTTACTACATTAGCTAGTGCCATACCGTACGTGTTATGGAAATGCATCGCAAACTTAGAAGAATCATATTTTTGGAGTAAGTGCTCTAGTACACGCTCTACTTGCACTGGATTTGCCACCCCAATTGTATCCCCAAGCGATACTTCATAAATGCCATATGAAAACAACTTGTTACAAAGTTCATCAACTTTATGAATGTTTACTTCACCTTCATATGGGCAACCAAATACAGTCGATACGTATCCTCGAACCGTTTTCCCAGCAAATAATGATTGTTTCGTTATCTCTTCAATAACAGACAGTGCTTCATCAATCGATTTATTAATATTTTTCTTATTATGTGTTTCACTAGCAGATAAAAAGACGTTCACCTCATCTACATCTTGCAGCAGCGCCCGTTCCAAACCATTTTGATTTGGAACGAGAGCTGCATATGTAACATGCGGTTTCCGCTCAAGCGCAGCAAACACATCTTGTGCATCGGCTAAAGCAGGAATCCATTTAGGGTGAACGAATGATGAAACTTCAATATAAGAAAGACCTGCGTCTGCCAGCATATGAATCCATTTCACTTTATCTTTTGTACCAACAACTTTCTTTTCATTTTGCAAACCATCACGCGGCCCGACTTCTTTAATAGAAGCAAAAGAAGGTAATTTCAATCGATTGCACCCCGTTTCTCACTATTCAATTTCTACTAAAACATCTCCCTCGTTCACAAAATCGCCTTCTTGCACAAGAATTTTCATTACAGTGCCAGCTTCTTCTGCAGCGATTGGAATTTCCATTTTCATAGATTCTAAAATGACGACATCTTGATCTTCCTCTACTGTATCTCCTACACCCACCACAATTTTCCAAACATTTCCTGCCATCGATGCATATACTTTTGTCATCATTTATTTCCCCCTTTACATTTCGTAACCTTTATTTTTTCACAAGCTGCTTCGTTACAAAGCTTGTTGTGTAAATACCGCTTTGGAATACTTCATCTTCTAAGACTTGTAGAAGCATCGGCGTATTTGTTTTAATACCCTCTACTTTTAGTTCGTCTAATGCTACCTGTAGCTTTTGGATTGCTTCTCCTCGCGTTTCACCATGTGCAATTACTTTTGCAATCATCGGATCATAAAACGGAGTAATTGCTACACCATCTTCTAAGAAATGATCAATCCGTACTGATGTTGGAAGGGACAGAGATGTAATTTTTCCTGGTGATGGGAAGAACGTTTTAGGATCTTCAGCATAAATGCGTGCTTCAATGGCATGACCACTTCGTTTTACTTCATCCTGTGTAAACGAAAGGGTTTCACCTGATGCAATTCGCAATTGCTGTTCGACTAAATCAAGACCAGTAATCTCTTCTGTTACCGGATGTTCTACTTGTAATCTCGTATTCATTTCTAAGAAATAGAAATTCTTCTCATCATCAACAAGAAATTCAATTGTTCCTGCATTCGTATAACCGAGCGCTTTCGCAGCTTTGACTGCAACCTCTCCCATTTCTATGCGCGCTGCTTCATCTAAAAATGGAGACGGAGCTTCTTCAATTACTTTTTGATTGCGGCGCTGTACCGAACATTCACGTTCCCACAAATACACCGTATTCCCTTGTTTATCAGCAAGCACTTGAATCTCAATATGATGCGCATTTGTAATCAATCGTTCCATATACATTTCTCCGTTGCCGAAGAAATTCTTTGCGCGCGTTTGATTACTTTCAAATGCTTGAGTGAGCGCTTGTTCAGTTTCTATCACTTGCATACCAATGCCCCCGCCGCCAGCGGATGCCTTCAACATAAGCGGATAACCAATTTGGCCTGCAATTTCTTTTGCTTCTTCAACTGTCGGAATGTTAGATGAAATACCAGGTACAATCGGAACTTCAGCCGCTAACATTGCTTTGCGAGACTCAATTTTACTTCCCATCTTTGCAATCACATCTTTGGAAGGACCGATAAAAACAATTCCTTCTTCTTCACAACGCGCTGCAAATGTTGTATTTTCTGATAACAATCCGTAACCTGGATGGATTGCCTCTACTTTTGTTTCTTTGGCAATTTCAATGATCTTTTCAAGATTTAAATAACTTTCTTGAACACGCGGACCACCAACAAGATGTGCTTCACTTGCCATTTTCACATGAAGGGCAGATTCATCAGCTTCTGAATAAATTGCTACAGTTTGAATTCCAAGTTTTTCACACGTTTTTATAATACGAACAGCAATTTCACCGCGGTTAGCAATTAATATTTTTCGAAACATAGTGAACCCTCCTCTTAACGACATCCTAAATGTCTTGAAATAACGAGACGTTGAATTTCAGAAGTACCTTCACCAATTTCTAATAGCTTTGCATCACGAATATGACGCTCTACTTCATATTCACGCATATATCCGTAACCACCATGAATTTGCACAGCTTGGTTAGATACACGGCTTGCTGTTTCAGATGCAAATAGTTTTGCCATTGCAGCTTCTTTTCCAAATGGTTTATCATTGTCTTTTAACCAAGCAGCTTTATGTACCATATTCCGTGCTAATTCAATTTCTGTTGCCATATCTGCTAATTTAAATTGAATTGCTTGGAAGTTTGATAGAGAGCGACCAAATTGCTTGCGCTCCTTTGCATATTGCAGTGCACGCTCAAATGCAGATTGAGCAATCCCTACTGCCAATGCAGCGATCGAAATACGACCACCATCTAACGTATATAAAAATTGTTTAAATCCTTTATTTACATCCCCAAGAATATTTTCCTTCGGTACACGAACACCATCTAAAACAATTTCACATGTATTGGAAGCACGAACGCCCATTTTGTCGTACGGACTAGAAATTGTTAATCCTTCGCTATTTGTCGGTACGATAAAAGCAGAGATGCGTTTTTTGCCGCTTTCATCCATACCATTTATAGCGGTTACAATAATCGTATTTGCATACTCAGCGTTTGTAATCCAGCACTTCTCACCGTTAATTACATATTCATCGCCATCCAATACCGCTTTCGTTTGTGTACCGCCAGCATCAGATCCAGCATTTGGCTCCGTTAATCCAAATGCACCAAGTGTCTTACCAGATGCCATTGGAACTAAATATTTTTGTTTTTGTTCTTCTGTGCCAAAATAATAAATCGGAGAAGCTCCAAGTGAAATTGTTGCCGCATAACTTAATCCTGTACCACCGCAAGCACGGCCAACTTCTTCAACTGCTAGTGCATACGATAACGTATCACCGCCAGAACCACCGTATTCTTCAGGGAATGGGATTCCTAACAAACCAAGTTCGCCCATTTTTTGAAACGTTTCATATGGGAATTCTGCCGTTTTGTCATAATACACAGCCTTCGGAGCGATTTCCTTTTCAGCAAAGTCGCGCACCATTTCTTTGATCATTTGTTTTTCTCTAGTAAGAGTAAATTCCATTTGTCACACCCCTTATCGAATTCGTTATTTCGACAGCGTGCGCGTATATAGTACAAACATTACTCTATATAAAGAATGAATAGTAGTAAGATAATTGCTACAATTCTGTCACAATTTAATTGTAAAACAGAATCTGTACTAATGCACAAAAAAATTCCTACATTGTTCTACAACAACATAGGAATAAAAAGTCGAATTATGCGGTTTTTCGTTTAATAATCTCGACCTTTTCCAGAATCTGTGATTTCCACTAACATTTCTGGATATGGTTCGAAATACGTTTGTCTTAATAAATATGTTTCTTCAAATCGGATTGCCCAAGACTTTAAAACGGTAAGTAAACTGCTTAATGGTATTTTCTTTTCGGCATACTTACTGAGTAAAGAAAGAAAATGGTCTTTTTCTTCTTTCTTCAATTTATTTTTAAAATACCCCAAAATATGCTGACATACGTTGATATTTGATGTATACCGCGGTGTCCGGTTTAGCAATACGTACAATATTTCTTCATATTTTGCAAACACTTCATCAATCGAATGCTTTTCCTTATTCGCAATGATGCGCCCCAATTCTTTTTGCTTCGTTTGATTATATGCCATGAATAAATACTTATGATTAGACTGAAATTCAACTAATACTTTCATGTTCTTATTTTTCTTCAATGTTTTAAAATGCGCAAGTGTAAATAGCTGCGTCAAAAAATGTTCACGAATGATAAAATTCGACAATCTTCCTTCTTCCTCAATCGCTAAATGTGAAAATCGCGCTAAAACTGCACTACCAAATAATCCGGCACCCTTGCCTTTTGTGGGTGCTTTTTCTAATCCAGCATATATTTTCACGTCACGTGTTCCGCAGCTTGGTGACCTATTTTTTAAAATAAAACCATCCACATCCGGTAGAGAGGATAAAAATAAATCTGAAAACTGCTGCATTTTCTCCGTCAAATCAGCACCTGTTGATGGCTGCACTAATTTTTGCGTTCCATCATGTTCCACAATACGAATTGTTTCTCTTGGAATCCCAAGTCCAATCTCCACTTCTGGACAAACTGGGATGAATTCTACATATGGCTGTAAATTACGTACGGTTGCATCGGACAGCTTATCACCGTTATAACGACATGCTTCAAATTCTAAACATTTACTTACGACAACTGTTGGTTTTACAAATTGCCTCATATGATTACCTCCGAGGAGTTAGCCCGTATAAAATGAATTGAACGGTAGATTCGATTTCCGTCTCATCATCCCATTGTTCTTCTGGTAATAATAAAAAACGAGTTAAAATCAAGCCAATAACAGCTGATAAAGTGAATCGTAATACTGCTGGAGTTGGAAGTTCAATAATTTGTCCTTGTTTCTGAAAGTGATCCACAATGTTTTCAAAACGAGAGTAAATTTCCTTTGCGAGTAATTGTTGGATTTCATCTTTCAATTCAGGTTGAAACGGTACTTCTTGAATTAAAATTTTCAGCATTGGGAAATGTTTTCTCGCAAATTCAAAGCGGTTTCGGATCACCGTACGTAAGAAATTTTCATATGAATCATACGTATTTTCAAATATTTCTTTCGCGAAAGTTTGTACGAAGAACGGAGCAGCAAACTTCGTTAACGTTGGCATCACAACAGCAAACAACAAATCTTTTTTCGTTTTATAGTAGCGAAAAATCGTCCCTTCTGCTACACCGGCACGCTTCGCAATTTCACTCGTTGAAGTTGCCGAATACCCTTTCTCACTAAACATGTCTACCGCCGCTTCTAAAATGCGCATTTGCCGTTCATTGCGCTTATCTGTTCCTGTGGCGGCAATTAGTTCTTCTAGCCAATCCTCTTTCATAAAATACCCCTTTTTCGTTCCATTATATTCTTCTATGCTTCTTCAAAGCAAACACGTTACCAAATGTAAACACAATCGCAAATAATAATAAAACGCCAAGATCGCCAGCAATTTCGCTAAATCCTTGATTTCGAATCATAACTTGCCGCATCGCATCTGCACCGTATGTTAATGGAAATAACTTTCCTAATAGTTGTAACCACGTATTCATAGATTCAATCGGAAATAAACCAGAAAAGAAAATTTGCGGCACGATGACTAATGGGATAAACTGAATCATTTGAAATTCATTGTTTGCATATGCTGATAAAAATGTTCCAAGTGTTAACGCTGTTAATGAAAGCATGCATGTAATGAGTAGCGTCAGCCAAGGCGAACCTGCAACATATAAATCAAGAACATACACAGAAAAACTAACAATGAGTACAGATTGGAAAAATGCAAAGATACCAAATCCAATTATATAACCTGCGACAATTTCCCAGCGCCGAATTGGCGTCGATAACAATCGTTCCAAAGTACCGCTTAAACGCTCCCTGACAAATGAAACTCCTGATAAAATAAAAACAAAGAAGAATGTAAAGAAACCGATTAATACCGGACCTAATCCATCAAACATCGTAAAATCAGCTGATCCATGCAAATAAGAAACATCAGGCTTCATAGTCGTCGTTTCGGTTTTCTCCATACTCTTTTGCAAAACTTGCATGACAGCACGATTTTTCGATGAATCACTGCCTTCTAACGTTACTTTCATCTTTCCCTGTTCTACAATAACTATCGCATCAATTGTTTGATCTTCTAATTTACTTTGTGCTTTCTCTTTATCATACTCATAAAAAGAAGCATTTTGTTTTTTCATTGCGTCTACAATTGGTGCTGGTACATCGACTAAAGCAATATGAGGCTTATAATCTTTTTGTGTGAATACAAGTGAAAGAAGCCAAAGAAGTAGCATCGGTGCTCCGAACATAAGCGCAAGTGACCGTCTATCTCGGAAAAACTGACGAATAATACGGATAACAACTCCAAATACTCTCATCGTTCCATCGCTCCTTCCAGTAAAAAGACATCCTCAATACGTCCAGATGTTGTTCTCGCTTTTAATTCTACCGGGGAACCAGTTGCAATTAACTTCCCCTCACGAATTAAACCGAGACGTTCACAAAACTCAGCTTCATCCATAATGTGCGTTGTCACAATAATTGTTGTTCCTTGTTTTTTCAGCTCATAAAATTTATCCCAAATTGATTTTCGAAGAACAGGATCAATCCCAACAGTTGGTTCATCTAAAATAAGAAGCCTTGGTTCATGCAAAAGTGACATAGCAAGTGATAAGCGCTTCTTCATTCCACCGGAAAAATGTTGCACTTGTTTTTTTGCATCCTCAGATAACTGCACAAGCTCAAATACTTCAGAGATACGTTCTCTCTTTTGTTTTCCCTTTAATCCATACATTGTCGCGATAAAATCAGCATTTTCATAAGCGGATAGTTCTTCATACAATGCATCAGCTTGCGCCATATACCCGATGTGTTTCATTCCATTTAAATTCGGCATAACTGTTTGCAGTGCTGTTACGTCACCTGACGTTGCTTCACTTATACCTGCAACCATCTTAATAAGAGTGGTTTTGCCAGATCCCGAAGGACCAACTAAGCCAAAAATTTCAGCTTCGCGGACAGAAAATGAAATATCTTGAATCACTTGTTTCTTTCCAAAGTACTTGGAAACATGATTAAGCGTTACAGCCTCGTTTATTAGAGACATAAACTTTCCTCCTCTTTATTTTAATGAGTGAGTACTCACTTTTATTTTAACCTAATTTTAATCTATGTCAAAAGGTTCTTTTTGTTGTTGATTTCAAACACCTTTTCCTGCCTCATGCTGCAGTTTAGTAATTAAGTTTGAAAAAAAGACACTGCTAATCCTTATTAGACAGTAAGCAAAAAGAATCTATTTTGAAAATAGATCAATCAAAATGGATTCTACATTTTTGATAAAGATGTGATTTTTATCAAAAAGTTTACTTGTGTTAGGCTAGACTATGTTGGACATTTTATACTAGTAAAAATGATTCGTAGATATTATCACTATCTAAAAAAATGTTTTATTGCTTCAAGTTGTATTTTATGATTACATTCTTCACAACAATATTTTCCTTCCCGATTTTTCTTAAATCGCTTATATTTTTCAGTTCTTTCATTTGAAACTATTTCTATAACAGCGAATAGCGTGTTTTTTATTGATTCACACGAACCTTTCTACTTACTTTACATACAAACCTCATTAATTTCTGTGGACTGATGTAAATAATGCGAAAATAATGTCTATCGTTCTTCGCATCGGCATTGGACAAATAATTAGTTTATTTTTATAAATACCATTAAGCGTTATTTTTGCCTACGGAGACATCATTTTTTGTTTTTTCAACTGTTCAGTTATCACTGATTTATCAATATTAACTGCTTTTGCGGTATGGAAAATTGGCGTATCAACGAATGTGGGGCATAATGTGCTTACTTTAATACCATATTCTTCTGCTTCATAATGTAAAGATGTGAGTATTCATATACAATATTTCGGCATTTTCTTCTCGCTAATTTAACTGATGAATCCACTTTTCAAATGTTTATTCACTTGGTCTAGATATCTATTCAAAACAAAAAATGAAATAAAGAACCGTTTAAAAACAAAAAAATTCTTCAACATAAATGCTGAAGAATTTTTTATAATATGTTTTACATAGCAGCTTCTTTTTTTGTAACTAATATTTTTTTAGATATTGCAAATGTAAAAGGAATTGCGATTACAGATGATATTAAAGGTGCAATATCTTTATTTAAATTCAATACATCAACTAAAACATAAATACTAATTGTCGTAATGATAAAGTTTACAATATAAGTTAATGGAAACTGGAAAAACTTCTTTAATGTTACTTTTGTTTTATAAGTAAAGTATGTATTCATAAAAAAAGAACCAATCATACTTATGATAAAAGCAATACTATGTGAAGTTAAAACATGAAAATGAAAAACATGGGTAAATAATAAATAGAGTAGCCAGTAGTTTAATGTATTCATACATCCTACAAAAACAAATCTAATTATTTGTTTGTAATTATTGTTCATCGTCAACCTCCTTTCACGCAAATTATACCATTCTAAGAAATTGTTAACAATTTGAGGATTATATACGACCACTTATCAGTAATAAAGAAAGGCTCACTCTTAAGATAACAAGGAATGCATTTTTTACTTACTGCTTGAATAAATGATTCCACAAATTAATATAATTTTTCAACTTGCTTTATAAACGAAGATACGTTTCCTAAACAACAAGAACCTTGAGGATTATTTACCTCGCACCCACAACGATTTGCTTTAATATGCATTGATATCTCATGTACCGCTTCGCTCTTTCCCGTTTGCTTTATTTCTTCACGAATACGTGCTCGTGTCCAATTAAAACAGTAACAAGCAAGTACATCTTCTTTTAAATCTTTTTGAAAAACAGGAACCTTAAGATCGTTTTTGATAAATACTTGCTGTTCTTCATTAAAGTACACTACATTACATTCTTGCTCTGAACAAAAGTAGTATGTTTTATCTGACTCTAATTGAGCGAGGGCATTAGCGTTCAGTAAGCCTTCTAATGTAATCAACTTGACTTGTTTTCCTTTCGTTTTGGATAAAGGACAAACAACATTGCTAGTTACACTTTTCGAAGCACCACAGCAGCTTTCCATTTTATATAAAGCCTCCTTTCTTCAACACTCAAAAATTTTTCAATTTTATTTAATTAAAAAACTTCAGCTATTAAGCTTTAAATAAATTACACCATATCATTATTCATACGTAATTTTAAGGGTTTCTACTTAATATCCGTCTGCTAAAGCATGAAAAATAGAGTTTGATTTTTAAGGAGAAACTTTTGCTAAAAAATAATGTACCTTCCTTACCATAAATAATAATATACATACGCTCTTTATCTTACTAATCAATACTCTCTTCTTTTAGAGAATTCCATTCTTACCTTATTTCGTTACAGGCGGCAATGCTGAATATTCCTGATCTTTTGCAGTCAATGTTTCTTGTTTTTTTAACATAAATAACTTATCGCCAACTCCGTAGCATTTCCCTTCATCAGTTAACCAAATAAAACGAAGAGCTACTTTCGCAGTTTCTCCTTCAAAATTTGGCAAATCCACTACATGATCCAAATATAATATAGGGTCTTGATAGGGCTGTTCATTTTGATAAGGTTGTTTCCAGGTATATGTATTTCCTTTTTCGTCCTTTAACTTTCCTAAAATAAAGACTGGCCACGGATTTTTTCTACTAAAAGAAGCATCCATTTTATATTTTCTAGGGAGTGGGCTTACTTCTATTGTTTCGTTTGCAAAAGCTTGATCAATATCAATATCATTTGTTTGAGTTTGCCCTTTGTAAAATTCTCCTTTTTTCGATTGATTCCAAAATACCTCTTTAAATAAACTACGATGAGTTTCTGTTGGTAAGACAACGGTATAGCGCTCTTTCTTTGTTTTTTTCGAAATATCCGTGATACTAAGTCCAGGATCTGGTGCTTCTTCATCCATACTGATTTGTCTGTCGTTTTGATTTTCTCCAAATAACTTTTTAGCTTTTTGAGTAGGTTCTTCCGCATTCACTAATGAAATCGCTGATATAGAAATAACAGCAGTAAGACCCAATAGCGACCAACGATACGATTTTTTTTGAAATTGTTTAATCATCAAAATTCTCCTTTTTAATGCTAGCTTGTTCCTTGTTAAATTTGCTAAGCTCGGAATCTGATAACGATTTGAATAGTTTTCTATTAAATTGATAATTGTATGTCCGTAAGCAATTCTCTGTTCACAATCGATATATGTAAGCGCAAGTGCATCACATGCAATCTCTTGATCTTCACGCATACGGTAATATGCATACCAAAGAATTGGATTAAACCAGTGTAAAATAAGTACGCTATTCATCAAACAATTCATGCCAACGTCTTTTCGCTTCACATGCGCTAATTCATGGTAGAAAATAAAACGTAGTTGATCATCATCTAGCGTTCTCATATGATTTTCAGATAGCAAGATTCTCGGTTTTATAAACCCAAGAACTGTTGGACTTGAGATGTTACCAGATACAACTATAGGAATATTTCGTTTAATAGACATTGTACGTTTACAATGCTCCAAAAGATTGATAATTCTTTTCTCAGTAATAAGTGGTTGTTTTTTTATATACATATAGACACGCTTGTTTAATACAATCATAAAAATTCCAAAACAAACAACGCCAAACAACCACACATATAGTACAATTTTGTAAACTGAACTGTAATTTTTATGGTGCGATTTTGATTGGGTAAATGATCCTTTTCCTCTTTCAATAGTGACTGCTTCACCGGAAACATTTGTCTTTTCATAATTCACAGTAGAAACATTGACAGTAGGAGGAACTTCACGATTCGGTAAGAAGATGTTATATATACTGTACGAGCTTTCAGGTGCAGACGGTAAAAGTAACCGAAAAATAACAATAATCCATACTATATACTGCCATCTCGGCGTTAGCTTGTTTTTAAGCACAAGTTTAATAAATAAAATGATTCCAACTAAAATACTAGCCATTAATGAAGATTCAAGTATCCAATTGAAAACTTGCGTAAGTTGACTATTTAAAATTTCTATACTCATCGTTCTTTTCTTCGCTCAGCTTCACTTTTATCATCAAGAATACGTTTAAGTTCATTAATTTCTTCTTGTGAAAGCTTTTCTTCCTTTAAAAAGTTTACAAGCAATGGTTTCAATGCTGCACCATAAAAACGTTTAAGAAATGACTTTGTTTCTACTTGCAAATAATGATCTTGAGAAACTAAAGGATTATATGTATACATTTTTCCGATTTCTTGATGAGCTGATATTGCTTCTTTTTGCACTAATCTGTTAATTAACGTTCGAATTGTTTTTGGACTCCAATCCATTTTCCCTTCAAGGTCTTTAATAATTTCATTTGCTGTTTGAGGCGCCTTTGACCAAAGAGCTTTCATTATTTCCAGCTCAGCTTCAGATATTTTAGGGATTTTTTTCATATTTATGCTTTCTCCTTTCCAATATTACAAATGTAGTCTAATAAATATATTACATTTGTAGTCTGATATTGTCAACCATATTTTGGGCATGAAAACAAGTGCAATTTTCATCTTAAAATTGCACTTGTTTAACATAAATAAAGCTTTCACAACAACGAAGAAATAACAAATTATAATTAGCTACGTTTTTGTCTCTTATTTGATGAAGGAACTTTAGCGTAACCTGTTTCGTGTGTAGTCGTTCCTTGACCTTCAACTTGAGAAGAGCCAAGACCTGCTCTAGAAGGATCCTGTTTAATTTTTCGACCCACTTTGCTCACCTCCAACGTTACTTTTTGCTTTGAGGCGTGAAACTATGCAGGGCAAAGGAAAAGATTCCCCTTTTCTCTTAATAAACCGCTTTTTCATAGTTTCTAACAGGAAAGTCAAAAATGTTAGTTGTATATTTAAAGTAAGCTATTTCTTTATAATTTGAATTCAACTGAAACTGGAGGGATTTTTAATGAAGTATTCTGTCTTACAAGCTTATAATTATCACGTTTGGGCTAACAAAAGGCTTTTTGAACACTTAAAGACATTACCAGCAGACATTGTCTACAAAAATACAAAGTGTATTCCCTTCTATTTCACAAACGTTTATACATATGTATATTGCTGATACAATCTAGCTAGGTACTTTATTAGAAAAACCTTTTGATGAGATGAAGACATCTGCCATACACCTTACAGAAAAAATAAAAGATACAACTCTTCAAGAAATGGAAAAATTACTTTTTATTTTATCCGAAGATTATCAAGGATTTTTCGCCCGTGAAGAAAACTTAGAGAAAGTCATTTCACCTGAACATCCTCACTTTGGACGATTAGACACGAATGCCTTTGAATTGATTCAACATGTTGTGAATCATGGAACATATCATCGCGGGAATATAACGGCTATGTTAAGACAGTTAGGTTATACGGGAACTTCGACTGATTATATTTTTTACTTGTATACAATGAGTGGGGCAAATAAATAATTTTTATTTTTTATAAACAAAAATATATAATAAGCAATTGCCATTAAATATCTAAACATTTATATTTATTAGGGAAAATATGAATTCTAAATACAGACAAAATAAAGCAGATAAGCATTCATCTATTTTGAATGTTTATCTGCTTCTTATGTTGAAGTAAAAATTTTTAGTACTCTAGTTAAATACAATCTTCTTAAAGAAGTTGTATATCTTCACTGAAAGTATATGTAAATCTTTCTAACAAGAACGTTCTATACTTGGTTGCTTTCCAACAGGTTCAACCAATTTGTTTGTGTAGTATGCAATTAACCAATATAAGCTCACAATCACACAAAGCAAACCAAATAATAGCCCGACGCATTGAGGACTAATGTAGCTTAGCAAAATACCAGTGAAAAAAGTAGACAGTTGCATAAAAGAGGAATACGTAACGGTATGAAAAGTAAAAACCCGCCCTAATATTTCATTAGGTGTATATTTTTGAAGTAGTGTACTATCTATAGGAGAGATTAATCCCCCGGCTGCTCTCAAAATAAATAATAAAATTACACCTAACCATAATTGGCTCGAAATGATAAAAAATACGAAAAATAAGCCTTGAATGAGATAGGCCCATCCAAACACTTTTTTCATTTTGTTTGTATTTGTACTATAATATTTCGCAACAATCCAACTCCCAACTAGAGTACCAATCCCTTGAGTAGAATATAATACTCCAATACCAACCTCTCCTGCATGAAAGATTTTCGTGGCATATATGATGATTAAAACTTGATCGGCCCCTGCTACAATGCCCCAAGACATACCAACCAACACCAAAGCTGATACAATCTTATTTTGTAAAATAAATCTATATCCTTCTACTGTACTTTGCATGTAAGTCATCTGCTTTGATTGAGCTCTGTTTTTCATTAAAGGAATTGTAGTAAATGATACGATTAAAGCACAAAGAAAAAAGGACAAGGAATCAATTAGAAAAGCAAATTTATAAGAAACGAAAGCCGTTAACGTCCCGCCTAACGAAGCACCTATAATTCCCATCGCTCCATAAACCACATTAGAAAGAGAATTAGCTATGATCATTCTTATGTACTAAAGCAGGTATAGTTGCCTGTCTTGCTGGGGTGAAAAATATACTTGCTACTGAGTTTAAAATAGTGAGTATAAACAAAGCTGGTAGATGATTTGAAAAAGGAATCGCCAATATAATGAAGCATCCCCTAAAAAGATCTGTTATTATCATTATTTTTTTCTTATTAAAGCGGTCAATAAAGACTCCTACAAAAGGGCTGAACAAAAGCCTCGGCAAGGCTCCTGCTAACAATATCATGCTAACTACTTGAGGTGAATTAGTAGTTTTATATATGAATCCCATAAGGGCTACAGAGTAAAACCAATCACCCAATGTACTGATAGATAATGCAAAAAATAAATTTCTAAATGGAATGTTATTTTTTAATAAATCTTTATATGTTAAAGGAGAATTTTTCGTCATTCTTTACGCCTTCTTATTCATCAACACCAATCATTATTCAACCAGTGAATTTAGCAAACCCTAGGGCAAGTAAGGGATTTCCCATTATCATTTGATGTAATGCTAAGTAAATACGGAACAGCAACATGTGACCAAGCCTCAGCTGTTGGAGAACTCGATACATACTCTGGTGCACATGATTGTAACATCGAAGTATGAATGCCTCCACCTGGATCTAGTGCAACTACTGCCAGTTCTTTCGGTAATTCTAGTGCCATTGATTGGGTCAAACCCTCTATAGCAAACTTGGAAGCGCAATACGGTGCAAGTTCTGCCTCACCGGAACGTCCCCAACTTGAACTAATATTGATTATGATCCCTCGTTTATTATGAATCATAGCTGGTACAAATGCCCGTATCACATTGACTACACCATTCACATTGATGTTCATAACATTTGCAAATTCTTTCGAAGAAATAGTCCAAAGCGTTGCATTTTTATTTACAATAGAGGCATTATTAATAAGTAAATCTGGTGCACCATATCGCTGAAGAATATATTCTCCCCAAGCTTTAACAGCCTTATCGTCCGAAACATCAATGGATTGAAAATCATATTTGTTGTCAAATTGTCTCTTGACTTGTTCTATCTTACTTTTTGAACGACCACATCCAACAATCAACCAACCTAGTTCAGAAAAACGGTCAATTAATGACCGACCTAATCCTTGTGTTATTCCAGTGATTACCACAAGTTTTTTATTATTTTCTCTATCCAATTGTTTTCTCTCTCCCTTCCAACATTTTGATTCTTAAATTTATTTTACATTTTTTCAATTAATGATACTTGCTACATATTGACTATATTTTTTACAACTTTAGTAGTAGAATAAATTTTTTATAAACTGGAAATTTACGGTCCACTAAGATGCGAACCTTTTTTACATATAAATATTAAAAATCTAATTGAGCAAAAGATCAATCATTGCAATCGCAGTCTAAGTCTGAGCATTCGCCACAATCTAAAGGACCATCGCTTGAATGTCTTTTTTGAGACTTTCTTCTGAGATAAATACGTAATAATACTATGAATATAAAGCAAACAATAAAAGCTATTATAGCTTCTACATATTTTTCATAAATGATAAAACCGATGCCGCTACCACCGGATATGACAATGAGAAGGGAATAGATCCAAAACATATAAAATACCTCCGATTATTAAATAAAAACGATTCTAAGAGATTATCCAACTAATACTTGATGAGATTAGTAATGCCATGCCATTTCCACTTAGAAATCCAGTTGAAACTCTTAGTATGTTTGTGCTGCTTCTCCATCCCCACTTCTGGGTAAACCCATCGATTAACAATGGAACTTGAGCAAAGAAAGATAAAGCTAATACGAGAATAAAAGTATATGAGGTCAAAAAATAAATCGGAAACAAAAGAAAACCTAAAAGTATACCAGTACAACGTGCACATAAAGGTATATATTTTTGTAGTGAATGATAGCTCCTTTCAGGCTTTCTATGACAAGGAATTTGTGAAATATAACTATGTAGCAATAATGAACACCCTTTCTCTTTATACTGCCTTTAGTATATAAGAAATGCTTACTTTGTAAGGGGACAAAACTATTTTTAATAATTAGGCTGAATATACCCTAATTTTATTCCTCTCGTTACAGCCTCTAACGAAGATGAAACATCCAACTTATCAAATATGTGTTGAATATGATTTGAAACAGTGCGTTCACTTACAAATAAAATAGAAGAAATTTCTTTACGCTTATATCCATCACATAATAATTGTAAAATTTGTTTTTCACTATTAGTTAATTCCTCAACATAGTCCGTAGACATTGGAAAATAACAAATACCCTTATTAATCTCAATTAAAATCTGCAACAACTTATCTGGCATAATGTTTTTATTAATAAAACCACTTACACCGATTTTTTGAGCTTCATACCGATAAACTGGCAAATCATAGCCTGTTAATATAACTATTTTCGTATCACATTTGCTATCTAAAATATGTTTTGCTACGCCTAAACCATCTTCATTACTGATGTTACTTAAATTAATATCTATTAATGTGATATTTGGCTTAAACTCATTAATGAATGCCATAACCTGTTCAATATTTTGTAATGAGTAAAAATGATCTATTTCAGGATAATCTTCCAAGGCTATCTCTAAACTTTTTGCAAATAAAGCGTGATCATCTATTAATAAAATATTCATAGGAATCATCCCCTTTCATTGGGATAAGAATAGCAATGCATAACCCAGAAGGATTACATTCTGAAATTGTCATTTTACCGTTTAATAAAAGCAGCTGTTCTTTAATAGAATTCCATCCTCTATGACCATTAGGAACATATTTCTCATTAATCACTAAGCCTATACCATTATCTTTTACTATAAGCTCTATTTCGTCATTTTCTAGTTTCAAACTCACAATTAGCTTTGAACATTTAGAATGTTTGAATGCATTTGTTACCAATTCTTTTAAAATTCTGTATATAACATATTCATAGGGCTCAACTAAAAATAATTTTTCACTACAATTAAAAGTGATATCAATATTTTTTATTCCATATTTTTGCTGCACCATTTCTAGTAAATTACTATAATTTTCTTTTAAGGTGAGTGTCTTTAATAGTGTTGGATAGTACTCTTCCATTTGTACTCGTATAGACAAATTTAAGTGATCTAACGTTTTTACTATTATTTCATGAATCTCCTCATTGTTAGATTTATTCATCATATTTTTAACGGCTAAAATATCTTGTAAAATTTCATCATGCAAAAAATTAGAAAAATCACGTTTTAATTTTTCCTCTTTAGTTATCTGTACGAGGTTTTGAGCATAAAAACTTTCTGATTTAATTTTTGCTCCTCCTGTATCTGAATTTAATATAGTTTTTTGAATGTCTTTATATAATAAGGTGAAATAAAGTAACACGAACCAAAAAGTCGTATGTATTATGATGAAATAGGTAATCATATTAAACTTAAACAATAACCCAAGTGAAATAATACAAACAAGAAAAAAGAAGAGAATCAGTCCTTTTTTACCTTCCTTTAAAAGAAAATACTGCTTTATAAATCTATGATTTTTAAAAGCAACTGCATGAATACTAAATAACGGGAAAAGGATCATGATATACCATGCTAGATTATTTAAATATTCAGGATTGTCTGCAAAAAACATGGCGTATCCAATAAAGAAAAAAATAAGAACAGCAAAAGATTTAAGTAAATGATTTTTTTCGCTTTTTAAGATAAACATGATTCGTTCTCGATGTTTCAAAAGTAAGAAAACAATACAAATAAAACTTAAAATAAATTGACACAAAAATAGAATGGCGAACATTTTATCGTTGATCACTTTCGCAACCAATGTCAATAAACATATAATCTGTAATATCCAGTCTATTTCTTTTTTATACATATAAGTAGAATCTTGAAAAAAGAAATAGAGAAAAAACTGTGCTGTCTGATATAGAATCACTACGCTAAGTAGCGTACTTAACGTATAAAAAATTTGTGTTTCACTAAGTGTGAATAAAAACTGCCATGAAGCAAGGATTAGCAAATTAGAAAATTTCCATAGGGTACTATTTTCTTTTATGTTTACAAATCCAATGTAATCCCCGTAAATAACCAAAATAGTAATAAGTGTCAATGGAAGCAACTTTGCTGTTCCTACAATATTATTTTGCGAAAATTCATAGCATAAAAAAATAATCATACACAGTTGGTTAATTAAGATGAGAAGTTGCTTTTGCTCATAATACTTTTTCATAAACTCCCTTACCTTTACTAGCATAAATCCATATAAAGCTAATGCTTAATTACTACTATTAGCCTTATATAGGAATTTTTACTTTTTATTGTCAAAGATAATTTTATAGCATGCTCGCTGTGTTAACAAATAATAAATCATATACACCAAAGTGAAAATAATTAGCGCTAAAAGAATTGGGAATATGAAGGCACTGTTTTTTCCTAATAAATCGTCCATTAAAGCCGTTTTGTAGGCTATCAGTGCAAAAATACTATGCGCTAATCCTAATACGTAGGGAATGCTAAATAACGTAAGGACCTCTTTACTTATTATTCTTTTTATCTTTTTCTTGTTATACCCCATTCTTTTTAAAATGATAAATTCATTTTTGTTTGACATCATACTCGAAAGGTTATGGAAGTATAGAATACTACCCGTTGCAATAAAAAAGATGATCGTAACAAAACTAATGAGCAAGAATGTTGAACTATTTTGCTGAATAATGTAATCATTTTTTTGATAACTACTTGTAAAATAAATATTATTTTTAAATAGCGGAGCTAAATTTTCATAAACTTTCTTATTATCTTTCATATCAGCTCCATTAAAACTCATCATTGTTGTTTCTTTATGCCCTAAGGTTTTTATCTTTTTATATAGTTGATCTGAAATGACAAGAGTTCCTACACTATTTGCAAACCCGATTGGATTAAGTAAAGTAGTATCTTTAACTTTTATATCCATGTTATTTGTAGTTGTTAAGTTCAAAGTATATATTTTCCCTTTATCTAACTTCTCTTTTTCAGGGCGGTATTTTACTAAGATACTTTCATTTTTAGCTAAATTATCAAAGTCTATGTTTTTCCCTTGCATTTTTATTAATTCTTTATAATCCGACTCGGACATAAGATCAAATCCATGTTCTTTCTTTATGCTATATTCTTTAGGTAAATTGTCAGAAGAGGATGTTACGTGAATAATAGTTGTTTCTTTATATTTCATATTTTCTTTACCAACAGTATCTTGTACACTTTTAATTGCTTTAGCAGCCAATTGTTTATCTTCTACTCGAAACTCAATAGCTGACGGTATGATACGTTCTGTAGCAGCAACAGGATAGTAGAGTGTTAGTAATGTAGAACCGAATATAGCCAAAGTTCCTGCAACTAATAAAGTTAACAAAATTAAAGTTTTTGCCTTCGAACGGATTTTACATACAAATTTTGGAACGATAATAATATTCGCTTCCTTATAAAACCATGTTTTCTTTTTCTTTAATTTTTGAATAACATATGGTAGAAAAGAATGAATAAAGAAAATTGTCCCTAGTATTACACTTAACATTGTTAAAAGCGCGATTGGTGAAAACCCTATCGTTTTCCACAATGATTTCGTTCCTCTTGTAATATCAATAGCTAAGAAATAACCAATTAAAATCAAGAATAATCCCAGTAACGAGAAAGCTGTATTGATTTCCACCTTCTTTTCTTCCTTTTTTTCCATACGTACTAAAGTCAGTAAGGAACTTTTCCGAAGAATGATCCAGTTTGATAAAAATAAAACAGTCAAAACAGCAAATATAAAAACAAAAGTGAATAGTACCGCATCAGGATTAATAAGTGGCACTTCAGAAATATCGATTTGTAATTTTAGTATTCTAACTATCGCTTCGACAATTCCTTTATGAGTAAGAGCCCCAAAAGCGATTCCTACAATTAGAGCAGCAAAACAAATAATAATATTTTCAAAGGTTAATAATTTTAGCATTGTTGACTTTCGATACCCCAAAAGCGAATAAATTCCAAGTTCTTTCATTCTTTTTTTCATAAAGAAAGTATTGGAGTATGACATATAGAATAGTACAAATGTCATAACAAAGATTGCCACCGTCCTCGACATTGTTTCTACTCTACCATCAGACGAAATCTTTTCCATGATCATATCGTTCATTGAAAAAGAAATAAAGGAGAAAAACACCATCAGCACAAAAGCTACTGAAACGAAATAGAACGAATAGAAGGAATAGTTATTCTTCAAATTCTTTTTTGCTATTGTTAATAATCCCACAATTATGTCTTCCTTTCATACTCTTAGTTATTTCGATTTTCATCAATTTTCGCAATTCCCTTTACAATCTCTTCAAAAAATTCTTTTCTCCCCTGTCCATTTCTTCTTAATTCTTTTATGATATTTCCATCTTTAAATATTAAAATTCTACTTGAAAAACTTGCTGCATAAGCATCATGGGTTACCATTAAAATTGTTGTATGAAGTTCCTCATTAACCTCTCTTAATTTTTGGAGTAGCTCTGTTGCAGAGCTTGAATCTAATGCGCCTGTCGGTTCATCTGCAAATAAAATACTTGGCTGTTTCGCAATTGCTCTCGCTGCTGCAACCCTTTGTTTTTGTCCCCCTGAAAGTTGACTAGGGTACTTAGATAATTGTTCAAGTATTCCAAACCGCTTTGCTAAACTATGTATAGATGATTCAATTTCTTTTGGAGATTTATGTAGCAAAGTAAGTGGCACAGCGATATTTTCCATTACTGTTAGACTATCGAGTAAGAAATACTCTTGAAAAATAAAGCCTAAATGATCCTTCCTAAAATCTGTAGATTTATTATCATTGAGTTTTTTAATATCGATGCCCTTTATCAAAACATCTCCATCTGTAGGCGTATCAATGGTTGATAGGATATTTAATAAAGTTGTCTTTCCAGATCCAGAGGCTCCCATAATACCAACAAATTCCCCCGATTCAATATCAAAAGATACTTTATTAAGACTAGGTAATTGGTTCTTGTTGTAAATCTTTATCAGATTTTTCGCAGATAATAGTGCATTCATTATATTTGCTCCTTTCAATTTATTTACATGTTAAGTTTATTCTTTAATATGCAAAGAAGCATGAGTAAAAAACGCAATCTTCTATTATAAAACGAAAAACTGCAGTTGAATTCTTACTCATAAAAAAAGGCTGTCCACAAGCCCGTTACACCGACTTATGAGACAACTCTTTTCCCATCCCAAACCTATTTAAATCAATGACTTTGTTTCCCGCAATACTTCAATAAAATACTCTAGTTATTCATAACGGAAAGAATGCTTACATGCTTATCTGGTGTGTGAACATGAAACATATCTGGTCTGGGTGAAATCGCATCTAGTTCTGGAATTTTCTCCATTATCATGTTTTAGAATGTTACCGCACTTTCCAATTCTTCTAAACACCTTTTGAAATACTGTAACATACTGCGGATTTCTCTTTCTTTATAATGATTCATACAAGCTATTTGAATCCAATTTCGCTCTTGTAAATAAGCAGATTCATAATGCAAAGCATAGCCTTGCAGCGCTAACATATCTCCCTGCGAAGAAATGCAATCGTAACATTCAACATTAGAAAAACTTTGTTTACCAATGAGGAACTTTGTTAGTTTATTATTAAATTTATATCATAAGCCGGTTTTGAGTAATTTGTTCATTTATTTAGTTAAAACAAGTGTAGCTTTGAAATCAATAAAGATGTTAAAAAAAGAAAGTCTTTTAATTTACAAGAGAAATTAAAAGTGTTCGTATATATTGTCTAATTTTTTACAGACTGTGTAAGCTGCTAGTCGAGAAAGCTAACTTTTGGGTATAATAATAAAGAAATTTATCAATTTATAGTATCGGTTAGGAGCTCAGTAGATATGAAAACAGTTGTTGTCGTAGGTGGAGGTATTACAGGACTCTCTACTATGTTTTACTTAGAAAGATTAAAAAAAGATTACAATATAGATTTAAAATTGATCCTTGTAGAAAAAAAGGAATATTTAGGCGGAAAAATTCACAGTGTAAAAGAAAATGCTTTTATTATGGAAACAGGAGCAGATTCAATTGTTGCTCGAAATGAAAATGTGATGCCCCTTGTAAAAGAACTGAATCTAGAAGATGATATGGTATATAACGAAACTGGTATTTCTTACATTTATTCAGAGAATACGTTACATCCTATTCCCGCTGATACAGTATTTGGAATCCCTACAAGTGTAGAGTCGTTGTTTAACAGTACGTTAGTCTCAACGAAAGGGAAAATTATTGCACTGAAAGATTTTATTACTAAAAACAAAGGTTTTACGAAAGATACATCGCTTGCTTCATTTTTAGAAAGCTTTTTAGGAAAAGAATTAGTTGAGAAGCAAATTTCTCCTGTCCTTTCAGGGGTATATTCTGGTAAATTAAATGAACTTACAATGGCATCTACATTACCATATTTACTTGACTATAAAAATAAATACGGCAGTATTATTAAAGGGTTTGAAGTGAACAAAAAACAATTCCAGGCAGCTGGAAATAAAAAGTTTTTATCGTTTAAAGGAGGACTTTCTACGATTGTTAATCGGTTAGAAGAGGTGTTGACTGAGACGGAAATACGAAAAGGAGTAACAACAACGAATGTAAGTAGAGTCGGTAATGGGTATGAAGTTTCTTTTTCGAATCAAGAGAAACTAAAAGCGGATTACATTGTTTTAGCTGCTCCTCATGATATTGCACAAGCAGTATTAAATTCTGCCGAATTAAACAGTGATTTCAATAAATTCAAAAATTCATCTCTTATTAGTATTTATTTAGGATTTGAAATACCTGATAATCAATTACCGGCAGATGGGACAGGTTTTATCGTTCCAGAAAATGGTATTCTATATTGTGATGCTTGTACATGGACAAGTAGGAAATGGAAGCATACATCAAATAAACAAAACTTATTAGTAAGAATGTTTTATAAAAGTTCAAATCCAGCGTATGAAAAGATTAAAAATAATAGTAAAGAAGAATTCATTCAAGTTGCTTTATCTGATATTAAAAAAAGTCTTGGAATTCAGGGTGAGCCGCAGATTGTTGAAGTTACAAACTGGAAAGACTTAATGCCAAATTATCATTTAGAACATAATCAGGCAGTTCAATCTTTGAATGAGAAATTATCAGCTGCTTTTCCAAATGTTTACTTAGCTGGTGCTTCATATTATGGTGTAGGCATTGGAGCTTGCATAGGGAATGGAAAGAATACGGCAGATAAGATTATGAAAGCATTACATAATTGTTCGGAGTAATGCTACCTTTATCCCGCTATTCGCGAGCAGTAATACTCCCACCTCAAAAGAGAGGTTTTATGTCGGTTTTTTAATTGATGTATATATCTTACTATTTAACTTTGATTAAGGTTTCTACACGTGTAGTTTTATTTTCTTTAATTGTTAAAGTAACATTTCCAGCTTCTTTAAATGAGTAAGGAGAAATTCGATACACTTCTTTAATTTTATATTTCTTATCGATTTCTTTTGTTGATGTATTTGTTATTAAGGATATATGTAAACGTCAAGTAACTCCAAAATATACGACAAAAGTTAATTTTGGAGTACTTTTTTATATTTCTTTTTTATTATTTTATATAATTTATTAATACGGTATGTGAAATTAAAAGAGATTTTGTGTGATTACTGCAGCAAACAAAAGAGATGCTTTCAATGAAAGAGCATCTCTTTTCCCTCTTAAATACGTTTAAACTAACGACTTCGTTTCCCGCAATACTTCAATAAAATACTCCCAGTTATTCACTACAGAAGGAATGCTTACATGCTCATCTGGTGTATGAACATGGAACATATCTGGTCCAAGTGAAATTGCATCTAGTCCTGGGATTTTTTCCATAAATACACCGCACTCAATGCCGGCATGAACCGCAAAAATCTCTACATCTGTGCCATACTTTTCTTTATGCACCTTTTCAAATAAGCTGCGGATTGAGGAGTTTGGATTATATGGCCATTCTGGATACTCAGATTCTTTTTCAAACTGCGCTCCCACTACTTCTGCGATATGCTTAATTTCATTTACAATATGTTGTTTTAAGCTTTTCACAGAACTTCTTACTTCGTTTCTTAATTTTATTTCAGTATGTAACGTTTCTACAACACCTAAGTTTGTAGAACTTTCCACTAGTCCTTTTATTTCCATACTCATGCTTTGAATACCGTTAGGCATTAAGAATAATGAAGAAATAAGTTGTTTTTGTGTTTCTTTTGCAAATACATTTTCAATTATTTCTTCTGATTTTGTAAGAGAAACATGCACATCTGGATCTACAGCGCGTAGTTCTTCTTGTAAAATGCTTGTCCACTCTTTCACTTTCTCTTCTACTTTTTGTACATCACTTCCAGAAAGTAAAATCGTTGCTGCACTTTCACGTGGGATTGCATTTGTTTTTAATCCGCCATGAACACCGCTCATAGAAAATGCAATTTCATTGGATAAATCATAAAGGACTCTGCCTAAAATTTTATTGGCATTTCCTCTTTCTTTATCAATTTCCATTCCTGAATGTCCGCCTTTTAATCCGCCTACAAAAAGACGATACGGTAATACGTTTGCTGGTGTTTCTTCCCAAACAATAGATATTGTCTCAACTGCTTTTGCACCGCCCGCACTGCTTACTAACAATTTATGGTCTTCTTCTGAATCAATGTTAATAAAGATTTTACCGCTAAAATGGCTAGGATCAACTGCAAAAGCGCCGCCCATCGTTGTCTCTTCTTCTGTCGTAATCACGACTTCAAGAGCAGGATGTGGAATATCGGTTGCGTCTAATAAGGATAATGCATAGGCAACCGCAATCCCATTATCCGCACCTAACGTTGTCTGATTCGCATACAGCATATCCTCCACAATTCGTAATTGAATTGGATCTTTCTCAAAATCATGAACAGTTGCTTGGTTCTTTTCACATACCATATCCATATGTCCTTGAATAATAATCGTTGGTACATTCTCATATCCAGCTGTTGCTGGTTTCTTGATAATGACATTTAACGCACGATCTTGTACAACTTCTAAATTTCTCTCTTGTGCAAATTTTACTAAATAATCACTAATTGCCTTCTCATTTCCCGATCCTCTTGGAATCTTTGAAATTTCAGCAAAATGATGAAACACAGGATGCTTAATTAACTCTTCTAAATTGTTATACATCTGCTTCCCCTCTTTTCAGTTATAGTAAAATAACAACTTTATATAAGTATTGTACCATTTTCAGTTGATATATAAGCTATTTTCTTATTGTTTTATAACGAAAAGTGAAAAGAAAACCCGAACTGAAAAGTTGATTAAGAAAAGAGCTTAATCACAGATTAAGATAAAGCTTATCATGTCATAAAAGTAGTACCTTTTTGTTGTTTAAAAATTCTCAAGTAATAAAAATAGGCACTTCACTGTTTAAGATAAAAACAGTGAAGTGCCTATTATAGTAATCAGCTAGCATTTGATTCGCTCATGAATGGGAGCAAACTTTTATATATGTGCCTCTTTCTATTGTTTGCTTTGCTTGTTCCGTCAACATCTTGGTACTAGTCGACAAGTATGATACGGGAACAAGTTGACCCGAAACGATAACAAGTGGGTCAATCAGGCGTTGTTTTGTTGTTTGATGGACGTCATAACAAGATGGGATTCCGGTCTCGACTTTGCTGTTTAAAAGCGTATGCAGCATAGCTAAAATGTCTCTATCACCAGAGTCTTTTAACAAACGAATTACATATATCCTTTTCATTAAACCTTATTACCAAACTATACCTCTTTATTAGAAGTGTATATGCTTCGGAATTTCCCCTTCTGGAACTTCTCCATCCATGCTCAAATAATAATGTCGAATCGGTTTTAAGTTATTATCTAATTCATATACAAGCGGAATACTTGTAGGAATATTTAACGTAACAACGCCATCATCAGATAAGTGATCTAAATATTTTACAAGCGAACGAATTGTATTCCCATGCGATGAAATAATCACTTTCTCGCCCTTTTGTAATACTGGCGCAATTTCTTCATGCCAATATATCAGAACACGTTTTTCTGTATCTTCTAGACACTCGGTAAGAGGAAATTCCCCTTCTTTTAAATATTTATATCTAGGATCTGAAATTTCATAACGCGGATCGTCTTTCGTAAGTGCTGGCGGTCTGACGTTTGTACTTCTGCGCCATATTTGTATTTGTTCTTCTCCGTACTTCTTAGTTGTTTCATCTTTATTTAAGCCTTGCAGTGCACCGTAATGCCGTTCATTTAAATGCCATGATTTATAGACTGGTACCCAGGCAAGATCCATTTCATGAAGAATGATCCATAACGTTCGAATTGCTCGTTTTAATACAGAAGTATACGCAACGTCAAACGTATAGCCATTCACCTTTAAAATCTGCCCAGCTTCTCTTGCTTCTTGTAATCCATTTTTAGACATATCAACATCGGTCCATCCAGTAAACCTATTTTCCACATTCCATACACTTTGACCGTGACGAAGAAGCACAAGCTTAATCATAACAATATCTCCTCCAAGGAATAAAAATGTTTACATCTATCATGTACTACTCTTACATTTTTCTTAGTTTCAATTTAGATAATTCATTATCAGAAATGTCGTGATGTTTGTAATTCATTAGTTGAACCTCACCTCCACCCTTTACTCGAAATCTCATCGTCTCTTCTCCGTACGGTGGATTATGGGCACCTTTAAACGTAATAACTTGAACAATAACATAAAATTCAAAGTTCGCTTTATCTTTCTCAATACTTAATATCTTTTCGCTCCCTCTGTACCAGAGCCTCCCTTCACCATAATAATCTTTTACAGCATCACTAATATTCTCTACAAGTCGTTCAATAAGAACTTCCTTTAGCAGTTCTTTTGGAACAGGGATTCTATTTATAATCTTCTTTTCTTCTCTTAAAATCGTCCAATTCTCTTGTACCTTTTTTATATGATAAAGAACATTCATACCATTTTGTTTTACAATATGAACATACCCTAAATTCCCTTTTACATACACTCTCGGTTCTAATGCCCATTGTTGTTCTCTCCGTAAAATTTCAAAAAATACTTTTGTTAGAGAAGTAACTTTTCCCTCATTAATAAGTTCGACAAAATCGTCTAGAACATACAAACGAGATCCGCTTATATTCACATCAAAATAATCTTGTACCTTGTTCTTTTCTTCACCATGTACGAGACTAGTTAAAGAAAACATAAGTAAAGTGAAAACAATGATTGTGACAAACTTCTTCATCAAATCACCTCGCCTGTTAGTATATCCTAAATTTTTTTACGCACAAAAAAACATGAGTCCTCTCTTTAAAAGGTCCTCATGTTCAATAATTACTATATTTCCAACTTATCTTCCGCGCTTTTTCTGTCCCGGCTTTGCGCTGCGCTTCTTTTTACTTGGTTGATCAAAACGAGATTTCTCTGTTTTTGGTCCTTCTTTTCTATCACGACGTCCAGATTGACCAAATTGTTTCTTCTCTTTAAATGGTTTCTTTTCTTTTGGCTTTTGCGATTTTTGCTCTTTTTTCACAGGCTCTTGTTTGTTAGGTAGTTCTACTTCTTGTCGTTGCAATGATGCGTTAATTCCTTTTTCAATTTGTTGCAAATACATTTTATCCTTCGGTGCAACTAATGTAACGGCAATCCCACTTCCACCAGCACGGCCTGTTCGTCCGATACGATGAATGTAACTTTCGACATCTTCGGGGATATCGTAGTTAAATACATGTGTAACACCTTCTACATCAAGTCCTCTTGCCGCTACGTCTGTTGCGATTAAATATTGGCTTTCAGCATCTCGAAAACGTTTCATAACACGCTCGCGTTTTGCTTGTGATAAATCACCATGAAGTTCATCACAGTTATAACCATATCCTTTCAGCGCTTCATACAGTGTTGTAGCTCTACGTTTCGTACGGCAGAAGATAACCGCTAAAAACGGTTGATCCTGTTCCATGAGTTGACGCAGCGTATCTTGTTTTGCCCGATCTGTCGTCTCAACAACACGTTGTGTAATATTATTTACTGTAACCTCTGCACTTTGAATTTTTATAATTTCAGGTTTTCTCATATAGCGCTTTGCAAGCGATTGAATTTGCTTTGCCATCGTCGCAGAAAACAACATCGTTTGTCTCTCTGCTGGTGTTTGTTCAATAATTTCTTCTACCTCTGGTAAAAAACCAAAATGCAGCATTTGATCAGCTTCATCTAAAACAAGCATAGATACATGCGATAATTCAATTGTCCCGCGGCGTAAATGATCTAATAATCGGCCCGGTGTCGCTACAACAATATGGGTATTACCTTGTAATTTCTTCATTTGTTGTGAAACATCTTGTCCGCCATAAACTGCAAGCACATGAATATCCTTTACATGTACAGTCATTTTTTCAATTTCACTTGTGATTTGCAATGCTAATTCTCGTGTTGGCGCTACAATTAACGCCTGGACATGACTAGACTGCGGATTTATTTTTTCTAATATCGGCAAAATAAATGCTAATGTTTTTCCTGTTCCTGTTTTTGCTTGTCCAATAATATCTTTTCCTTCTAGAACTACTGGGATTGCTTTTTCCTGAATCGGCGTCGATTCCGCAATTCCATTTTCTCTTAATGTATCATTTAACGTAGGGCTAATTCCTAATTCTAAAAAACCTTTCAAATCGATCACTTCTTTTCACTATTTTTCATATCAAATATTGATTGTACCATTTATTTTGCAAAATATGAAAAAGAAGATTATATTTATTCTATTTTTCAAATATAAAATAACCCCTCACTTCAAAACGTACTACCGTTTAAATGAAGGGTTACTATCAATTGAATTATTTTTTTCTTATTTCTTTTTGTATTTTTCTTAATGCTTTTTTAGAGCCTCGTTCTATATCGTGTTGCAGCTTTCTCTCTGTATAACTTACAAACAAAGTATTTAAATCATAGCCTTCTGGATACAACTCTGCTGCTTTCAGTTCCAAAATAACACGCTTACAATTCACTTCAATAAACTCTTCTTTGTATAGTACTACAATATTATTGAAACTATCTTTTGTCTTGTATACAATACCAGAATCATTGTGATCTAATAATGTTACTTTGTCTCCAATCTCATACTCATAAGTTTCTTTCGTTTTCACCGCATTCACTTCAGGGTTCTTTATTTTATTTTCTTTTACAAGCTCTAAGTTGTAATCTTTATTTTCCATATAACACTGTGCTCGCTCTAAAACACGTTCCCGTAAATTCATCTTTCTAGAGATCCAAAGTGCGTTACTATCCCCAGATTCTCCAATCATTAACCTATACATCGGCTCTAATGTTTCATTATTAAATTGCATAGCCGCATTCATAAAGTCACTGTGAATTTCTGAGAATCGTTTAATTTCACCATAATGAGTCGTCGCAACTGTGATACAACCCATTTGATAAAACTCTTCTAAAATGGCAATCGCAAGTGCAGCACCTTCATTCGGTTCTGTACCACTACCAATTTCATCAAATAACAACAACGTATTATTGTTAGATATTCTCATGATTTCTGAAATATTTTTCATATGTGAAGAAAAAGTACTTAAGGCATTTTCAATACTTTGATTATCACCAATATCTACAAAAATAGAATCAAAAAGGGCAATCTCAGTCTCCTCATTACCATGAATATGAAACCCTGACATTGTTGCTAAAGTTAATAATCCAATTGTTTTTAAGACAATCGTTTTTCCTCCAGCATTTGGTCCCGTAATGACTAAACTACGATATTCTTTTCCAATCTCAAAATGTAATGGAACAATCTCACCTTGTAAAAGAGGATGTTTACATGCAACGAGTTTTATATATCCATGACTATTTAATTTCGGTGCGATACCATCAATACTCTTACTAAACTTAGCCTTCGCGAAAATCATATCGTATTGACTAATAAGCTCAATATTAATGTTTATATCATGAACATTCTCAAAAATCATTCCTGATAAAGTCGCTAATATTTGATACTCCTCTATCGCCTCTTCTGCTTTTAAGCTCGCTAATTCCCCACTTAATTTTGAAATAACAGCCGGTTCCATAAATACTGTTGAACCTTTAGAAGACATCTCTACCATTGTTCCTGCAACTTGATTTTTATAAGAAGCCTTAATAGGAATCGTATATCGATCATCTTTTTTACTAATAAAGAATTCTTGAATATACTCCTTATTTGCACTGCTCTTTAAAAATTTATTTAAACGATCTCCAATCTTTTCTTCTGTTGTTTCGATTTGATTTCGAATTCGCTTGAGTTCTTTACTCGCCGCAGAATCAACTCGATTCCCTTTAATAGAAAAATGAATCTCTTCCTCTATATTTTTGAACTCCGCCATAGAATATGCGTAAGAACTTAAAACAGGCGCAAAAAATGTTTTACTTAACATAAATCCTTTAATTTTTCTGCACCCTCTTAAAAAATCTGATACGCTCACTAATTCGGCTGGTTCCAAAATTATCCCTTTTTCAAGTTTTCCAATTATGTTTTCTATATTAGAGATCCCAACTAATGGAACGTGACTTTCTGTATTTAATATTGCTTTTGCTTCAGTTGTTTCATTTAAGCGGTTATTGACTACTTTTATATTCGAACTTGGCTGCAGTTTATCTAATAATTGTTTTCCTAATCCACTTACACAATATGACTTTACGATTTCCTTTAATTCGTTATACTGTAATTTTTCAAAAGTCATTGTATTCATTTTTTGTTCTCCTCACTATGATTTATTAATCGAATCATGTATGAAGATACCTAATAATAAGATTTCAATGAATTTATAAAAAGAAAACTTCTCTCAGAAAAAATCAGTTCGCATCCATGCGAAAGAACCCTTCCTATCCAAAAGTCGTGAAAAAAATAAAAAAGCTGCGGGGATACCACAGCTTTACATACATTTACAAGACAAGTGTAGAAACAAATATTTATTATTAAACAAACCTTCTCTAAATAAAGGTCTAGATCTTTAATAACAAATACCGCCACATGTTTTATAAAGTGTTGTAGGTATCTTCATAGGTAACTTAAATAAATCCATGACCAAATACAGGGTATAGATTGATATAAAAATACCCTTCGTCATTAGATTTATTTCATTAAATTTTTCCTATTTAGATACTACTCCACTCACAAAAAGCACCTCGTCTAATTTATTTTTTATTCTCATTGAAATCTAAATTATGGAATTATTATACTATATGTACAAAATCAAGTAAAGGTACATAAAATCACCATTAAAATTATTCCGATGAACATTCTCCTAAAAAACAATTTTCCTATTTTGTTGGAAGCTGTACTTCAAATTCAATAATAGATTCCTCATTTTCTCCTATGCTTTCTACTACAATTTTATCAATAGTGAATCGCATCGTATCTCGAAGTGGAGGAAGATTTTTTATTACACGCAAGGCCATTTCTTTATCATTTTTTCTTCCTACTGTTACGTGTGGAAAATAAGGAATCTCTTTATGAAGAAACGGTTGAAGAAAATCTGAATACAACTTATTATGTAGCTCAATTATATTTTCTTTCCCTTCTTCTATGATTAAAAATAAGTATTCCCCTGCATTGGTAACCAATGGATTTAACGTAATATGAAAAGAATTCATATTACTTACATTTGTTATTATATGTTTTTCTAAACGCTCGTTTGATACTTCACTTATGAAAGGGAATACTAATGTAATATGAGGAGGAATTAAACCAAATAAAGGATCATGCTTTCTTCTAATTCCTTCAATTTCATACAAATCACCACTATTTAAAAAAATTAGTATTGTTCTTTGCATCATAACTATAATCTCTTTCTAAACAGCGCTGTCCAAAGAAACGCTTCTCCAAACACCTCATTCGATTGCTTAATTTCATTCATTTTACGCAGCTCAATAACTTCAAAATCTTGAAAAACATTACGCAGTTTCTCTTCTGAATACGCAATTCCTCCCTGCAAGCTCCAGCCCCGATATACATCCCAATCTGATATTTCCGAACCATTTTTTTCGTCTAGTTCCCCAGCAGCAAAACATGTTAAACCAAAATACCCGTTTGGCTTTAATGCTTTCTTCACTAATTCGACATAATGGATTCTTCGGTGAGGCGGGATATGGTGTAAACAACCCGAATCATATACGAAATCATATTGGTTTTCGACTTGTAAATCGAAAATAGATTTACAGATAAAATGAACTGACACATCTTGCTCAGCCGCTCTTTCTTTCGCCCATTTTATCCCTTCTTCTGATAAATCAACTGCGTCTACTTCACAACCTGTTTTTGCTAAATACAAAGCATTTCGGCCAGGACCACAACCAAACTCCAACACTTTTCCTTTCTGAATCATCTTTCTATCAAAATATGAAACTAAATTTTCATCTGGTACATTCACAAAGAAAGGGACTTCTTTATCACGGTCAGAATAGAATTGATTCCAAAATGGTTCAGGAGATCTTAATAGAGAGTCTAACATTGTAATTACATCATCCATACTGTGTAACGTTTCATTTTTCATGAGTGAATTTCCCCTCCTATAAATTATAGTTACCATATTATTATACCAAATATTAACTTAATTCCATTTAAAGATTTTAAATAATTCGAACAATTAAAATATACTTAAGTTTTTTTCAAGAACAGTAAGAATATATACAAACGAATTGTTTAGAAATACTATATAAATTCATTTTGATTTTCCGACATATAGATTGCTGCTATGCAGAAAAAAAGGAGCTTCCACTCGCTTTCTCCCTTTGTTTTCACTTCGCATGTGGCAGGAAAAGGCACTGACCGCTTCTATGCATGGCCAGATGCTCTCGCC